>JBAIYK010000130.1:0-19814 GCA_037915935.1 Solirubrobacterales bacterium | reverse complement strand
CCCGCTCGAGCCCGCCGGCTCGGTCAGGACATCGACGGCCTCCGGCCGCTCAGCTCACGACCGCGCCGAGCCGCTCGTCCGCGGGCGCCGGCTCGCCCCCCGGCTCGGCGGAGGCGACGAAGTCGCGCTGGCGCACGAGCGCGAACGCGAGCACCGCGCCGACGAGCGCGACTGCGGCCGCGATCAGGAGGATGCTCGTGAAGGCGTCCGTGAAGCCGACCCTGTAGGAGTGGACGAGCGCCCCGCGCGCGGCGGGGGAGAGCGAGTGCAGCAGGTGCCCGACTTCGCCCGACTGCAGCAGCGCCGGCAGCTGCCCACGCGCGGCGGTCCTCACTTCGCCGGCCTGCCCGGTCGTGACGAGCGCCCGAGCGGTGTGGCTCACGATCTCGTGCTGGAAGACGGCGCCGAGCCCGGCGATCCCGGTTGCGATCCCGACCTGGCGGAAGGTGCTGTTGATGCCCGAGGCCATCCCGCTGCGGGAGTGGTGCACGACCCCGATCGCGGTCGAGGCGAGCGGCGGGTTGATCATGCCGATGCCCGCGCCGCAGAGCACGAAGCCGGGGATCAGGACAGTCCAGCCGCTGCTCGCGTCCACGGCCGTCATCGCGAGCAGGCCCGCGCCGACGAGCAGCAGCCCGCTGCCGAGCAGCAGCCGCACCGGCACCTTCACGCTCAGCCTGCCCGCGACCGGCGCGACCGCGAAGGAGAGCAGCGTCACGGGCAGGAAGCGCAGCCCCGCCTGCAGCGCGCCGAAGTCGAGCACGTCCTGGACGTAGAGCGTCAGGTAGAGGAACATCGCGAAGATCGAGGAGGACAGCGCGAAGGCGACGATGCTCGCGCCGGTGAACGCGGGCCGCCGGAAGAGCGAGAGGTCGAGCATCGGCCGCGCCTGCATCCGCTCGGCGAGCACGAAGAAGACGAGCAGCGCCGCCGAGGCGATCAGGCAGGAGAGGATCAGCGTCGAGCCCCAGCCCTTTGCGTTGCCCTGCGAGAGCGCGTAGACGAGCAGGAAGAGCGCGCCGGAGAAGCTGATCAGGCCGAGCCAGTCGACGCCGCGCGCGTGTGGGTCTCTCGACTCGTGCACCTGCGTCAGCGTCAGCGCGACCGCGGCGACGCCGATCGGCACGTTCACGAAGAAGATCCATTTCCAGCCGATGCCCGTCGTGATGATGCCGCCGAGCACCGGCCCGACCGCGACCGCCGCGCCGGTCACGGCGCCGAAGACGCCGAACGCGATCCCCCGCTCGCGGCCGTGGAACGCCTCCGCGATCAGGGCGAGCGAGGTCGCGAACATCATCGCCCCGCCGACTCCCTGGACTGCGCGCGCGAGGTTGAGCATCAGCGGGCTCGTCGAGAGGCCGCAGACCGCGGAGGAGCAGGTGAAGACGATCAGGCCGAGCGTGAAGATCCGTCGGCGGCCGAGCAGGTCGGCGAGCGCGCCGCCGGTCAGCAGCAGCGCGGCGAGCATCAGCGCGTAGGCGTTGACGACCCACTGGAGGTCCGCGAAGGAGGAGCGCAGGTCGCGCTGGATCGAGGGCAGCGCGACGTTCACGACCGTGATGTCGAGCAGCAGCATGAAGATCGCGACACAGACCGCGATCAGCGTCCACCACTTACGATCCATCGCCGCCCTCCATCCCGCTCACACTAGAAGGTGCGAGGCGTCGCTCACCGCGCCTGGGACGCCCTCGGGGCTCGGGGGAAACTCGACCTCTGGCACGCCCTAATCCTCGAGCGCCCGCAGCTTGCGGCGCACGCGGGTCCTCGTCTGCGACAGCTCGTGCTCCAGCTTCTCGAGCTCCGCCGCCCTGCCGCGCACGAGCTGCAGCTGGCGGTCGATGTGGCCAAGCGCCTCCTGCAGCAGCGCCCGCCGCCGCTGCGGCTGCACGTGCTCGCGCCGCAGCTGTGCGCGCACGGCAGAGCGCGCCTCCTCGGCGGCCAGCAGCGTCTTCAATTCCTCGAGCGATACGCCGAGCAGGCTCTTCAGGCGCATCACCTCGCCCAGGCGCTCGACCTCGTCCTGCGAGTAGAGCCTGTGACGTCCTGAGGCCCGCGCGGGGGAGACCGGCAGCAGCCCGATCTCCTCGTAGTAGCGGATCGTCCTCGGCGTCGTGCCCGCGATCCGCGCGACCTCGCCGATCCGCAGCGTCGCGCGCTGCTCGCCGGGGCGCTCGACGGCCGCTGTCAGGCCGCTCTGCGGCGTGCTCATAGGAGATCCGAGACCTCGGAGCCGACCTCGGCCCGCGCGCGGGCGGGGACGTGGCGGGGACGCATCAGGCAGACGAGCACGCCGAGCGCCGCGATCGTCGCGAGCATCCACAGCGCGAGGTGCATGTTCGAGATGAAGGGGGTCAGCGCGGCAGGGGAGAGGCCCTTCGTAAGGCCGGAGAAGATCGCGAACAGCGTAGGCCGCGGGACGGCGGCGGTGATCACGGCGAGCACGAGCGCGATCGAGATCACCGCGCCGGTGTTCTGCAGCAGGGTCCTCGCGCCGGCGGCGATGCCGCGCCTGTGGGCGGGCACCGTACCCATCATCGCGGCGGTGTTCGGGCTGTTGAACACGCCCGATCCGATCCCGACGAGCGCCAGCCACAGCGCGCTCTGCCAGTAGGGGGAGCGGACGCCGAGGCTCGTCATCGCGGCGAGGCCGGCGGCCGTGAGAGCCATGCCCGCGGCGGCGAGCCCGCGGGAGCCGTGCCGGTCGGCGTAGAGGCCGGCGATCGGCGAGGCGACCAGCATCCCGAGCGCGAGCGGGATCAGCTGCACGCCGGCCGTGATCGGGCTCGCGCCCTTCGCGCCCTGGAAGTAGAAGACGAACACGAACATCAGCGCGAAGCGGGCGAGGCCGTTGATGAACGCGGCCGCCGCCGCGGCGGAGAAGAGGCGGCTCTCGAACAGCGTCAGGTCGAGCATCGGCGCCTCAGAGCGGCGCTCGATCGCGACCCAGCCGGGCAGCAGGACCGCCGCCGCGATCAGGCCCGTGAGCGTGACGGGGTCGCTCCATCCGGAGAGCCCGCCGCGCGAGATCCCGAGCACGAGCCCGGTCAGGCCGAGCACGAACGCGGCCGTGCCGGCGATGTCGTAGCCGCGGCTGTCGTCGGGCTTTCCGAGCTCGCGCAGCACGAGCGCGCCCCAGGCCGCTCCCGCGAGCGCGATCGGCACGTTGAACCAGAACACCCAGTGCCAGGAGATCGCGACGAGCGCGCCGCCGAGCACCGGGCCGAGCACGAGCCCGACTGCCGCGATCATCGTGTTCGCGCCCATCGCGAGCCCGAGCTGGCGCTTCGGGAAGGCGTCCGTCACGAGCGCCGCCGCGTTCGCGAACAGGAACGCGGAGCTGACGCCCTGGAGGATGCGCCACAGGATCAGGACGCTCGCGTCAGGGGAGAAGCCGGCCCCGAGCGAGGCGAGCGCGAACGCGAGGAAGCCGCCGACGTAGGCGCGCCTGCGCCCGAAGAGGTCCGACAGCCGCCCCGCGCTCAGCACGAGCACGGTCGCGGCGATCAGGTAGGCGAGGATCACCCACACGAGCGCGAGCAGGGTAGTGTGCAGGGAGCGCTCGAGACTCGGCAACGCGATGATCAGCGTGCCCGAGTTCGTCGCCGCGAGCAGCATCCCGAGGCTCGTGCAGGAGAGCGCCCACCACTTGTAGCTGTCGTGGGAGCCGATTGGCGGGCGCCGGCCGCCGGGACGGGTCCTCAGCGGGTGGCCGCCGCGGCGGACGGCGATCGGCGATCGCCGCGGTCGTCTGGTGGGGATGTCGTGTCCGACGCTCATCTGCCTCAATCTTACGTGAACGTAAGGTGACCATAGCAGTTCGCCGATGCGCCCTCGCGAGTGCTAAAAGGAGAGGCATGGCAGAGCCGCAGGTGCAGAAGAGCGAGCAGGAGTGGCGGCAGCAGCTCACGCCGCAGCAGTACGAGGTGCTGCGCCAGGCGGGCACCGAGCCGCCCTTCACCGGCGCCTACGTCTACAACAAGGACTCCGGGAGCTACCGCTGCGCCGGCTGCGGCGCGGAGCTGTTCGGCTCGCAGGCGAAGTTCGACTCCGGCACCGGCTGGCCGAGCTTCACCGAGCCCGCGCTCGCCGAGGCGGTGCAGCTGCGCGAGGACAGGAGCCTCTTCATGCGCCGCACGGAGGTGATCTGCCGCCGCTGCGGCGGCCATCTCGGCCACGTCTTCGACGACGGCCCTGGGCCCACCGGCCAGCGCTTCTGCATCAACTCCGCGGCGCTGCAGTTCGCGCCCGAGGCGGAGGGCGAGACCGGATCGACCGGGTCGCACGAGGCCGAGTCGCAGAGCGAGACCTGGTCGACCGGGTCGGACGAGACCTAGAGAGCGCGCCGCCGTCATGGTGATGATCGGCCAACATCGACGGCTCTCGGAACCGCTGCGCTGGACGCGCAGGACGAAGATCGCGGCGATCGGCGCCGCCTTCGGCCTGCTCGCCGCGATCGCCGCCGCGGTCGCGCTCGCGCTCGTCAACGCCCACCCCCGCAGGGCGGGCTGCATCGAAGTCACGTTCGCGAGCACGCTCGGCGGCGCCGTCACGCACGCGTGCGGCGCCCATGCTCGCGAGCTCTGCGCGACTCCGAACGAGAGCCCCGCGCTCGCCGCGGGCGGCGCGCTGCGCGAAGCCTGCCGCGAGGCGAAGCTGCGCTACGGCGGCGGCTGACGCCTTCTACAGATGTCGAAATCGGCCGGCGAAGTGTTGGCCACGCCTCCCTACCGCGCCGGCTGGCGAGGGGATTTCATGCCCACGACAGCAGTGGAAGACGTCCGTCGCGAAGCGTCGGCGCGTCCAGGCACCCTGAGGAAATAGGAGGCGTATGTCGATCCTCGCGACAGCCGGTGAATGGCTCTCATACCCGCAGTGGCTCAACCCCGGCGACAACGCCTGGCAGCTGACCGCCGCGACGCTCGTCGGCCTCATGAGCGTCCCTGGCCTCGCCGTCCTCTACGGCGGGGTGATGCAGAAGCGCTGGTCGGTCAACAGCATGATGCTCACCTTCGTCGCCTTCTCGCTCGTGCTCGTCGCCTGGTGCCTGTGGGCGTTCAAGATGGGCTTCGGCCACTCGATCGCCCACGCCGGCGGCGGGATCTTCGGCGCGAAAGGGTTCCTCGGCACCTTCCTCGGCGAACCGGGCAGCATCCTCGGGCATGTCGGCGAGGAGGGCAAGGCGGAAATCCCGTCGATCACCTCCGGGCCGCCGTTCCACTTCCCGACGTCGACGCTCGCCTACTTCCAGTTCGTGTTCGCCGCGATCACGCCGATCCTCATGCTCGGCTCGGTGCTCGGGCGGATCAACTTCAAGGCCTGGATCCCGTTCGTGCTGCTGTGGATCACGGTCGTCTACACGGTGAACGCCTTCCTCATCTGGGGCGGCGGCTACTTCGCCGCGCACGGCGCGCTCGACTACTCCGGCGGCTACGTCATCCATCTCGCCGCTGGCGTCTCCGGCTTCGTCGCGGCCTGGGTGATCGGCCCGCGCCTGCAGCGCGACCGCGAGATCGACGCCCCGAACAACCTGCTGATGGTCGCGGTCGGCGCCGGCCTGCTGTGGCTCGGATGGAACGGCTTCAATGGCGGCGACTCCTACTACGCGGGCGCGAACGCCTCCGCGGCGGTCCTCAACACGAACCTCTGCACCGCGGTCGCGATGCTCGTGTGGATCGCCTGGGACTACATCTTCCGCGAAAAGCCCTCGCTCATCGGCTCGGTCAACGGCATGATCACGGGCCTCGTCGCGATCACCCCCGCGGCGGGCTTCGTCAACGGCTACGGCGCGATCGTGATCGGCGTCGCCGCCTCGACGATCGTGTGGATGGCGATCCGCTTCCTGTCGAGGGCGCCGGTCTTCAGGCACGTCGACGACACGCTCGGCGTCATCTACACGCACGGGATCGCCGGACTCTGCGGCGGCCTGCTCGTCGGCGTGCTCGCCGACCCGAGCATCGTCGAGTACATCGGCATCAAGGGCGCGACGAACCTGCCCGGCATCGCGGGCCTCGTCCACGGCAGCGGCAAACTGCTGCGCTGGCAGGCCGAGACCGCGCTGTGGGTGATCCTCTTCAGCGGGATCGCGACGTTCGTGCTGCTGAAGCTCGTCGGGATCTTCCTGCCGCTCAGGCTCTCCGACGAGGAGCTCGAGATCGGCGATCACGCAATCCACGGCAACGAGGTCTACCCCTCCGACGTGCCGACGCTCGGCGGCCCGCACCCCGCCGGCTGGCAGCCGACGCCGGCCCCCGCGCCCGCGGCGATGCAGGGGGGCTCCTCCTAGCGAACCGTCCCATGTGCTGAGTACCTTGCGGTGCAGGAAGGTGCAGCGACGCGGTCGTCGCAGCCGATTGATAACCGGTCTTCCGGAGTGACCCTCCGGATGGGTTCGACTCCCACACCTTCCGCACGTTGTGGGCGGCGCGAGCAGGCAGCAACGATCATGCGCCGAGACGAGTTAGTCGCCGTCGCGCTCCCGTCGCCCGCCAGTTTGGTACCATCCGAACCGGTTATCAATCGGCTGCACGGCCCGCTCCGGCGGGCCGCGTCGTTTAAGGGGCCGCCTAACCCCCAGTCGCGATGCCGACCGGGCAGCTCACGCCCGTGCCGCCGAGGCCGCAGTACCCGCCGGGGTTCTTCGCGAGGTACTGCTGGTGGTACTCCTCTGCGTAGTAGAAGCGACCCGCCCCGCCGTCCGCGGCCTCGCCGTTCCCGACCGCCTCGCCGTCGACTGCCGCGCCCTCTCCGACCGCCTCGCCGCCCCCGACCGGCTCCGCCCGCTCGATCTCGGTCGTGACCTCGCCGTAGCCGGCGGCGGACAGCATCCGCGCGTAGGTCTCCTTCGAGGTGAGCGCGGCGTCGCGCTGGGCCTGCGAGGTCCAGTAGATCGCCGAGCGGTACTGGGTGCCGACGTCGTTGCCCTGGCGCATGCCCTGGGTGGGGTCGTGGCCCTCCCAGAATGCGCGCAGCAGCTGCTCGTAGGAGATCGTCTGCGGATCGAAGACGACGAGCACCGCCTCGGCGTGACCGGTCCTGCCGCTGCAGACCTCCTCGTATGTCGGGTTGCGCGTCAGCCCGCCCGCGTAGCCGACCGCCGTGACATGGACGCCGCGCAGCTGCCAGAAGATCCGCTCCGCGCCCCAGAAGCAGCCGAGCGCGAAGATCGCCTGCTCGGAGCCTTCGGGGAAGGGCGGATGCAGCGGCGCCTTCAGCACCTCGTGCGTGCCGCCGAGCAGCACGGGGCGCTCGCGGCCGGGCAGCGCCTGAGAGGAGTCGACGAGGCAACTTTGCCTGCGCGCGAACAGCGGCATCCCGATCAGCCTAGTGCGCCTCGATGTTTCCAGGAAGCCCTTCGCATGTTTTGGATTCCGTATCTTCGGGCAAGAAGACTACGAGGAGCATCCCTCCCTCATTCCCTCCCCCGATCGGCCCGCTGCCCCCGGCGGGCCGATCTGCGTCCTGGGCCGGTTGCAGGCGAGCCCGCGAACCGGGGGCCGCTGGGAGTCGCTCAGCTGGACGCGATCGGAGCTGAGGGGCGCCGCTTTGAGCGCCGCTCAGGCGCCGCCGCGCCCGCGAGCGCGAGGGCCGACGGAGCCCGGGCAGGGGACCGTCGCGTGCAGCGTCTTCGTCGCCTCGTCGAGGAAGGTGAAGGTGGCGGCAAACCGGAACCCCTTGCGGGGGCAGCGCCTCGGCAGCTGCACGCCTCGCGGCCGGTAGGCGACGCGACGGCCGTGGACGCGCTTGTAGTAGGTGAGGTGCTGCGGTCCGATCGTCGAACGCATCGCGATCACGGACGCGTAGGGCGCTTCCGGCAGCGTTTCGATCGGGGGGATGAAGGTCGATATCTCCTCGCCGTACGGGGGCTTGCCTTCGAGGACTTCGCCGCGGAAGGTGAGCACCGCGAACACGGGGGAGAGGCCTTCGGCGCCGTAGAGGATTTCGAGATGGCCGCTGCGGGAGGCGGTCGACGCGAGCGCGATCCGCACCTGCTCGTGGATCACCTCCGGACCGATCGGCACCGTCGCGATTGCGGTGCCACGCCCGACGAGCGAGTCGGGCGGGCAGCCGAAGATGCCGTCGTCGAAGATCGTGCTTTCGCTGCAGCTCTGGATGCCAAGCTTCGTCGGGCCGGTGCTGAGACCCTGCGGCAGGGCGAGGTCGATGCCGATCAGCGGTTGCGGCACGGTGTGCTTCGGGCTCTCGATCTGGAAGCCGAACGCGATCGTCGTCGACGCGCCGAGGCGATAGGGGACGAACCCGGCGTGGATGCCGATCCGCTCCGAGGCGCCGCTCGCGATCGGTATCAGCGTCCTGATCACGTGCGGCGGCTGCGGCGGCGGCAGCTGCGCGAGCACGGGCGCCGGCAGCACCAGCGCGATCGCGAGCGCCGACAGCAGCAGCGCAATTGGCGAGAGGAGGAGCGCGATCGGCGGGAGGAGGCGTCGACCGGGCGGCGACGGCGCTGCTGAAATCGAGTTTGAGTTAATTGTTTCTGACTTCATCGAATCGCGAAACAGGTCTGACAGGCGTCGGCGGGCCTCACGATCGCGCTGCGCGCGATCCGCCCCGATGACGCCATCGGAGCGACCTCCTGCGACGGCCTGATCGTCAGACCGCGCTCCATCACTGCAAAAACGCTTGTTCACCAATCCTAGAGCCGATTCGCCGGCGTGCTCGTCGCCCGCCCGCGAGAACCCCGCCGAAGTCCCATGCCATCGAAGTAGATATCTGTATAATAGAATCATTCAGGGACTACTGGTTGCGAGTGGTGCGCTTTGGAGTATTGTCTTTGTCATGGACGCGGTGTGAATGGCGATCGCGGCCTTGGCCTCGCGGCGGCGCCGCCGGGCATCTTTGGGACGCGCAAACGAAACGGATTCACGGGACGGGACGGCCGAAGATGACAGCAATCGCTCAGACGACGACCGGCGAAGTCGCCGACGGGATGTGGATGCGAGGCAGCGCCGCGCCGCTGAAGGGCGCGTTGCTCGGCCTCGTGCTCGAGCGTCCAGGTCACGGATACGACCTCGCCAACCGCCTCAACATGCGCCTTGGCCCCGCCTGGCGGCTGGAGGCAAACCGGGTCTACAGGCTGCTCGACGACCTCGAACGCTCGGGCCTCGTGCGCTACGAGGTCCAGCCGAGCAAGCACGGGCCACGGCAGCTGCGCACCGTCTATCACCCGACGGAGCATGCGCGCGAGGCGCTCACGCGGTGGATAGAGACGGCGGTGCCGCGCGAGGCGGCGAGATCGGTGCTGCAGGCGAAGATCGCGGTCGCGCGCGAGGACGACGCGCCGCGGCTGCTCGAGGCGCTGAAGCGCTACGAGCGCGACTGCCTCGAGCTCTCGCAGGCGCTCTCGCCGCCGACGGCGCTCTCGCGCTCCTGGCGAGGGCTCGTGATCGACTGCGCCCGCGACGCCGTCGACGCCCAGCTGAAGGCGGAGGTCGACTGGGCGCGCCGCACGCGTCAGCGGATCGGGGAGTATGTCGCCGGCGAGTAACGGCTCCGATCAGACGACTTCGCTGCTCGCATTCGAGGAGGTAACGAGACGCCATCCCGATGGGCACCGCGAGCTCGTGGTGCTCGACCGCGCCTCCTTTGCGATCGCCCCGGGCCTGTTCGCGGGCGTCTACGGCGCACGGCGCTCAGGCAAGTCGACGGTGCTGCGGCTCGCGGCCGGCATCGAGCTGCCTGACAGCGGCGTCGTGAGGATCGGCGGCCGCGACACCGCCGCGATGTCCGCGGTGGAGCGCGAACGGCTGCTGCGTCGCGAGGTGAGCCTCGTCTGCATCGACGACTGGCATCCGAAGCCCCACGAGAGCGTCGTCGACTACGTCGCGCTCGCGCTCGGCAGCGAGGGCGCGACGCTGCGCCAGGCGCGGCTGCGGGCGCGCAGGACGCTCTCGCGAATCGGGCTCGAGCAGCACGGCGACGAGCCCGCGAGCAGGCTCTCGCTCGGAGAGCGCCTGCGGGCGATGCTCGCGCGGGCGCTCGTGCGCGAGCCAAGCCTGCTGCTCGTCGACGAGCCGGCCGTGATACCGCGGCTGCGCGACCGCGAGGAGCTCGTGCTCGCGCTGCGAGACGCCGCCGCAGAGCACCGCGCGACGCTGCTGATCGCCTCCGAAGAGATGGGTCCGCTGCACGGCGCCGACCTCGTGATCTCGATCGGCGGCGGCGAGGTGAACGTCGCGGTCCCGCGGCTCGGCAGGGTCGTCCAGTTCCCGGGTGGACGCGGTCCTGGCGGGCGAGGTCCCGGCGGCGGTCAGAGTGAGCGGGGCGGCCACGGTAAGCAGAGCGAGGACGATGGCGAGGGCGGGCACGGGTCCGGTCACGAGGCGCGCCTGCCGTGAGCGCGCTGCAGCTCGACTGCGTCGTGAAGCACTACCGGGGGGGCGGCGAGGTCGTCCGCGCGGTCGACGGCGTCTCGCTGCTCGTGCCGGCGGGAGAGCTCGTCGCGCTGTACGGCCCGAGCGGATCGGGCAAGACGACGTTGCTGCTGCTCTCAGCCGGCCTGATGCCGCCGGACGAGGGCGCGATCCTGTTCGACGGCCGCGAGGTCGGGCGCATGTCCGAGCGCGAGGGCGCGAGGTACCGGATGCGAGACGTCGGCTTCGTCTTCCAGTCCTTTCACCTGATGGCGGGCGCCTCCGCGCTCGACAACGCGACGATCAAGCTGATCGGCGACGGGCACACGCTCGTGCAGGCCCGCCGGCTCGCGCAGCCCTGGCTGGAGCGGGTCGGGCTCGCCGAGCGGGCGCGGCACCTGCCGAGCGAGCTCTCGATGGGCGAGCGCCAGCGGGTCGCGATCGCGCGGGCGCTCGTGAACGAGCCACGGCTGCTGCTCGCGGACGAGCCGACCGGCAGCCTCGACTCCAGGCGCAGCAGGGAGATACTCGGCGTACTGCAGGAGATATGCCATGAAAGGCGGATCCCAGGCCTGCTTGTGACACACGATCCGGAGGCAAGGAAGTTTGCCGATCGTGTGCACACGCTGCGCGACGGGCACCTCTCCGAGGGGCTCGACGCGGAGCTGATGGCGACCCTCTCGTGAACGGGGCGCTCGACCCGAGAATCTTCGGGATCCGCCTCAGCATGCTGCTGCGCCTCTACGGATGGCGCCTGCGCCGCCACACCGTCCAGGAGCTGCTCGCCGGCGGCGGGATCGCCGTCGGCGTCGCGCTGATCTTCGGCGTGATGCTCGCGAACTCGAGCATCGTCGGCTCCGCCGAAGAGCTCGCGCGGTCGATCGAGGGACGGGCGAAGATCGAGCTCGCCGCCCGCTCCGAAGCGGGCTTTCCGGAAGCGATCTCCGAACGCGCCGCGCGCCTGCCAGGCGTCGCGATATCAGCTCCGCTGCTGCATCAGAACGTCGAGCTCGTCGGGCGCAGCGGGCGCACCGAAGCGCGGATGGTCGGCGTGACGCCGAACCTCGTGCAGCTCGGCGGGATGGCGACGCAGAGCCTCGGCGCCGGCGCGGCGCTGATCTCCGGCGGAATCGGGCTGCCCGCCTCGGTCGCCGAAGCGATCGGCGCGCAGCCGAACCGCTACGTGACGCTGCGCGCCGGCGGGGTCGCCCGCCGCGTGCTCGTGCGCGTCGTGCTCGGCTCGGCGACGATCGGGTCCGTCGCCGACAGCCCCGTCGCGGTCGCGCTGCTGCCCGAAGCACAGCAGCTGCTCGGCAGGGCCGGGCGCGTCTCGCAGCTGCTGATCGTGCCCGCTCACGGAGAAGGCGCACGGGTGCAGGCGCAGCTGCGCAGGCTCGTCGGGCCAGGCGTCTACGTCGGGCCGGCCGACCAGGAACTCGCGCTGCTGCGCGCAACCGCGCGACCGAGCGAACAGGCGACGACGATGTTCGCCGCGCTCGGCGGCATGGTCGGCTTCCTGCTCACCTTCTCGGCGATGCTGCTGACGGCGCCGGAGCGGCGGCGCTACATCGCCGACCTGCGCATGCAGGGCTACGACTGGCGCCAGGTGCTGCTCGTGCTCGGCTTCGAAGCGACGCTGCTCGGGGTGCTCGCATCGCTTGCGGGCGTCGGCCTCGGGCTGCTGCTCTCGCAGCTCTTCTTCGCGCACGTGCCCGTCTACCTCGCGTTCGCCTTCCCGATCGGCGGCCAGCAGGTGGTGAAAGCCGGGACGGTCCTGCTCGCGCTCGGAGCCGGCCTGCTCGCGACGCTGCTCGCATCCGCGCAGCCCGCGCTCGACCTGCTGCCGAGCAGGCCGCGCGATGCGGTCGCGAGGCGCTCGGGCGGTGGCGAGCAGGCGCTGCCGCGGCGCGCGGAGGTCGCGCTCGCTGCGCTCTCGCTGCTGCTCGTGCTGAGCGTGACGGCGATCGTGCTCGCCTCGCCGAGCCTCACGCTGCTCGGGGGCGTGCTGCTCGCGGTCGCGACCTTCGCCCTCATCCCGCCCGTGTTCGCGCTCGCCTCGCACCTGTTCGGCAGGGCCGGCGAGCACCTGCGCGGCAGCGCGCACGTGCTCGCGACGCGAGAGCTGCGCGCTACGCCGATGCGCTCGGTCGCGCTCGCGGGCGTCGCCGCGCTCGCGGTGTTCGGCAGCGTCGCGATCGGCGGCGCGCGCGCGGACCTGATGCGCGGGCTCGACAAGGCGACCGTCGAGTTCTTCTCGAGCGCCGACGTGTGGGTGACGACCGGTCTGAACGACCTGACGACCACGAGCTTCAGCGCCGACGGGGCGATGGCACGGATCGGGCGCCTGCCGATCGTGCGCTCGGTGCGGCTCTATCAGGGCGGGCTGCTCGACATCGGCAGCAGGCGGCTGTGGATCCGGGCGCGCCCGCCAGGCGATCCGGTGATGCTCCAGCGCAGCCAGCTGATCGCCGGGCGCTACGCGCAGGCGAGCGCGCTCATCCGCCGCGGCGGCTATGCCGCCGTCTCGGAGGGCTTCGCAGGCGAACGCGACCTGCATCTCGGCGAACGCTTCGCGCTGCCGACGCCGTCCGGCTGGGCGCCGCTGAAGGTCGCGGCGATCACGACGAACGTCGGCTGGCCGCCGGGGGCGATCACGATCAGCTCGCGCGACTACCGCAGGTATTGGCGCAGCTCCGAGCCGGCGGCGTTCGAGGTGAGCTTGAAGCGCGGCGTGTCCCCTGAGGCGGGCGCGAGGGCCGTGCGGCGCGCGCTCGCAGGCGTCTCGTCGCTGCGGGTGCAGAGCGTCGGCGAACGCGACGCGCAGTTCGAGCGCAATGCGCGGCAGGGGCTGCGCAGCCTCTCGCAGATCTCGACGCTGCTGCTCGTCGCCGCCGCGCTCGCGGTCGCGGCGGCGCTCAGCGCCTCGATCTGGCAGCGCCGCCCGCGGCTCGCATCGCTGAAGCTGCAGGGCTACGACCGCCGTCAGCTGTGGCGGGCGCTGCTGACCGAGAGCGCGTTCGTGCTCGCGATCGGTTGCCTTGCGGGGGCGCTGCTCGGCGAATACGGACACGTGCTCGCCGGCCGCGAGCTGCGCCTCACGACCGGCTTTCCCGCCCCGTTCGCGCTTGGCGGCATGCACGCGCTGCTCACGCTCGCGCTCGTCGCAGGCATCGCACTGCTCGTCGTCGCCGTCCCTGGGCTCGCAGCCGCCCGCGTGCCGGCGCGCGCGAGCTTCCAGGAGTGAGTCCAACGGTGAATGGCGTGGGTCGTGCGCGAGGCTGCAGGCAGCGCGGCGGCGAGCGGAGCGCGCTGGTTGCGGCGGATCGCGATGCTCGGCGGCTTCCTCGCGGTCGCAAGGCGCTACTGGCTGAGCGTCTATCCCGTGATCCAGCGCGAGCTCGCCCAATGGCGTGCGCGTGCGGGCGCGATCCCTGACCCGGTGCTGAGACGGCTCGCCTTCGAGGCGCACAGCGGCAAGCGCGGCAACCTCGAGGGCGCGGCGGCCTTCGCGGTGTTCGTGCCGTGGCGCTTCCGTCTGCACGTGACGCGCACGCTCGTCGCCTTCCAGGGCGCCTACGACTACGTCGACGTGCTCTCCGAGCAGGAGAGCGAGGACATGGTCGCAAGCGGCTATCGGCTGCACCTCACGCTGATCGCGGCGCTGATGCCTGGCGGTGAGCTGCTGCACGGCTACGCGCACCACCCGATGAGCGACGACGCCGGCTATCTGCAGGCGCTCGTGCAGACCTGCCGGCTCGCGGTCGCCTGCCTGCCCTCCTATGCGGCGTGCGCCCCCTACGCGCGCGAGGGCGCGCGCCGGATAGCGGTCTACCAGGGGCTGAACAACTGGGGGCGAGGGGGAGGGCCGGCGGAGTACGCGCGCTGGGCGGGCGAAGAAACGCCCTCCCGCAGTGGCCTTGCCTGGTGGGAGACGGGCGCGGCCGCGGGATCCTCGCTGTCGATCTTCGCGGCGATCGCGGCGGCCGCCGAGGCGCTCGTCGGGCCCGCCGAGGCGGCCGCGATCGACGCCGCCTACTTTCCCTGGATCGGCGCCCTGCATACGCTGCTCGACAGCCTCGTCGACCGACCTGCCGACGTGCGCGCCTCCCACCACAGCCTCGTCGGCCACTACGGCGATCCGGAGCGGACGGCGCGCAGGATGCAGGCGCTCGCGGAGGTCTCGATGCGGCGAATCGCAGCGCTGCCGAAGGCGCGCGCGCACGCGATGCTGTTCGCGGCTATGAGCTGCTTCTATCTCGTCGCGCCAGAGGCCTCGCTGCCGCACGCGGCGCCGGCGCGCGAGGGCATCCTCACGGCGATCGGCGAGCTCGCGCTGCCGACGATGCTCATCATGCGCCTGCGGCAGGCCCTCCACGGCCGTGCAGGCTCGACCGCCGCCCAGCGGCTCGCAAAGGACGCCTGCGAGCAGGGCGAGCAGTATGAGGCCGCCGAGCCGTTTCAGGCGGGCAGGCGCCCAATATAAGATTGCTCTCATGAGCATGCGTGCTCGTGGGTCCAGGCACACCGCGGTCTGCAAGTGAGCGCAGGCGGGCAGGTCCTCGACCACGAGCAGATCAAGGTGCTGCTCGTCGAGGACGACGAGGGGGACGCGAGACTCGTCGAAGACGAGCTCGCCGAAAGGCTGCCGCGCGCGCAGATCGAGCGCAGCCACTCGCTGAAGGACGCGCTCTCACGGCTTGGGCCCGAGATCGACTGCGTGCTGCTCGACCTCGTGCTGCCCGACGCGTCCGGTCTCGCGGCGGTCAGCCAGCTGCGCAGGCGCCTGCAGGGCATCCCGCTCGTCGTGCTGACCGGCCTCGACGACGCGGCCGCGGGCGTAGCGGCGGTGCAGGCGGGCGCCCAGGACTATCTCGTGAAGGGCAACGTCGACGGCGAGCAGCTCGCGCGCTCGATCCGCTACGCGATCGGCAGGCGCCACGCCGAGCACGCCGAGCGCGAGCTGCTGCTCGCCCAGCTGCAGGCGCGCGAGGTCGCGCGCCTCGAACGCGGGCTCGCGCCGAGCCCACTGCTGCAGGGCAGCTCCGCCTGGGTCGCCTCCTGCTACCGCGCGGGTCGCAGCAGGGCGCTGCTCGGCGGCGACTTCTTCGATCTCGTCGCAACCTCGAGCGACCGCCTTCAGATGATGATCGGAGACGTTTGCGGGCACGGGCCCGACGAAGCCGCGATCGGCGTCAGCCTGCGCGCCGCCTGGCGCGCGCTCGCGCTCGCCGGCGACGCGCCTGAGTCGGTGCTGCCCACCCTGCAGCGCGTCTTCGAGCACGAACGGCACCTGCCTGGGCTGTTCGCGACGCTCTGCACGCTGCGGGTCGAGCTTGCCGAGCGCGTCGTCTCGATCGTGAGGGCGGGCCACCCGCGGCCCGTGCTGATCGCGGGCTCCTCGGTCTCGCCGCTGTCGCAGGCCGACGGAGGCGCCGTGATCGGGATCGGCAACGAGCGGTGGGACTCAGAGCAGCTGCAGCTGCCGGAGGACTGGACGATCCTGCTCTACACGGACGGCCTGATCGAGGGACGCGTGGGCGAGGGCGAGCAGCGCCTCGGCGAAGAGGGCCTGCACCGTCTGATCGCGCAGCAGATTGCCGCGCAGCCGCGCTGGCGCGATTGGCCGGAGGCGCTGCTCGACGACCTGATCGCGACCGCCGAGCGCCTCAACGGCGAGGCGCTCAGCGACGACGTCGCGATGCTGCTGGTCGGCGGCGGCGGCGCGCGCGAGTCGTGAGCGTCGCGGCCTCGATGCGCGCCCAATTCGCCCGCTGGATCGCGGACATGAGCGTCAGCCGCCTGCTCGCGACGACGATCGGGCTGCTGTTCGCGCTCGCGGCGATCGCGATCGGCCTCGCCCTGCTCGCGAACGGACAGCTCGCGGGCAGCCGCCGACAGCTGCTCGAGCAGGTCGGACCGGCGCTGCGCTCCGGGCTCGAGCTGGAAAACGCGCTGGTCAACGAGGAGAGCGGCGTGCGCGGCTACCTGATCGCCGGCAAGAGGGAATACCTCGCCCCCTACCTCGCCGGCCTCGCAGCCGAGCGTCACGCCTATGCCGAGCTGCGATCGCGCGAGCAGGCGGTGACGCCGGCGGTCGCTCGCAAGGCTCAGACGGTGCGCTCCCAAGCGGAAGCGTGGCGGCGAGGGTTCGTCGCTCCCGCACTCGCCTCCTCGCGTCACGGGCTCGCCTCCGCGCGCCTCGAGCTTTCCTCCTCGCGTTCCATGCGACGGCGATCGCTCGCTCTCAACCTCGAGGGCAAGCGGCTCTTCGACGGCGTCAGGAGCTCGCTCACGCGCCTGCACGCTGCCTTGCTGCACGAGGACATCACGACGCGCAGGCGCGTCAACCAGGCCGCGAGCGAACTGCAGCTGCTGCTCGTGCTCGCCGCGATCCTCGTCCTCGGCGGAGTGCTCGGAGCGTGGCTCGTGCTGCGCGCGAGCATCACGCGCCCGCTGCTGCGGCTCGGCTCGCAGGCGCGGCGCGTCGGCGGCGGCGAGTTCGCGACGCCGCTCCAGGTCGCTGCCGGGCCGCGTGAGATCGCCGATCTCGGCACGGAGATCGAGTCGATGCGGGAGCGGATCGTCACCGAGCTCGCGAGCGTGCAAGCGGCGCACAGGCAGGTCGAGCAGCAGGCGCGCGAGCTCTCGCGATCGAACGCGGAGCTCGAGCAGTTCGCCTACGTCGCCTCGCACGACCTGCGCGAGCCGCTGCGCAAGATTGCGAGCTTCTGCGAGGCGCTGCAGCGCCGCTACGGGGGCAGGCTCGACGCGCGAGCCGACCAGTACATCGAGTTCGCCGTCGACGGCGCGAGGCGGATGCAGTCGCTCATCGACGACCTGCTCACCTTCTCGCGCGTCGGCAGCGGCGATGGGGCGAAGGAGCTGCTGCCGCTGGCGGAGGCGCTCGACGCGGCGAGGACCGCGCTTGCGGGGAGCATCGAGCAGAGCGGCGCAGAGATCTCGGCCGGGCAGCTGCCGAGGGTGCAGGGCGACAGGGCGCTGCTCGGCTCGCTCTTCCAGAACCTCATCTCGAACGCGGTGAAGTTCCGCGGCGCCTCGCCGCCGCGCGTGCGGATCGAGGCGCAGCGGCGGGGGCAGGAGTGGGAGGTCAGCTGCGCCGACAACGGGATCGGCGTCGGTCCTGACCAGGCCGAGCGGATCTTCCTCGTCTTCCAGCGCCTTCACCCGCGCCAGGCCTACGAGGGCAGCGGCATCGGCCTCTCGCTCGCGCGCAAGATCGTCGAGCACCACGGCGGGCGGATCTGGCTCGACGCTGCGTATGAGGGGGGAGCGTGCTTTCGGTTCACGCTGCCGGTCGTGGAGGGGGAGGGGGCGAAGGACGCGGGGGACCGCGAGGAGGCGCCCGTGGCCGGCGGGGCGGACGTTGGTCAAGGCGAGCCGGAGCCGGAGCGGTTGGCCGGCAGGGCCGAGCCGGAGGACGGAGGGGGGCCGCCTGAGCGCGCGGGACGCGCGGCCGGCCCGCAGGCTAGAATGGGCGACTGAGCGCGCGGATGTAGCTCAGTTGGCTAGAGCGTCTGCTTGCCATGCGATCACTGGCCTCGGCGCTGAGGGCCGAAATCCCGCATGGATAGTGGGCTCTCGCCCCTCCTGTCCGTCAGAGCGATCCGGTCGAATAGCCACGGATGAAGGGCGATTCGAGAGGATTTCGGCAGAGCTGCCGATAGGGGCGAGACGCCCGTCAACTACGCGCACCGCTCGGCCTGAGACGCTGGCGGCCACGTCGCCCCGTGCTGCTCTGCCTGTTGCTCGGCGCGAGCGATCAGCTCGGAGGGCCGGATGCCGAGCGTGACTGCCAAGGTCGCGATCGTGGCGAGGGTTGGTCGGCGCTCCGCTCGCTCGATGCCGCCGATGTAGTTGCGGTGGACGCCGGACTCAAGGCCAAGGCGCTCCTGGGAGAAGTCGCGCTCGTCACGCAGGTCGCGGATGGCCTCGCCGAGGCCGACGAGGAGCGGGTCAGGAGTGGGCACGACCCGGCACGTTGCAGCCCAATCGTGTTATGTTCTACAGCCCAATCGTGTTCCTCGATTGGCTTCGGGTCCGTAAACGGGAGAACCCTGGAGGCGGCCACGGAGATGGATCGCGCGCGATACGTCGATGAGCTGACGACCACGGCCGAGGAGGTGTGAGTTGGGGCTGATGAAAAAGGCGGTTCGTCGGGCGACGCCGAGGCCGGTGAGGAAAGCTCAGCGAGTCATTCGTCATCCGGCGCGTAGCGCGGTTCGTGCGGCGACCCCGCGCGCGGTCCGCGAAGCCCAGCGGACCGCGTTCAACGCCGCGCACCCAGTCAATACTGCCGAGAACGCTCTGCTCGACGGGCTTGTGGATCGGTCGTCCACATCGCGGCGGGTGCGCCCCGTTTCGTCGTCCGTGAACCGCGCCCGCGCGGCATCCTGGCAAGAGGCGCTGACCGAGAAGATGCTGCCGTGGCGTCGGCGTGACCGGGAACGTTACGACAGCGCGCGCACTGGAATGGCGGCTGAACGCGGTGCTGTCCGGTCAGGCTCGATGAGTCGCAGGGAGCGGGCGCAGGCGGCCCTGAGCGCGACCGCAGCCTGCGGCGATGGGCCTGCGGCACGCGACGCACAAGCGATGCTTGACATCCTGCGCGTGGAGGAGGGCGAATGCGAGTGATGGCACGCCGCTTGCGAGTTGCCCGACGGTTGATCCCGGTCGCTACGGCGACGCTGATGCTCGTCATGGTGCTCGCACCGGCGGCGAGCGCAGAAGGGCTGCGCATCTCGGTTGGAGCCGCCCCGATGGCCGATCAGAAGGATTCGGTCACGGTGTCGGGCCGCACTGAGGAGGCCGGCAAGCTGACCGTGTATTTGGTCCCTGGCTCGCAGTGCCCGAGCCTGCTTGTCGACGAAGCGGACGGCGAACCTGTTGGCGAAGAAGACGTGCCCGCTGCGCCTGCGGGCGCCTCTGTGCTCGGCCGCGGCACGGAGTTGGAGTCCGAAGAACGCTTCTCGCAGACCTACATCGTTACGCCGTCGAACGCTGGCGACTTCGTGCTCTGCGCCTACCTCGAAGAAGAAGACGCCTACCGCGCCACTCCAACAGCAGAGCAAGCATTCGACGTGATGCCGGCGCCTCACCTAACGGCGCTCAGGGTCAGGATGGGCTCTCACGCGGGCAACACCGCCGCGAAACCTGGGCGCTCGGAACTGTTCGTGTGGACGACCGCCGCGACGCGCTTGTCTGTGGTGGTCAAGCACAAGGGACATACGCTGCGCGGCGAAGTCAAGGCGCCGAGCACGACGTTTGTGGTGCCGTGGCATTGCAGCGCGCCGGGCGGCATCTGGTCGCGTCTCGTGATCCGGGGGATTTGATGCGGGCGTAGCCTCCGCTTTGACCTGCAAGTCGAAGCGTTGGAGGTACGCCCGCAATGAGGAAGGTAGCCCCGAGCGAGAGGTTTCGCTGCGAGCT
>JBAIYK010000010.1:0-21442 GCA_037915935.1 Solirubrobacterales bacterium | reverse complement strand
GCACGACTCGGCTTCGATGATCCTGTCCTGATGGCGCCGTTCCCGCGAGCGCGGGTGCAGCGCGCCCGGCTCGCATACCGGCTGCTGATCGGCTGAGTCAGAACGCCTGAGCTCGGGCCTGCATGGCGCCGCTGGCCGAACCGGCGACGGGAGCGAAGCGAGCGTCTCCCTATTCGGGTGACGTCCTACCCAACCTCAGCCGGCTCGTCCTTGCCCGCGAGCCGCTCGCGGCCGCGCTGGACGGCGGCGATGAACTTCGAGAGGTTGACCTCGAGCGTGTTCAGGATCTCGTCCGCGTAGTCCTCGGCGCCGAGCCTGATCTCGCGCTCGCGCGACCGCGCGTCCTCGACGATGTCCTCCGCGGCGCGTTCGGCCTGCTTAGTCACTTCCTCCTCGCTCAGCAGGCGCTCCTGGCGCTCCCGCGCCTCCTTGATGATCCGCTCCGCCTCGCGCTTCGCCTCCGCGAGCATCTCCTGGCGCTCCTTCACGATCCAGCGCGCCTGCTTGATCTCCTCCGGGATCGTCGCCCGCATCTGGTCGAGGATGTCGTAGATCTCCTCCTTGTCGACCCTCACCTGGTCGGTGAGCGGCACGGGCTTCGCGTTGTGGACGAGGTCGTCGAGCTTGTCGATGAGGACGAGGACATCCATCTTTCAGTCACCTCCGCGGTGACGGGGGGCCGGCATGCGGCGTCCGTTCTATCAGGTGGTGGTCGATCGGGTCGGGAGTTGCAATCCGCATTTGTCAGGGCCTCGGTCGTCAGGTTCGTCAGCGTCTGCACTCTTCCTGCAACCGCGTCGCGACCTCCGGAGGCACGAGATCGTCGATCCTGCCGCCGAACGTCGCAAGCTCCTTCACGCCGCTCGAGGAGAGGAAACTGTACTCGGAGGAGGCCATCAGGTAGATCGAGTCGACCTCCGGCGCCTGTCTGCTGTTCAGCTGGTGCATCTCGAGCTCGTACTCGAAGTCGGAGATTGCCCTGAGACCCTTGACGATCGCCTTCGCGCCGACGCTTCTCGCGAAATCGACGACGAGCGTCGTGAACGGCTCCACCCGGACTCCAGGCAGGTCGCTCGTCGCGCGCTCGATGAAGGCGACGCGCTCCGGCGTCGAGAAGAGCGTGCCGCTCTTCCTCACAGAGCGGTTGACGACCGCGACGATCACCTCGTCGAAGATGTCCGCGGTGCGTCTGATCACGTCGAGATGCCCGTTCGTGACGGGGTCGTATGAGCCCGGGCAGACGGCGATCGACTTCTCAGGTCGCACCATTACGCCGGTGGATTGTTATCGAAGTGTCGCGATAGCGGCGTTGCCGCTGCACGGGGAGCGCGAGCGGAAGCGGCGCTCTGCGGTCGCTCTCGACGACGACTACGGCGCCTTGCGCGAGCACCTGCGGCAGCGCCTGCGAGAGCTTCGGCGCAAGGCTCGCGGCCTGGGCGTAGGGCGGGTCGAGGAAGACGAGGTCGAAGCGCTCGCCCGCTCTCGCCGCTATGCCGAGCGCGACCAGCGCGTCGCCTGCGCGCACCTCGACCCGCGGCGCCTGCGCCCCCGCCCTCGTCTCGTCGAGCGCGCCGCGCGCGTCCTGCGCCCGCACCTCGATCCGCGGCGCCTGCGGCCCCTCCCCCGCCTCACCGGCCGCCGGCCGGTGCAGCCCGAGCGTGGCGAGGTTCGCCCGCAACGCTGACAGCGCGGCGGGATCGCGCTCGACGAAGACGGCGCTCGCCGCGCCGCGCGAGAGCGCCTCGATCCCGAGCGCGCCCGTGCCCGCGAACAGGTCGAGCACGCTCGCCCCCTCGATCTCGCCGAGCATCGAGAACAGCGCCTCCCGCACGCGGTCCGACGTCGGCCGCGTGCCCGATCCGCGCGGCGCGGCGAGGCGGCGGCCGCCGAAGCGTCCTGCGATCACCCTCATGCGACGATGACCCTGCCGGCGACGGCACAGATGAGCCTGCCGGTCACGCGACCGCCGATCGTCCCGCCAAGCCGCCTCATGCCGGTATCGCGCGCAGCGCGTCCCGCAGCAGCGCGTGCTGAGGCTCGCTGAGCTGAGGGTCTGCCCTCAGCAGCCGCTTCGCCCAGGCGTGAGCGGAGTCGAGCAAGGGCAGGTCCTCCGGCAGGCGGGCGACCCTCGTCTCCCGCTCGCCGCTCTGGCGCACGCCCTGACCGGCGTCCTGCAGGTCACCCTCCTTGCGCAGGGCGAGGTCGATCTCCGCGAGCGCGAACCCGTCCTCGTGCTTTGCGAGCGCCCGCAGCCGGGGAGAGGACTTCGAGCCGAACAGCAGGCAGAGCGAGGGGTGCTCGCCGCGGCCGACCCTGCCACGGAGCTGGTGGAGCTGTGAGATGCCGTAGCGATCGGCGTCCTCGATCAGCATCACCGTCGCGTTCGGCACGTCGATCCCGACCTCGATGACGGTCGTCGCGACGAGCACGTCGACCTCGCCCGCAGCGAAGGCGGACATCGCGCGCTGCTTGTCCTTCGATCGCATCTGCCCGTGCAGCAGCCCGAGCCTGAAGTCGCGCAGCTCCCCCTCCTGCAGCCGCTCGTGCTCGGCGGTCGCGGCGCGCGCCTGCAGCTGCTCGGACTCCGACACGAGCGGGCAGACGACGAACGCCTGGCGGCCGGCGCGCAGCTCCTCCCTGATCCGCTCGTAGGCGCGCGCGCGCTCGGCGGCGGTGCCTGCGAGATGCGTCGCGATCGGCTTCCTGCCCTGCGGGAGCTGCTTCAGGGAGGTGGCGTCGAGGTCGCCCCAGCGCGTCAGCCACAGCGTCCTTGGGATCGGGGTCGCGGTCATGTGCAGCACGTGCGGCGAGGGCTGGCGGTCCGCGAGCGCGGTGCGCTGCATGACCCCGAACCTGTGCTGCTCATCGACGACGACGACGGCGAGGCGGTCGAACGTCACGTCGCGCTCGATGAGGGCGTGGGTGCCGACGACGAGCTGGAGCTGCCCTGAGGCGAGCTTGCCAAGCAGGTCCTGCCGGCGCTTCGAGGTGGTCGAGCCGGTGAGCAGCGCCGAGGCGACGAGCCCCTCCGGCGCGAGCGTCTGCAGGGTCGCGAAGTGCTGTTCGGCGAGCGTCTCGGTCGGCGCAATGAGGGCGGCCTGCATACCGTGCTCGACCGCCCTCAGCATCGCGTAGAGGGCGACGACGGTCTTGCCGCTGCCGACCTCGCCCATCAGCAGCCGCTGCATCGGCGCCCGCTTCGCGAGGTCGGCGTCGATCGTCCGCATCGCGGCGAGCTGGTCTTCGGTCGGCTCGAACGGCAGCGTCCGCTCGATCCAGCTCGCCGTGAGCGTGCGTGCGCCGGCGAGCGGGACGGCTGGCCGGCGAGCGTTGAGCGCGCGCCGGCGCTGGAGGGCGAGCTGCGAGAGCAGCAGCTCCTCGAAGGCGAGCCTCCTGCGACCCACCTCCTGCTGCGCGGCGTGGGCGGGGAAGTGCATCGCGGTGAGCGCGGCGGCGCGGTCAGGGAGGCGCTCGCAAGCTCGCAGCGCGGCGGGCAGCGGCTCTGGGACGTCGGCGATCGCGGCGCGGTGCTCGTGGACGAGCGTGAGGATCTGCGTCGAGCTGACGCCCTCGGTGACGGGGTAGTGCGCGACGGCGGTCGTCTGCTCCGCGACGAACGACTCCTCGGCGGGCGCGTGATGGGCGACGACGAATCCGCGGCGCGGCTTGAGGACCCCGTGCAGCAGCAGCCTCGTGCCCTCTGCATAGCGTTCGCTGAGCCAGGGCTGGTTGTAGAAGGTCGCGCCGATCGCGCCCGTCTCGTCGCAGACCGTCGCCTCGACGAGCGTGAGCCTGCGGCTGCCGCGGCGCCGGAGCGAGCGACGCGAGATCGACCGCACCTGCACCGCAATCGTCGCCTGCTCGCCGATCTTCAGCGTCTCGATCGTCCTCCCTGCGCGCATCTGGCGCGGCAGATGCTGAAACAGGTCGCCGACCGTTTGCACCCCGAGCGCGCGAAGCGCAGCCTTCGCCTTCGGAGAGCGCATCTCGACCTCGCGCTGCAGGCGCGAGGGACGCGGAAAGCGAGCCGGGGCGTCGGCGAGCTCCTGCGGGGCGAGCGCCCGGCGGGTGGCGAACGCGCACGGCGGCGCAGAGCCGGCCGAACGCTTCGCCGCTGCCGCTGTCGAGCTGATCACCAGGCTCAATGATGATGCGCGCGGCGGCGTGGGGCTCGCGCCTGCGCGCGGCGGCGAGCGCGGCGCGAGGACCGGCGACCACTCGCCCGAGCGGCGGCTACTCGGCCGAGAGCAGCCACCAGTAGGCGGGCTGGCCGCCCTCGCGCAGCTCGACCTCCGCCTGCAGGCTGCCGTCGATCATCGCCTCGATCTGCGCGAACGCGAGCGGCGCGCCCTGCCCTGAGAGCACGCTGACGAGCTCCGCGCGCTCACCGAGCTGCTGCACGACCGTCAGCAGCGTGCGATCAGGCGGCCCCCAGGCGACCACCTCGCCCTCGACGAAGCCGACCGCATCGCCCTTCGCGAAGCGCCCTTTCGCGTCGTCGCGCGCGGCGGGCGCGACCGCGCCGATCCGCAGGCGCTCGATCGCGGCGGCCATCGCGGCGGCGTTCTGCTCGACGGCCTTGTCCGGCAGCAGCGCGACCGCGGCGGCGAGGTTCGCCTGCTGGCTGAGCGAGGGCACGACGACGACCTGCTTCTCGGAGAGCTCGGCGGCGCGCTCGGCGGCCATCACGACGTTGCGGCTGCCAGGCAGCACGACGACCTCCTCAGCGGGCACCTCGTGGATGCCCGCAAGCAGCTCGTGCGTCGAGGGGTTGAGCGTCGGGCCGCCGTCGACGACGTGGGCTCCGAGCCCCTGCAGCAGCCGCGTGAGGCCGGCGCCCGTCACGACGGCGAGCGCGCCGCAGCGCGTGCGCGTCGCCGCTGAAGCCGCGCCAGATGGGGGACTCACCGCCGGCCCCCCTCCGTTCGCGGACGCCCGCGGGCCACTCCCGTTCGCCGCGCCTGCGTGATCTGGCATGATCGGCTGCTCGCGTCCGGCGTCCCGCGATCCGCTGCCGTTGACGCTCGTGTGCTCGGGCGCGATCCGCGCCGCGCCCTCGTCGACCTGCGGGCTGTGCCCGTTCGCGCTCGCGGTCGCCCCGATCCCGATCCGCTCGTCCCGCTCGGCGACCTGGGCGCGCATGTCCGCGACGTCGACCCGCGAGACCTCGCCCGCCTGCTTGAACAGCGCCATCGCGCGCTCGGGCTCGTCGGTGTGGACGTGGACCTTCAGCGTCGAGGAGTCGCCCACGACGAGGACCGAGTCGCCGATCGCCTCGAGCGGCTCGATGAACGCGGCCGATCGCAGGTCGGCGCCGGTCACCGCGAAGTTCGTGCAGTAGCGGTAGGTGCCGGAGGTGTGCTGCGGGTGGGTGATGCGCGCGGGCGCGTGGTGCTCGAGCTCGGGCGGCTGCTCGCCTCTCAGCGCCGCGATCACGCCCGCGAAGACGACGGTGAGGCCGTAGCCGCCAGCGTCGACGACGCCAGCCTCGCGCAGCGCGGCGAGCAGCTCCGGCCCGCGCTTCACCGCCTCCTGGCCGGCGATCACGCCGCGCTGCAGCGTCTCGGCGATCAGGCGGTCCTGCAGCTCCGGCGCGGTCTGCGGCTCGAGGCGCGTGCTGCCGGGAGCGTGGGCGACGTCGCTTGCGATCATCCGCGCCATCTCGCGCGCGACGGTGAGGATCGTGCCCTCGGCGGGGTCTCTGACCGACGAGTAGGCCCGGTCCGCCGCGTTCGCGATCGCGGCGCCGATCAGCGTCGCGTCGACGAGCTCTCCGGGCCGCGAGACGAGCTCCTCGGCGGCACCCCTGATCAGCTGCGAGAGGATGACGCCGGAGTTGCCGCGCGCGCCGAGCAGCGCCGCGCGCGCGACCGACTCGACGATCTCCGCCCTGGCGATCTCGTCGATCGTGCCGCTGCCATGGCGCTCCTGCAGGCGGTCGAGCTCGTCGAGCACGGCCCGCAGCGTGAGCGCCATGTTGTCGCCCGTGTCGCCGTCGGCGACAGGGAACACGTTGAGGTCGTTGACCTCCTGGCGGCGCGACTCGAGGTGCGCCAAGCCTCCGGCGACTGCGGCGCGGAAGCGAGCGAGATCGCTGTCGCTCACGAGCCGGTTGTCAGGCTGCCTTCAGGACCTTGCCGGCCTTCAGGCAACGAGTGCAGACGTATACGCGTTTCGGGGCCTTGCCTACGAGGATCCGCACCTTCTGCAGATTGGGATCGAAGCGCCGCTTCGTCGCGACCATCGAGTGGCTCCTGCTCTGACCGAACGCCGGCCCCTTGCCGCAGCTGTGACATACCTTTGCCATGGTCGCGTGAGTCTAGCCGAGCGGGCGGCGGGGTGTTGGGCGCCGGCCGCTGCCATCGGGTGAGCGGGCCGGCGGGCCGCGCGGCACCGGGCTCAGGCGAGCCGCCGCCGCGCGGCTCTTCGGGGCGCCCCGGTCAGCTGGCCGACCTGCAAAAAGCTCTCGAAGGTCTATCGAGCTGTCACCACAAGCGGGGTTCATTCCAGGCTCCAGAGCCCGCTGACTGGTACGGCGGCCAGTCGATCGCCGAATGGCAGCGTGTCGGCGCCTGTGTGCAGGACGACGCCGGCCTTGAAGCGTGGGCCGAGCTTGTCGCGCAGGTGGCGCAGGCCCGTGAAGTCGGCAGCGGAGGGCGTCGCGCTCGCCTTGACCTCGATTCCGACGATATCGCCGTCGTGGCGCTCGATGATGACGTCGACCTCGCGTTGCTGCTTGTCGCGATAGTGGAAGAGCTGGACCGGGCGGCCAGCCCAGTCGGCCTGGCGAAGCAGCTCCATCGCGACGAAGCTCTCGAGCATGGTTCCCGCGACGGCGCCGTCCTCGACGATTCGTCGCTCGTCTGCGCCGATCAGATAGGCGAGCATGCCGCTGTCGACGACGTAGGTCTTCGAGCTCTTGATCTGGCGGTTGCCGAGGTTGACGTGCCAGGGCTTGAGCTGGCGGACGAGGAACAGATCCTCGAGGATCTTGGTGTGCGAGCGGACAGTGTTGGCGTCCAGCTCGAGGTCTTTGCCCATGCCGTAAAAGCTCGTCAGGCCGCCTGATCTCGCGGCGATCACGAACAGCAGCCGTTCGGCGTTCTCGACGTTGCGGATGTTGGCGATGTCGTCGAGGTCTCGGCCGATGATCGAGGCGATGTAGCTGGAGAAGAACCTGGTGCGCCCACGCGCACCGCGGCCCTGCGCTTCGGGATACCCGCCAGCAGCGAGCGTTGGGGCGAGCGCTCTACGGCCGACCGAAACCCCTGTGAGCCTCGGGAACCGCCCGGCGAAGAGCTCGTCGATGAACTGCTCACGGACGCCGTGCATCTCGCCCTGTGAGAGCGGCCACAGCGTGAGGTACTCAACCCGCCCGGGAAGGGCATCGGCGACGGTAGGCAGCGAGAGGATGTTCGCCGAGCCGGTGAGCAAGAACTGGCCGCGCGTCCGGTCGGCGTCGAGCCGTCGCTTGATCGCGAGCAACAGCTCGGGCGCACGCTGGATCTCGTCGATGGCGACGGGTCCGTCGATGTCGGCGATGAACCCGGTTGGATCGGCTCGGGCGGTCTCGGCGGTCGCCTCGTCATCGAGGTTGATCAGCCGCGCCGGGTGCTCACCAGAAGCGATCTGGGCGACGAGCGTGCTCTTGCCGACCTGGCGGGCTCCAAGCACGGCGACGGCGCGGCTGTCGGCCAACGCGTCCACGACGTCGCGACGGAGGTGACGAGCGAGCAGACGCTCAGGCATAGGCAGATTGTAAGCACAAGGTTGGACGGATTAGGAATACGCATGGGGACAGATCATGAATACATGACAGACGGATCGCGGGCCGCTCGCGACCTCCCCGCTCTTAACCCGAAGGTCGCGGGTTCGAATCCCGCCCCCGCTATGACAATTGTCTGAGGCCGAGCTATGATGCTTGACGCTGGCTGGGGGTAGTCGACCTTCAGACGGAGGGCTACGGCCCAGCATCGCCGCTCTTGTCGAGCTTCTGCACGTAGTCGGCCAGCAGATCAAGCAGCGCTGGGGTCTGCTCCTTGCGCAGGTGGTCGTCGAGAGCCGTGCCGGGCTTGGTGTACTCGATGTTGACGACGATCTCGGCGTCGTCCCACACGCTCCTCCGAGCGCGACGCGGGCGAGCGTGGGGTGTCCCGCCGGCGATCCTCGTGTTCGGGCTTCTTTGTCATGGGCTCTACACCGACGACATCTGTCAGCGCGATCGATCAGAGCAGAACCGGCGGCGGATTGCAACTGCTACCCACGGCGATCGTCAACCCACCATTGCGGCGGCGGCTGTGGCCCGATATTGGCACGCCTGCGGCTGCCTATCCAAGGTGCCACTCGCCCATCGACCTACTGAACCAGACCGGGATTGACGGAGAGGTTGTGAATTAGGGCGCGGAGATTAGGCGCAACGCTTCTCCTGCGACACGCTGCTTAGAGGCCTGCTCGGACTCATGAGGCTGAAGTATCTCGGCGAGGTCGAGCACGAGGAGGCGCGCGCCGAGCTCGTGGCGATGCGCCTCATATTGGGTCTCTATCCGCTCAAGGCGGTCGAGTTCCATCGCTTCCTCGAAGCGCCGATGCGCGTCCTGCTCGTAGCGGCGGCGAACGCGAGCGAGCGCAAGCTCGGGCGTCGCGCGCAAATAGATCACGATGTCGGCCGGGCACGAGCCGCGGTTCAGCCGCTCGTAAGCGGATTCGAACAGCGACAGGTCAGTTGGCTCCTGCAGTGTGTCGCGTGCAAACAGGAGATCCTTGACGGGCGTGAAGTCGCTTACAGTGTTTGCGTCGGGACGGATCGCGCGCCAGGCGCTGGCGTGCAGCAGTAGGAACGCAAGCTCGATCTCGAGGTCATGGCGTTCGCCGTCCCGGTACACGGACTCCAGGAACGGATGATTGTGAGTGGACTCCGTAAGCGAGGTATAGCCAAGTTCCGTGGCGAGTAGCCGTGCGGTGGTCGTCTTGCCCGCGCCGGGGAGTCCCTCAAGCGCAACGATCATCGCTGTGCCAATCCGGATGAGGTGGCTCCGTCGGCTAGCTCCATTGTTCGGCCCAGGTTCGCAGACGGCGCGCACGCCGCGGATCGTCGGCATGCAGCTCCAGGTCAACGAACCGGGGCCGACGCGCGAGACGCACGCAAGGCTCCTCGATCGACGCCACTCGCAATCTCGCCCCATACTGGCCGAGCTCTCGCCAGTAGTCCTCCATGTCGTCGCCGACGAGCAGATTGAGGTCGCGCAGTGCGCGTGCGTACTCGCGTGCTCGCTCACCGATCAGCATGCACAGACCTTTGTTGGACGCATTCTCGTCTCGTCTTGCGCAGCCCAGAGGGACGTTCTCGTCCATGAGGGTGATAGTTGGGTTAGCGAGTGTGGGGATGACCAGATGTCCCTCCTCTTCGCCTCCGAGCGCCTCGTAGGAATCCGCCAGGTAGAACGCGCCTACGATGGCTGAGGTTGCGGCGTCCAGCTCGTCGTGCGTCAGCTGACCGCTCGGGCGAAGACCTCTCAAGCCAAAGCGCTCGAGACCGGCGCGCAGTTGGGTCTGCGAGGCGCGCTTCCGCGGGATTCGCATGATGTCCTGGGCAGCGCCGGGGTAGCTCTCGATTACCTCGACGCCCTCCGCCCGCAGCGACGCGGCGATCTCGATGCCGCGGATGGTCAGCTTCTGCATGCTCGGGATAAGGCACGGGTAGACATTCACGCCGCGGCGCCGCAGCATCCGCTCGCACTCGCGCGTGATTCCGGCCGAACGGCATCCGCAGTCGTCATCGGTACAGTCGCGCCCCGCGGGGAGCCCCAGCGGCGAGTCGATCGAGACGAGCCGTGGCTTGCAGGCGAGGGTGCGCTCGACTATCTCCTCGGTGCTCGCAAGCGTGCCGGTGATAACGCGCGAGACTTCGAGCAGCGCCCAGCCGCTCGGGCGTTGCTCGGAGCCGCTGAGGTCGATACCGACGATCCGGGCCGCTGGATCGCGCATCCGCCCATGCAGACCCGCGATCGTGACCGCGGGCTCGCTCCCGGTTCGTTTGGGAAGCGCGAGGCGCTGCGCTCCGACGCGGAGCGCTCCCCCTCGCGAGCTGATCGCAGGTGGACGCACGGGCCGCGCGGCGGCCCTGGGTCTGGCCGCGGGGATGGAGGCAACGTCGAACAGTCGCTGCTGCTCGTCGGGTTGCTCGCGGTCTTCGCACAACCGCTCGTACAGCCGCGCGACAACGAGGTCAGCGAGCGCGCGCAGAACGCACGTGTCGGACGCGTTGTAGGAGATCAGCTTCCGCAGCGAGGTGGCGCGACCTTCGTAGTCGTACTCGCTCCAGAGCACAGTCGCCTCGTAGCCCGCGATGTCGACCAGGGTCCGCTCCCGATCGAGCTCGGTCTCGTGCTCGATCCGCTTTAGCGAGCCCGAGAGCCCTACGCGTCGGGCTAGGAAGCGCAGGTCAACGTGGGCGCTCGGCAGCACCAGCCCAGGGAAGGTGCGGGCGATGAACGGCAGGTCGAAGAGCGCTCCGTTAAACGTGATCAGCCCCGCAGCGTCGGCCAATATCTCGGCGGCCTCATCGAGATTCGAACCGCGCACGTAGGTGCGGTACTCCCCTTCGCGCTCGATCCCGATCACGGTGACCTCGTCGTAGACGTTCGACAGGCCCGTCGTCTCGATGTCCAGTGCGAGGAATCTCGGGCCGAAGTCAGCGTAGGCGCGCCAGCGCTCGGAGTCTGGGAGAGCCGTGAAAAAGTAGTCGAGGTCGCCGCTCTCCAGGGCCCGGCGGGAGCGATCGATTGCTCGACCGACATCCGCGCGCCGGCCGAGTGGGGTGCGCTCGAGCGTCTCCCAGTCGAGGATGCCCGAACGCCAGAGCCGTTGCTCGGTCTTGGCCCCGATGCCGTCGAGGTGCACGAACGTCTCGGGCAGGATGGAGGTCTCGGTGGGGGGGCTGGCGGCGGTCATCGCTGGTTGCGCCGCTGCGCGGCGCAACCATAGGATCGCCCGCGGCGCGGACGGATGCTTCGTTGTAACGAGGAGGCCCCGCTCCCACCCGTTATGGGCGATTCGCCTGCCGCTGGACCTTCAGGAGCGCCACTTCGCGTTCGAGTTGGCTGACCTGACGAGCCAGCGACGCGTTCGACGAGTTGGCATCATGGACGGTGCTCACGACCTGCAGGTAGATCGCGACCAGCGCCACTATCAGTGTCGCCACCGCAACGATGGAGGCGAGGGTGATCCGAAACCGTGTTTTGTCGACCGCCTGCTTCGACGCCTCGGCGGATATCTGTGACGTTTCAGCGGATCGCTGCGCTTTTTCGATGCTGGTGGAGATCGAGCTCATCACCGGCGTCGGCGACGCACGGTCAAGGTAGTCGTGGACGGTTCGCCGTCGCTGCTTTCGCTCCGGGAACGGCACGTACGGGGCCAACCGTCCGTGAGTGTCGTGCTCGGCCCATTGCTCGTTCGGCGAAATCTTCGTGAACTCCATCCAAGCGACGGGCTCACCGCCGATCAGCCGGTACTGGTTGCACGTGAGGTTGTGGAGCGGCAGGTAGATCTGCCCGACGAAGCCCGGATCGACTAGCGGCCCCGTGCCGACGAGGATCCCCCGGTAGATCTCACGGATCGTGAGGTTGAAGCGCGCCGCGATGTAATCGGGCAGGCGGAGCGTCGGCTCAAGCGTGACGTATACGATCGAGTTGGGCTCGAGCAGCAGTTCTTCTTCGGCCTTCAGCTCATGGGTTTCTTCCTTGGCGTTCTCAGCGTCGGGACCCTTCCAGTAGAGGACCTCGCCGAGCAGACGCAGCGCGCAGGAGGCTGGCTTCAGCACCTCCGTTGGCTTCGCCGGATCGACCCTGAAGGGGTGGACCATCCCGGTGGCGGCGATGTAGTCGAGCAGGTCGGAGGTGTTCAGCAGCGCCGGCGCGATGTCCGGGAACGGGTCTTTGTGGCGCGTCTTCTCGAATCGCTTGTGTGCCTCCTCATCGCTGGCGGCGAAGTGGGGGAGGGCGCCGATCTGCGGTTCATGGGTCTGCTTGCCTGGCATCCGTAGCCCCGAGTCACACGACGGAGGGCTCGCGCTCGGCTGAGCCGATGAGGCTGTCCGGCCCGTGGCCCAGTAGATCGACGCGGCGACCGATTTCGTCTTCCACCCACGCGACGAACTCCGCAGCCCTTGCCGTCACGCCGGTCCGCGCGCTGGCGTCGACGTGGTCGAGGTGGTTCAGGACGATCATGTTCGGGGCGTTCGCGGCGATTGCTTCGCGCACGATCTGGGAGTCAAAGCGCGCGACACGCCGCACCTTGTTCGTGACCGAGGTACGCTCGACGAGACTGCTGACTGCGCCTGCCTCGCGTGCGATGGTCTCCCAGTCGAGCTCTTGCGCCCCGAAGGGTCCGGAGTCTCCAGCGACGCGGATCGGGAAGCAACGCAGGACGAGCACGATGTTCTCGACATCGAACGGGCTGAGGCCGGTCTCGGCGAGCGCGCCCGCCGCGGTCGTGTCCCGGCTCGTGGCCTTGGGGAAGTGCGGAGAGTGGAGCAGGGAGAGCCCGAAGCCCTGGGTACCCTCGACCACGATGTGCTCGCCCGCGTCGAGCATTCCTCGCAGCAGCGGCCGCACAGGAGCAAGATAGGGCGCCAGCTCCGGGGCGGCGCCAGCGAGGTCATGGACGGAGATGCGCCGGGTCCGCCGAGCGACGGCCTCGCCGGTGCCGCTCGCGGTCGAGCCGATCCGCTGCTTAAGGTCCGAGGCCTTCTCGGCGTGGCGGTCGCCGGAGGTGATGATCATCGCTCCTGGATCGATCACGAGGCGCCCAGGTTCCAGGCCGAGACGGTCGATCTCGGCGGTAAGAATGTCGAGGTCGATGTAGGATCCGGCCGCGAGCACGCAGAGGACATCGGGCTCAAGCGCAGCGGTGGGGAGCTGGCGCAGCACCACTCGATCGTGCTCGTGAGCGAGGGTGGTGTGCCCGGAGTTTGTGCCGCCGACGCGTACGACGGCGCGCGCGCCCTTGTTCCTTACGAAGTGCTGTGCAACCTTCCCCTTGCCCTCGGAGCCGTACTGGCCGCCAACGACGATAGTGAGCGCCACAGGCTTAAGTCCCCCACCGTGCGGTGTCCGCGAATGGCACGACCGGCATCCTAGAAGAGCCAACGGACAGCGCGCGGCCGTGTTGACGACCGCCAGCCTGGTCATCTTGTTAAAGCGTGAAGGATCAGTACGTCGGCGACATCAACGACTACCTTAAGTACTCTCTGCTGCGTGCGTTCGGGGCGGCGCATCCTGGCACGCTGCACGTCTGTTGGATGCGGACTGGCGAGGATGGGCGACGCGATGGCGCACGTCTGGCTTACTTGAAAGAGCCTGAGCGCTTCCGAGCCCTAGACCCGCCATTGTTCGACGCATTGGGGGAGATGATCGAGACGAGGCGTAGCCTTCAGGCAGTGCAGGATGCGGCGATCCTGCCCGGTGCGCGCTTCCATAGCGCACTGCTGAGCGATGAGCTTGCCGGGCGGGTCGCCCACTTCGAACGGATTGTCGGTTGCCTTGGCGCAGATGACCTCGTGTTCTTCGATCCCGACAACGGACTTCAGGTCAGAAGCGTACGGTTGGGGCGCCGTAACAGCTGCAAGTACCTCTACTGGGAGGAGTTGGCGCAGGCGCTATGTCGCAAGCGTTCAGCGGTTGTGTACCAACACTTTCCGCGCCGACCCCGAGGCCCGTTCACGCAGGCGCTACTGGGCGAGCTCATGGAACGACATCCGGGGCGGCATGCATTCGCTATTTGCAGCCCGTGGGTCGCCTACCTCGTGTGCGCGCCGCCCGTGCAGGCCAGGGCATTCCATCGCGCCGCGACGGGAGTGGCGGCACGCGCCCCAACACACCTGACGTTGACGCCGATCCGCGGTGCGGCAAGCGACCGGCGCCAGGGATGACGCAAGGGGCACATTCGTCGCCTGGTCAACTGGGCCACCGAAAGACCCGCTCCACCGCCACCGAGAGGTCGCCGATAAGGACGAATCGTTCCCCCGCTATGCCAAACCTCAGTGACCGCCCCATCGGGCGGTCGTCGCCGTTTGGGGGAGGTAGGAGGCCGGCCGATCGTCGCTGTCAGCGTCCGTCGCGGGGTTCCGGCTGCTGATAGGTGTTCAGGTCCCGCCCCGTGCACCCTGACGCCCGAGCCGCCGCCGCAGCGCGGCCATCTGCAGCACGGCCTGCGCGGCATGACGGCCCTGGTCGCGCTTGTCGCCGCCGGCGCGCGCGAGCGCCTGCTCCATCGTCTCGCACGTGAGCACGCCGAAGGCGCACGGCACCTGGGTGCTCAGCGAGACCTCCTGGATGCCTCGCGCCGCCTCCTGGCACACGTAGTCGTAGTGGTCGGTCTCCCCCCTGATCACCGCGCCGAGGCAGACGACGCCCTCGAAGCGGCCGCTGCGGGCGGCGTAGGAGGCGGCGAGCGGCAGCTCGAACGCGCCGGGGACCTCGAAGGTCTCGCAGTCCGCGCCCGCCTGCTCGAACGCGGCCCTCGCCCCGGCGAGGAGGCGCTCGGCGAGCTCTTCGTAGAAGCGGGCGACGACGATCGCGAACCGCGCAGCGTCCTCGCTCACCCCCGCTCGCGCTCCTGCTCGCGGTCCTCCAGCGCACGTCCCCCGCCCTGCCCGCGGTCCCCAGCCTGTCGGCGGTCGCGCTGCTGTTCGCGGTCGCGCTCCTGCTCGCTGTGCAGCAGCTCCGCGTCGAGGTCGAGGCCCTGGTGGTGCAGGGTGTGACCCATCCGCTGCGCCTTCGTGCGCAGGTAGTCGGCGTTGTGCTCGTTCGGCGGGTGCTCGATCGGGATCTGCGCGGTGACGGCGAGGCCGTAGCCCTCGAGTCCGCGAATCTTCTTCGGGTTGTTCGTGAGGATCCTGATCGTGGAGAGGCCGAGGTCGGAGAGGATCTGGGCGCCGATGCCGTAGTCGCGCAGGTCCGCAGGCAGGCCGAGCCGCTCGTTCGCCTCGACCGTGTCGAGGCCGTCCTCCTGCAGGCGGTAGGCGCGCAGCTTGTTGAGCAGCCCGATCCCGCGCCCCTCCTGAGAGAGGTAGAGCAGCACGCCCTCTCCCTCCTGCTCGATCATCGACAGCGCCGAGGCGAGCTGCTCGCCGCAGTCGCAGCGCAGCGAGTGGAAGACGTCTCCGGTCAGGCACTCCGAATGCACCCGCACGAGCACGTCCTTGGCACCGGCGACCTCGCCCTTCACGAGCGCGACGTGGTGCTTGTCGTCGACGAGCGAGCGGTAGCCGATCGCGAGGAACTCGCCGAAGGTCGTCGGCAGGCGCGTCGCGACGACACGTTCGACGAGCTTGTCGTGGCGGCGCCGGTAGGCGATCAGGTCCGCGACCGTGATCATCCTCAGCCCGTGGCGGGCGCAGTATCCGGCGAGTTCTGGCACGCGCGCCATCGTGCCGTCGTCGTTCATCACCTCGCAGATCACCCCAGCGGGGTTGAGTCCCGCGAGGCGCGCGAGGTCGACCGCGGCCTCGGTCTGGCCGGCGCGCTCGAGCACGCCGCCGTCGCGGCTCTTCAGCGGGAAAACATGCCCCGGCTGCACGAGGTCCGCCGGTCGGCTCTCGGGGTCGATCGCGACCTGGATCGTGTGTGCCCGATCGTGCGCGGATATGCCCGTCGTCACGCCGTCGCGCGCCTCGACCGAGACGGTGAACGGCGTTTCGAAGGGCGACTCGTTCTTCGCGGCCATCAGGTCGAGGCCGAGCTCGTCGCAGCGCTCCGCGGTCAGCGAGAGGCAGATCAGCCCGCGCCCCTCCTTCGCCATGAAGTTGATCGCCTCCGGCGTCGCGAACTGCGCGGCGAGCGTGAGGTCGCCCTCGTTCTCGCGGTCCTCGTCGTCGCAGACGATCACCATCTTGCCCTGCCTGATCTCCTCGATCGCCTCCTCGACGGTCGCGAAGGGAGGCGCGGGGCGGCGATCCGCGGCGTCGCTCCGGGCGCTGGTGGGAGGCGCCTGGTCGGCGGCGTCCGTGGGCGCTGATCTGTCTCGGCCGGCGCTCATCCGCGTCAAAGGGTAGAGGCGATCAGCCGCTCGACGTGCTTTGCGAGCACGTCGACCTCGACGTTGAGGGCGTCGCCCGGCTGCACGGCGCCGAGCGTCGTGCGCTCGAGCGTCTCCGGGATGAGCGAGACGGAGACGAGCTCGCCGTCGATGTCGCTGACCGTGAGGCTGACGCCGTCGAGCGCGATCGAGCCCTTCAGCACGACGTAGCGGACGAGCTCGGGCGGCAGCTCGACGCTCAGCACGCGCGAGAAGCCGTCCCGCCGCACGCTCTGCACGACCCCGACCCCGTCGACGTGCCCCTGCACGACGTGGCCGCCGAGCCGATCGCCGAGCCGCAGCGGCAGCTCGAGGTTGACGCGCGATCCCGCTTCCAGCCGCCCGAGCGAGGAGCGACGCAGCGTCTCCGCGATCGCCTGCGCCTCGAGCTCGCCCTCGCCGGCGCGCGTCGCGGTGAGGCAGACGCCGCTGACCGCGATCGAGTCGCCGACGGCGAGCTCGGAGGCAAGCGGCGTCGCGACGACGATCCGCATGCCGTCATCGTCGCGCTCGCAGGCGCGCACCTCGCCGAGGTCGGCGATCAGGCCCGTGAACACCGTGGCTCCATTCCGACAGGCGCGGCGCCTTCCGCCACGCGAGTCGCCGTCCCCTCGGCGCTCGCCGCCACGCTAGCGCTCGCCGCCACGCTAGCGCTCACCAGTCGCGCAGGCGCGCGGAGATCATCAGGTCCTCCCCGACGCGCTCGCACTCGAGCGTCAGCGCCTTCATCGCGTCGGAGATCCGCTCTACGCCCTCGCCCTCGAGCGGGTCGCGCGCCGTGCGCCCGCCGAGCAGGATCGGCGCGAGGAACAGCCTGATCTCGTCGATCTCGCCAGCGTCGAGGAACGCGCCCGCGAGGTGCGGGCCACCCTCGAGCAGCGCCGAGGTGATCCCGGTCGCGCCGAGCTGGTCGAGCGCGTTGCGGATCTTCGCCGGCTCGTTCTCGCCGGCCGCGACGATCACGTGCGCGCCGGCGGCCTCGAGCGCGTCCGTCGCGGCGCGGTCTGCGGCCCGCGAGACGACGACGGTGAGCGGGATCTCAGGCGCGTCGGAGATCAGCCGCGAGTCGAGCGGCAGGCGCGCGAGCGAGTCGAAGATCACACGCTGGGGCTGGCGCTCGCGCTCCGCCTCGGCGCCCTGCGGGCGCGCGGTCAACTGCGGGTCGTCGGCGAGCACCGTGCCGATGCCGACGATCACGGCGTCGAGCGCGAGCCGCCAGCGATGCGCACGCTCGCGGCTCTGCTCGCCGCTGATCCACTGCGAGTCGCCCGCCCTCGTCGCGACCTTGCCGTCGAGGGTCATCGCGGACTTGAACAGCACCCACGGCCGCCCGGCGCGTGCGTGCTTGCGAAACGGCTGGTTGAGCAGGCGCGCGGAGCTCGCGAGCTCGCCGTCGGCGATCACCACCTCGACGCCCTCGTCGCGCAGGATCCCGAGCCCGCGCCCGGAGGCCTTCTCGGTCGGGTCATCTGAGGCGATCACGACGCGTCTGATGCCGGCGTCGAGGATCGCCTCGGTGCAGGGCGGCGTCCTGCCCTCGTGGCAGCAGGGCTCGAGCGAGACGTAGAGGGTCGCCTCCGATAGGTCCGCGTCGCCGCAGTCGGCGATCGCGTTCACCTCCGCGTGCTCGCCGCCGACGCGTTCGTGGAAGCCCTGACCGATGACCTGCTCGCCGCGCGCGACGACCGCCCCGACGAGCGGGTTCGGCGAGACCGCTCCCTCCCCGCGCGCCGCGAGCCCGATCGCGCGCTGCAGGTGCAGGCGGTCGGTATCCGTCTTCGAGGTCATTCCTCAGACCAGCATAAGCCGTAATCGCGGCTCTCGCCGCGAAACCGCTCGAGACCGCAACCTTGCGTCGGTTAGGGTGTCTTATGCGCCGCGTACGCTCTGTGCGGCGCGAGCGCGTGCCCGCCTGCCGGCTGGCGGCCGCGGCTGCTTCGCGAGCACGTCCGCGCTCCTCATAGGCAATCGTTTCGAATCGAGGTGTGAATGCTGCGTTCCCGCGTCCTGATCTTCGTCCTGCTCGCATGCGCCCCGCTCGGCGCGGGGGCGCTCGGCGAGGCGGCGCCGGCGTTCGCCTCCCACCAGCAGGTCACCTTCTTCGAGGCGCCGGCGCAGTTGCTCGACCCGCAGAGCAGGCCGCAGGCGATCGCGCAGATGCGGTCGCTCGGCGTGAAGGCGATCAGGGTGGAACTCCTCTGGCACTCAGTCGCCCCCGCGGCGAACAGCAGGAGCAAGCCGGCCTTCGAAGCGACCGACCCCGCCTCCTACGACTGGGGCGAATACGACGCGGTGCTCGCCGAAGCGAAGCGCCTGAAATGGCAGGTGCTGCTCACGGTCAGCGCGCCGGTGCCGCGGTGGGCCACCTCTGATAAGCGCGAACCGTACGTGACGCGTCCGGACGACAGGGACTTCGAAGAATTCATGACCGCAGTCGCGCGCCACTACCGCTCCGAGGTGTCGCTGTGGGCGATCTGGAACGAGCCGAACCAGCCCGCGTTCCTGCGCCCGCAGTTCAGCAGCAGCGGCGCGGCGGAAGCGCCGCGGATCTATCGCGGGCTCTTCGAGGCCGGCTACGAAGGTCTGCAGGAAGGAGGCATCTCCAAACCGAAGGTGCTGATGGGCGAAGTGCAGCCGACGGCGAAGTCGCCCACCCTCTTCAAGAACAACAAAGAAGCCGAACGCTACGACGCCGTCTCGCCGCTCGCGTTCCTGCGCGACTCGCTCTGCCTGAGCTCGCACTACCGCAAGGCGCCGACCTGCGGGCGGCTGCCCGCCTTCGGCTTCTCGGTCCACCCCTACACGCTCGCCGCCGGCCCCTACTACCGGCCCCCCAACCCAGAAGACGTGACGATCGGCACGCTCGGGCGGCTCGTGAAGGCGCTCGCCAAGGCCGCGAAAGCGGGCGCGATCAGGTCGGGCGCGAGCCTCTATCTCACCGAGTTCGGGATTCGCAGCAAGCCGGAGAAGGCGATCGGCGTGCCGGTCTCCACGCAGGCCGAATGGGACGCGATCAGCGAACGTCTCGCCTGGGAAAACCCGCGCGTAGCGAGCTTCTCGCAGTACCTGCTGCGCGACGACGTGCTCGGCAGGGGACCTCAGACCGGCCTCGAGTACGTGAACGGCCGCAAGAAGCCGCTCTACTACGGCTTCCCCGTGCCGCTGACAGTCACGAGCGTCCGCGGCGGCTTCAACCTCTGGGGGCTCGTGAGGCCGGCTACGAAATCGACGACGGTGACGGTGCTCGTGCTGCGCCCGCACTCGAAGCGCTGGCAGGTGCTGCGCAACGTCCGCACCGGAGCCTCCGGCTACTGGAGCCTCAGATCGAGCGTGAAGGGCGCCCTATGGCACGTGCGCTGGAGCAGCCCGACCGGCGTGCGATACGAAGGGCCGCCGATCAAGGCGTATCCGGCGGGATAAAGGGCGGCTGCACAGGGCCCCCTCGGCGCGCGCGGGCGTCTGCGCGCCGGACGATGCGCAGAGACGCAGCGGCGAGGCGGCCGCCTCGGCGCGCTCAGCGGGCGCCCGCTGCCTCCGCGATCGAGAGGTAGGCGGCGGCGGGATCCTTCGCGCCGAAGATCGCCGAGCCGGCGACGAACAGGGTCGCGCCCGCGTCTCGGCAGGACGGCGCGGTGTGCGGGTCGATGCCGCCGTCGACCTCGATTGCGATCTCTTCGCCGAGCAGCTCCCGCAGACGCCTCACCTTGCCTGGCGAGCGCGCGATGAACGGCTGGCCGCCCCAGCCGGGGTTGACGGTCATGCAGAGCGCGAGGTCGAGCAGCTCGGAGACGTCGGTCAGCGCCTGCGGCGGCGTCGCGGGGTTGATCGCGACGCCGACGCCGACGCCCAGCTCGCGCACCGCTTCGGCGGCGTAGGAGAGGTGCGGCGTCGCCTCCGCGTGCACGGTGATCGAGCTCGCGCCCGCCTTCGCGAACTCGGCGACGTGGCGCTCGGGGCGCTCGATCATCAGGTGCACGTCGAGCGCCGCGCCCGACTGCTGGGCCTGCTCGCGCAGCCCCGCGACGACGATCGGGCCGACCGTGATCGGCGGCACGAAGTGCCCGTCCATCACGTCGACGTGCACGATCCTCGCGCCCGCGTCGAGCACGTCCTGGACCTGCGCCTTCAGCTTCGAGAAGTCCGCGGAGAGGATCGACGGCGCGACCCGCACCCCGCTCATCGGGCCATTGCTCACGCGCGCATCCTGCCCGAAGCGGCGGACGGGCGCCGGCTCAGATCGGCATCAGCATCGAGTCGCCGCAGTTGTTGCACTTCATGATCGCGGTCGAGGACATGCGCACGATCGTCGAGTGCTCGCCGCAGTTCGGGCACACCGAGGCGAGCTCGAAGCGGCGCAGGCAGTTGACGCAGCGGTAGCGCCCCGGCAGGTTCGTCGGCCTCAGCCACGGCTCGGCGCAGTGCGGGCATACCGGGCCGAGGTCGATCGCGGCTCCGGTCCCGCTCATGCCCGCCTCAGCTTCGCGACGAAGAATCCGGCCGTCTGGTCGCGGTCGGGCAGGGTCATGACGAACGGCGCTGAAGCCGAGGTCGCGCCCGCGGGCTCGACCGAGAAGTTCGGGTTGGCATCGAGGAACCGCTCTATCTGTCGCTCGTTCTCTGCCTCGGAGATCGTGCAGGTAGCGTAGACGAGGGCGCCGCCGGCACGCACCGCTTCCGCGGCCCTGGCAAGCATCTTGCACTGCAGCGCGGCGAGGTCTTCGATCCGCTTGGGGCTCGCCCGCCAGCGCAGGTCGGGATGGCGCTGGAGCGTGCCAAGCCCTGAGCAGGGCGCGTCGAGCAGCACGCGGTCGAAGCTCTCTCCTCGCGGCCGCGGGCTGAGCGCGTCGGCGACCTGCACCTCGACGCTGCTCGCCCCGGCTCGCGCGACCGCTTCGCGCAGCTCGCGCGCTCGCCCTGGGTGCCGCTCGACCGCGATCACGCTCCCCTCGCCGCGCATCAGCGCTGCGATGTGCGTCGTCTTGCCGCCGGGCGCCGCGCAGAGGTCGAGCACGCGCTCGCAAGGCTGCGGGTCGAGCACGCGCGAGACGAGCATCGCCGCGCGCGACTGGGCGACGATCGCGCCCTGCCGCCACAGCGCGCTCGAGCGCAGGTCGCAGGGCGCGTCGAGCACTATCGCCTCCGGCAGCGGGACGCCGAGCAGCGAGTGCCGCGCGAGCGGGGCGCGCAGCGCGGCGGCGACCTCAGCAACGTCGGCGCGCAGCGCGTTCACCCGCACCGCCGTCTCGGCCGGCTCGTTGTCGGCGGCCATCAGCGAGCGCGCCCGCTCCGGCCCGAGCTCTCTCCACCACATCTCCGCAAGCCACGATGGATGCGAGTGCGCGATCGCCGCCTGCTCCGGCATCGAGTC
>JBAIYK010000132.1:0-11869 GCA_037915935.1 Solirubrobacterales bacterium | reverse complement strand
GCGCTCGCGCGGGCGCTCGCCGCGCTCAGCCGCGACGAGCGCGACCGCCTCGAAGCGGCGCTGCAGGTCGCCGCGCTGCGCCTCTACGGCCGCCGCCGAGTCGCCGAGTTCGCCACCCAGGCGCACTCCCGCCGCCACATCGCACACCTGCAGGCACTCGCCTGAGCGGATGCGCAGGGCGAGCCCGCGCGCGATCTCGGCGGCGGCGCTCGCGCTGCTCGGCTGGGCGCTGATGACGCTCGGCGCGTTCGTGCGCGCATCAGAATCGGGGCTCGGCTGCCCGGACTGGCCGGCATGCCACGGCAGGCTGCTCGCGCACGGCGGTCACGCGCTGATCGAGCAGGCGCACCGCTGGGTCGCGGCGGCCCTGATCGTCGGCCTCCTCGGGCTCGCGCTCACGGTGCTGCCCGCCGACTGGCGCGAGCGGCGGCTGCGCGTCGCGGTCCTGCTCGCGCTCGCGCTCGTCGTCCTGCAGGCCGTGCTCGGCGGCGTCACGGTGCTGCTGGAAAACGTCTCCTGGACGGTCGTCGCCCACTACGGCGGCGCCGCGCTGCTGCTCGCCGCGATCACGTTGCTCGCCGTGCGGCTCGCCCTTCCCGACGCAGGACCGGCGCCGCGCGACTCCTTCTCGCGCCTCGTCGCGTCGCTCGCGGCGGTCTGCCTCGCGCTGCTGCTCGCCGGCTCGCCGGTCGCGAACACCGACTCGACGAGCGCGTGCGGCCTGCCGCTGTGCAGGACCGCGCTGCTCGCCTCGCTCGACCACCACGCGGTGATCGCGATCGTCCATCGCCTGCTCGCGCTCGCCCTGCTCGCGCTTGCGCTGTGGACGCTGTCGCGCAGCCGCCGCGAGCGCCGCGGCGTCGTCGCGATCGAACGAGCCGCCGCCGCGGTCGCGATCCTCAGCCTGCTGCAGGCGGGCCTCGGCATCGCCGTCGTCGCGATCGGACAGAGCGCGGCCGTCGAGGTCGCGCACTCCTCGCTCGGGTCGCTGACGTGGCTGGCGGTGACGGTGCTGCTGTGGCTGACGCGCACGCTGCCTGCCTCGCGTGGGGGCAGAGCTGCCTCGCCCGGCGCGAGCCGGCTTCAGGCGACGTCCACCAGCATGTCCTGCGCGACCCAGCCAGGCTCCGGGAAGAGCTCGCAGCACATCGCGTCGCGCATCAGCTTCTCGACGCCGGTCTCGCGCATGTAGCCGGTGCCGCCGAAGACCTGGACGGCGTCGAGCGTCGTCGCGACCGCCGCGCTCGCGGCGGCGATCTTCGCGGCGATCGCCTGCTCCCGATCGGCGGTTTCGGAGCCGCCGCCATCAGACGCGAGGCCGTCGAACGACGAGCCCGCCGCCACGGAGCCCGCGCCGGCGCCGCATCGCAGCCTCACCTCCATCGCGCTCAGCATGTCGCGGACCGCGTCGTGCTCGATGATCGGGACGCCGCCCTGCCATCGCGAGCGCGCGTATTGCAGCGCGAGCTGCTGCGCGCGGCGCGCGATCCCGCGTGCGACCGCGGCCGCGCCCAGCCGCAGCAGGCTGTGCAGGCAGACGCCCTGCACGACGCCCCCGCCGACGCCGAGCACGTCCGCTGGGGCGGCCGTCCCGAGCCTTACGATCGCCGCCGGCGCGCCGCGCAGCCCGAGCTGGTGCTCGTCGCGCTCGACCTCGAGGGCCTGCGACGGCTGCTCGAAGTACAGCGCCGCGCAGTGCGCCTGCGCGGCGCTCCCGCGTCTCTGCGCGGCGCTTGCCCCCGTCCGTCCATTGCGAGCCTGCGTCTGCGGGGGGTCATCCGGCAGCGCGAGCACGATCCCGTCCGCGTCGTAGGCGCCGAGCCCGAGCGCGCTGAGGCCCGCGAGCCGTCCCTCGCCAAGCGTCGCCTCCGCGCCCCAGCCGACCGGGACCGCCGCCCAGCGGGCGCCTGCCGGGACGGCGGCCGCCCGCGCTCGCGGCAGCGAGGCGAAGGCGGCGTTGCAGAGCAGCACGCAGAGCGCGACGCCGCCGTCGCCGACGGCGAGCTCCTCGACCACCGCGAGCAGATCGCCCGTCCCGATCCCAGCGCCGCCGTCGCATTCGTCCAGCAGCGCGCGGTCGAGCCCGACCTCGACGATCGCGCGCCAGCACTCCGCGAGCGCTCCTTGATCGCCCGAGTCGATCGCGGCGGCGCGCGGCGTCAGCTCGCGCATAGCGAGATCGCGGGCGAGCGCGATCAGCTCGCGCCGCTCGGCCGCGCTCGCGCCCAGCTCGCCCTCAACCGGGGCTGCCTCCGTCACGCTCACCGCCACGCTCATCGCCGCCTCCTCTTCGTGATCGCACCGTCGCCGTTTGCGAGCGCGGCTTCCCCGTCGCCGTCGTGCAGCGGCGGCAGGCACCGCAGCGTCTCGCCGGCGCAGAGGCCGCGGTAGACCTCGACCCGGTTCAGCTGGTTCGTGCCCTCGTAGATCTGGGTGAGCTTCGCGTCGCGCCAGAGCTTCTGCAGCTCCGCCCGCACCGGCGCGTCGCGCAGGCCGACGAGCCGCAGCGCGGCGCTCGTCACGCTCATCGCGACGTCGGCGCCGTGGGCCTTCGCGAGCGAGGAGAGCGAAAGCGCGCGCGTCAGCGCCCGCTCGCTCGTCGTCCTGTGCAGCAGCGTGACGGTCGCCTCACGCGCGCGCGGCGAGGCGAGCAGGCCCCGCGCCGGCTCGCGCCGCCGCACGCTCCGCGGAACGCGCGTCAGCGCGCGCACGAGCGGCGCCGAGAGCGCGCCGCCGAGGGCGACGCGGTCGATCTCGGTCGCCGCGTCCATGTAGCCCTGCCTCGCGAGGTGGATCTTCTCCTCCATCTCCGCGAGCTGCAGCTGCACGTGCTGGCGCTCGCGCAGCTCCTTCGCGGCCCTGTCCTCCGCCAGCCAGCCGAGGAGGCGCTCGTAGGCGCCGCGGGCGATGCCCGTCGCGATCGCCCCGACCGGCGGGCGCGAGCAGGCGAGCACGATCATCGTCGCGGCGGCGCCGTCGCCGACGCGGCCGACGACGCGATCGTCGGGCACGAACACGCCATCGAGCGACAGTTCCGCGGCGGGGCAGGCGCGCTGGCCCATCTTGCGCTCGACCGTCGCGACCGAGAAGCCCTCGCTCTGCGTGTCGACGAGGAAGCAGGTCCACGTCTGCGCCGGCGCCCGCGGGTCGGTCGGCATCAGCATCGTCACCCAGCGCGCGACGCTGCCGTTCGAGATGAACCGCTTCGCGCCCGTCAGCCTGAAGCCGCCGGGGACCCTGCGCGCTCGCGTCGTGATCCTGCCGCGCGCGAGCAGGTCGGGATCCTCGACGTCCGTCCCCGCCTCGGGCTCGGTGATCGCGCACGCCATCAGCGCCGGCCGCTCAGCGCGTTCGGAGGCGACGAGCTCGGCGAGCACGCCGTCCCAGTGCGTCGGGCCGCCGAGCAGCAGCGGCGAGATCCCGAGCGCGTGCGCGCCGAAGATCAGCCCGATGCCGGGGCAGGCGGCGCTCAGCTCCTCCATCACGACCGCCGCCTCTGTCGCGAGGCCCCCCTCGCCGCCCGCCTGCGAGGGGATCAGGAACCGCAGCAGCCCCTGCTCGGCGCCCGCCCTCACGAGCCCCCAGTCGAAGAAGCGGGGGTCCTCGCCGGCGAGGCGGTCGACTTCGAGCGCGCGCGGGACCGCGTGCTCGGTCGCGAAGCGGCGCGCGCTCATCCGCAGCCGCTCGAGCTTTCGCACGTATGCGTGGTCGCCGTCCTGGCTGAGGCGCGGGAAGCGCTCGCGGAGGGAGTGCTGGCGGACGGCGAGCATGCTCACGCCGCCCGCACCGGCGTCGCGTCCGCGACGGCGTCCACGCCCGCGCCGGCGCCCACGTCTTCGCGAGCACCCGGACCCGCGCCCGCGCCCGACCTCGCGCCCGTGGCCACCCGCTCCCGGAAGCGCTCGATCAGCGGCAGCGAGAGGCGATCGGGCCCGTAGAGGATGCCCTCGAAGCTCGGCACGTACTGGTACTGCAGCGGCCTGCAGGAGAGCAGCAGCCCTGACAGCTCGCGCGCGATCGGGTGCCGCTCGCCGAGGGTGAGGCGCGCGCCGCGGGGCATCAGGCTCACCCCGAGCGCCTTCGCGTCGATCTTGAACTCCGAGCTCTGCGGCTGGCCGTCCATCCACAGGTGGCTGAAGAGCTGCAGCCGCTCGCTGCGGGGCGTGTCGATCAGCGGCCCGGTGAGCGTGAGGATGCGCTCCTCGCCCTCCGCGAGCACGCAGCTCCGACGCGTCGCCGTCTGCTCGAAGTCGATCGACGCGATGAACTTCGGGTAGTTGTACAGCTCGACGCCGCCGACCCTCGCGATCTCGGTCGTGACGGGCAGGTGCTGCACCCAGGCGTGCAGCTGGCGCGATCGCAGGCTCGAGAGCAGAGCCCGCCCAGGCAGGTTCGCGCGCAGCGGCGGCTCGTTCAGCAGCACGGCGATCGCGAGCTCGTTGTAGGGGCCGATGTCCGTGTCCGCGTATTGGAAGCAGGTGATCGCGACCGCGCCGACTCCGGGCGCAAGCCGCGATGGACGCAGCCGCGGGTCGGGCATCAGCGCCCGCAGGCGCCCGAGCCGCGCCGGGAAGACGGCCCCGATCGCGGCGCCGTCGTAGTAGAAGATCGGGAGCCTCACCGCCTCGCCCTCGAGGATCGCCTCGATCTGGGCGACGCCGTCGAAGAAGGATGACCGCCTCATTTCCGCCTCCTCGATTTGAAGATGGTCCGGCCGGAGTCGGGATCGGCCCCGGCTCGGATATCATATATTATTTAGATAATAGTTATTATGTGATGTCGGATCGGTCTGCGGCGGCTGCGAAGGCGGCGATCAGGTGCTCCCCGTCCCGCGTCAATGCGCCCTCCGCATGCAGGACGCAAAAGCGGCGCATGAAGCGCAGGTCGCTCACCCTCACGGGCTCGAGCCGATCGGCTGCGCTCAGCGTCAGGCGCGAGAGCGCGGTCGGCAGGCCCATCTCGTGCGCCTGCTGCTTCGCGGCGAGCGTCGAGCCGACCTCGCAGGCGGCCGACAGCGGCTGCAGACCGTGGGCCCTGAGCGTCTCGTCGATCACCTGCCGCGTGTGCGCGCCAGGGTCGCGCAGCACGACCCTCGTGCTCGCCAGCTCCTTGGGGGAGATCTCGCGCCGGCGCGCCCAGCGGTGGGCGAGCGGCACCGCGATCTCGATCTCGTCGTCGAGCAGCGGCGCGTTCACGAGCCCAGGCACGACCTCCTCGCGCGTGCAGGCGGCGATCCCGACGTCCGCCTGCTGCGCGGCGAGCATCGCCTTCACGACGCGCGAGTTCGCGATGATCACCTCGACCGCCGCGCTCGTGCTGCGGCGCATCGCGATCAGCGCCTGCGGCATCAGGCACTCGGCGGCGGTGTGGCTGATCGCGAGGCGTACGGTGCTCGCGCCGCGGACCTCGCCGAGCGCGGCCGTCAGCTCGTCGGCCTCGTAGAGCAGCTTGCGGGCGCGCGCGTAGAGCCGCTCGCCGGCCGCGGTGACCTCGACGCCGTGCGGCGAGCGGGTGAGCAGCGCCGCCCCGACGACGCGCTCGAGCGACTGCACCCGCCGCGAGATCGCGGGCTGCGTGAGGTGCAGCCGCTGCGCGGCCCTGCCGATGCTGTGCAAATCGGCGGCGGCGCAGAACGCGCGCAGCTCCTCGAGGTGCGGACAGCGCAGCGGGGGCGCGCCGGGAGCGGGCGCGGCGTCCGCGACGGGCGCAGCGGCGATCGGCGTGGCGTCCGCGGCGTGCCCGCGGCCTCCGACGCGGCCGGCGCCTGTCGTCTCCGCTCTCATGCGCCGTGGTTATCGCGTGTATGCAAAGCTCGCATGGCTTTCTCGGCGCGAGGCTCGATTGGGGCGCGCCGAGCTGCGACCGTGCTCTCGGTGCCAGCGGGCCTCATCGCATCCCGGCAAGTCGAGCGTGGACGGAGGCCGCGGCTCTCATGCGGGCCGATAGGGGCAGCTCGGGTCCGCGGCCAGATGGTCGCCCGTGATCGCGAAGGCGCGCGCCCGGCTGCCGCCGCAGATCCGCTTGAACTCGCAGCGTCCGCACTTGCCGCGCAGCGCGTGAGGGTCGCGCAGCTGCCTGAAGAGCGGCGAGTCGCGGTAGATCGAGACCGGGTCCTGAGCGCGGACGTCGCCGGCGACGAGCGGCAGGAAGCCGGAGGGCATCACCTCCCCGCGGTGGGAGATGAACATGAAGCCGCGGCCGTCGTTGACGCCCTTGTGAGCGCCCGGCCGGTGCAGGCCGTCGGCGAAGCGGAAGCCCGCGCCCGCCTCGCCGCGCAGCCGCCTGCGCACGATCCTGCGGTACTGCGGCGCGGCGGTCGCCTTCACGTCGAAGGGAGCCGAGGCGGAGAGGTCGGCGAGCCATTCGAGCACCCGCTCGTGCTCGCTCGCGCTCAGCATCGGCAGGCGCCTGCCGCGGCCGACGGGCACGAGGAAGAACACCGACCACTGCACGACCCGCCAGCGTTCGAGCAGCGGCACGAGCAATGGCAGCTGATAGACGTTGCTTCCGCAGACGGTCGTGTTCACCTGCAGCGGCAGGCCCTCCGCCTGCGCGTTGCGCAGCCCGGCGAGCGTCCTCTCGAACGAGCCCTTGAAGCCCCGGAAGCGATCGTGGATCGCCGCGGTCGCGGCATCGACGCTGAAGGCGACGCGCCGGACCCCGGCCTCGCGGGCCTGCCGCATGCGCCCGCGGGTGGCGAGCGCCGTCGCGGTCGGCGTCAGCGAGACGCGCAGGCCGCGCTCGTGCGCGTGGCGGGCGAGCTCGAACAGGTCGCGCCGCATCAGCGGGTCGCCGCCCGTGAAGACGAGGATCGGCCTGCTCTGAAAGCCCGTCAGCGCGTCGATCAGGCGCTTTGCCTCATCCGTGTCGAGCTCGCGCGGGTCTCGCTTCGGCTGCGCGTCTGCGCGGCAGTGCTTGCAGGCGTAGGCACAGGCGCGCGTCAGCTCCCAGGCGATCGTGAACGGCGCCGAGTCGAGGTCGAGCGTCGCGAGCATCTCGTCGCGCTCGAGGCGGGCCGCGCCGGCGCCCTCGTCCAAGCGCCTTCGCGTCGCCAGCGGCTCGTCCATCGCGAGCGCAGCGTAGCTCTCGCCCTTTCGCGCGGTATCCGTATCCGGTACGGAGCGTCGCTGCGTAGAAATATCGGCGCCACCGCGCGGAGGCGCGCGTGAGCGCTGTCTCTCTGTCAGCGCCCGCGACCTCGCTACCGGAGGGCGCGGCGCCCCCCGAGACGCGGGCGCCGCTGCTGCTGCGCGCGCTGCGCGGCGAGCGGGTCGAGCGCGTGCCGGTGTGGTTCATGCGCCAGGCGGGACGCTGCCTGCCCCAGTACAGGGCGGTGCGCAGGCGCGCGAGCCTGCTGCAGATCTGCCGCGACCCGCAGCTCGCGGCGGAGGTGACGGCCCAGCCGGTGCGCCTGCTCGGGGTCGACGCCGCGATCCTCTTCTCGGACATCACCGTGCCGCTCGCGGCGGCGGGCGTCGAGCTGCAGATCGTGCCCCGCGTCGGCCCCGTGATCGCGAGCCCGATCAGGTCTCAGGCCGACCTTCGCCGCCTGCGCACGCTGCGGCCAGGGCAGGACGCCCCCTACGTCGCCGAGGCCGTGAGGCTCGCGACGGCGGAGCTGGAAGTCCCTGTCATCGGCTTCGCGGGCGGGCCGTTCACGCTCGCCTCCTACCTGATCGAGGGCGGACCGTCGAAGAATCACGCGCTCACGCGCAGGCTGATGTACGCGGAGCCGCGGCTCTGGCGGCGTCTGCTCGACCGCCTCGCGGATATCGCGGTCGCCTCGCTGCGCAGCCAGGTGCAGGCGGGCGCGCAGGCGGTGCAGCTGTTCGAGAGCTGGGCGGGGGCGCTCGACCCGCACAGCTACCGCGATCTCGTGCTGCCGGCGGCGCGGCGCATATTCGACGGCCTCGCCGACCTCGACGTGCCGAGCATCCACTTCGGAGTCGGCGCAGGCGAGCTGCTCGAGCTGCTCGCCCTCGCGGGCGCTGACGCGATCGGCGTCGACTGGCACACGCCGCTCGACCGCGCCCGCAGCCGCCTCGGCCCCGACGTCGCGCTGCAGGGCAACCTAGACCCGGTCGCCTGCCTCGCGCCGTGGGAGGCGCTGCGCCCGCGCGTCGACGACGTCCTGCGGCGCGGCGGTGGGGGCGGCCACGTCTTCAACCTCGGCCACGGCGTCCTGCCCGAGACCTCGCCTGAGACGCTGAGGCGGATCGTGCAGCACGTCCACGAGCACGGCGCGGGCGCCCGGCCCGCCGCCGGCAGGCCGCCCCGATCGGCCGCGGGCGCGCGGCCCCACTCCGTCGGCAGCGCCCAGCCGATCGCGAGCCACGATCCGGTCTATGACACTGAACCGATCCGGAGCCATCAGCCCGTCGGACGGCTGAGGCCGCGAACGACCGCTCGCAAGCCGATCGGCGTGCTCGTGATGGCCTACGGCACGCCCGCGAGCCTCGGCGACGTCGAGTCCTACTACACGCACATCCGGCGCGGCGTCGCGCCTCAGCCGCAGCAGCTGCGGGAGCTGATCGGGCGCTACGAGGCGATCGGCGGCGGCTCGCCGCTGCTCGGGATCTGCAGGACGCAGGCCGCCGGCCTGCAGAAGCTGCTCGACGCCGAACGGCACGGTCGCTTCCAGGTGCGGCTCGGCATGAAGCACTCCCCGCCGTTCATCGAGGAAGCGGTGAAGCAGCTTCGCGAGGCCGGCTGCGAGCGGGCGGTCGGGATCGTGCTCGCTCCGCACCGCTCGGCGCTCTCGGTCGGCGAGTACGTCGATCGCGCGCGCGCGGCGGCGGACGGCGAGTTGCAGCTCGCCGTCGTCGAACAGTGGCACCTGATGCCCGCCTATCTCGACCTGCTCGCGAGGGGCGTGCGGGAGGCGCTCTTCTCCTTCCCCGCCGCCATCAGAGAGAACGTCGAGGTGATCTTCACCGCCCACAGCCTTCCCGTCCGGATCATGCAGTGGGCCGACCCCTACCCGCACCAGCTGCAGGCGACGGCGGAGGCGGTCGCCGAGCGCCTGCGCCTGCGACGCTTCTCGGTCGCCTGGCAGAGCGCGGGACGTACCGCGGAGAGATGGCTCGAGCCCGACGTGAAGGAGGCGATGCGGGACCTCGCCGCCGCCGGCGCCCGCGGCGTCGTCGTCTGTCCCGCCGGCTTCACCTCCGACCATCTCGAGGTCCTCTACGACCTCGACATCGAATGCCGTCAGCTCGCCGAGAGCCTTCGCCTCGGGTGGGCGCGCACCGCCTCGCTCAACGCGCATCCGGCGCTGCTGCGCGGTCTCGCCGACCTCGTGCGCGAGGCGGCGTCGGCTCAGAGGATCGGGGCCGGTGCGGGCTGAGGCGCGAGATCGGCGCCACGTCGCGGTCGTCGGCGGCGGGATCGCGGGACTCGCCGCCGCGCACGCGCTGCTCGCCGACGCGCGGTCGGGCGAGGCGCCGCCGTTGACGGTCACGGTGCTCGAGGCGCAGCAGCGGCTCGGCGGCCAGGTCCGCAGCGAGCGAATCGGCGAGCAGCGGCTCGACGTCGGCGCCGAGTCGTTGCTCACGCGCTCGCCCGCGGCGCTCGAGCTGTGCCGCGAGCTCGGCCTTCAGGCGGAGCTGATCGCACCGGCCCAGACGGCGATGTGCGTCTGGAGCCGCGGCCGCCTGCGGGCGCTGCCGCCAGGGCTCCTGAACGGCATGCCGGACGGCGTCGCGCCGCTCCTGCGCTCGCGCATCCTCTCCCCCGTCGGCGTCGGCAGGGCGGCGCTCGACCTGCTGCTGCCCCCGTTGCGCATCGACGGCGATCTCGCGGTCTCCGAGATCGTCGGACGGCGGCTCGGAGGGCAGGCGCTCGACCGCCTCGTCGACCCGCTGCTCGGCACGATCTACGCCGCCGACTGCGAGTCGCTCTCGGCGCAGGCGAGCGCGCCGCAGATATACAGGGCGGCGCGAGAGCACCGCAGCCTCGTCCGCGGCCTGAGGGCCGCAGGCGCGCGCAGCGGTCCGCGCCCGACCGCCGCTCCGCCGCCGTTCGTCAGCGTGCAGGGCGGACTGGAGCGGATCGTCGAGCGCCTCGCCCACTCGCTCTCAGACGCAGAGGCGGACGTCCGCTGCGGAGCGCACGTGACGACGCTCACGCGCTCGCTCGGCGGTCGCTACGAGCTTGGCGTCTCCGGCGGCGAGCGGCTCGCAGTCGACGGAGTCGTGATCGCAGCGCCCGCCGATCAGGCGGCGGCGATGCTCGAATATCTCACCCCGCCGGCCGCGATGCAGCTGCGGAGCATCCGCTGCGCCTCGACGGTGATCGTGACGATGCGCTACCCGCGCTCCGCGGCCCGCGAGCCGCTGCGTTGGGCCGGCATGCTCGTGCCCCGCAGCGAGAATCGGCTGCTCGGAGCGCTCACGTTCATGTCCGCGAAGTGGCCGCATCTCGCCGCCGACGGCGAGCTCTGGCTGCGCTGCTCGGTGTCGCGCGCCGGCGCGAGAGCCGCCCTGCAGCTCGACGACCACGAGCTGGTGCAGCGCCTCGGCGCCGAGCTGCGGCAGGCGCTTTCGCTCACCGGCGATCCGCTGCAGGCACACGTGATGCGCTGGCAGCGCTCGCTGCCGCTGTACGAGCCGGGCCACCTCGGCCGGATCGCGGAGGTCGAGGCGGCGCTCGATGCGCTGCCGGGCGTCGTGCTGGCAGGCGCCGCCTACAGGGGCATCGGCGTCCCGCAGTGCATCCAGCAGGGCAGAGATGCGGCCCAGCGCGTGCTGCGCGCGCTCACGGACGCCGATCAGTCGAGGTCGAACGCCGCCTCGACCGCCGCGCTCAGCGTCGGCTCCTGACCGCCGCAGACTGCAACCTCACCGCATGCTCGGCGAGGCCGACAAGCTGAGGATCTGGCTCCGCGGCCTCAGGCCGCGATCGCGCGTGAGCGCAGGTGCACGCCGACCTTGCGCTTCACGCGCTGCAGGGCGTTGTCGACCGTCTTCGTGTCGCACTCGAGCCTGTCGCCGACCTGCTCATAGGAGCAGCCGTCGAGGTAGAGCGAGAGCACGCGGCTCTCGAGGTCCGAGAGCGCGGTCGAGAGGCAGCCGACGAGCGAGCGCAGCTCCTCGGAGGAGATCACCTGGTTGACGGGATCGTGGACGCTCGGGCCTGGCAGCAGTTGATCGAGCGTCTGCACGTCATCGCCGCCGGCGGCTGGCGAGGAGGAGAAGGAGACGTACTGGTTGAGGGGGCTGTGCTTGTTGCGGGTCGCGGTCTTCACCGCCGTGATGATCTGCCGCGTGATGCAGAGCTCCGCGAAGTTGCGGAAGCTCGACTCGCGGTCCGAGCGGTAGTCCCTGATCGCCTTGTAGAGGCCGACGGGGCCCTCCTGGATGAGGTCGTCGGGGTCGCCGCCGGCGAGGAAGTAGGAGGAGGACTTCAGGCGCACGAACCCGTAGTAGCGACGCACGAGCCGCTCGTAGGCGGTGCGGTCGCCCTGCTTTGCAAGCGCGATCAGGAACGCGTCATCGACCTTTACGTCAGCGTGAGGGTTATAGGAGATACGTGCCACGAGCAGTCCTTTCCGAGACTGCTGGGGCAGCCTCATGTGCTCAGTGGCGCACTCCTCCCCTGGCGCCAAAGACGATTCCCTGCGGCGCCCGCTGCGCTTCCCCGATCTGGCGCGAACGCGCTCTGCGGGAAGACAGCTTCGACCTTAGGTTCAGCGTTATGTTGCGGTCACGATTGCACAGCGGCAGGACGTTGTCAAGGCGAAGACAATGACTCCTGCAAGATCCTGTACAGCGGCGCCGGCCGCGCCCGCGTCGTCGTCAAGGCCTGATCGGGCGGTCCTGCAACGCCCTGTACGGCAGACCCGCCGCGCCAGCGCCCGGTCAAGGCCGGA
>JBAIYK010000039.1:0-52593 GCA_037915935.1 Solirubrobacterales bacterium | reverse complement strand
CCGATCCCGACCGAGCAGGTGAGCCCGGTCGTGTCTCTGACCTGCGCGACGATCCGCCGCATCGCCGCGCGCGGCGAGTGGAAGCCGTGAAGGTCGAGGTAGGCCTCGTCGAGCCCGATCACCTCGACGCGCTCGACGTGCGAGCGCACGATCCCCATCATCTGCGCGGAGACCTGCCTGTAGGCGGGGAAGTCGGGCGGGATGAAGATCGCCTGCGGGCAGAGCCGCCGTGCGCGCGACGCGGGGATCGCCGAGCGCACCCCGTAGCGGCGCGCCTCGTAGCTCGCGGTCGTGACGACCGCCCGCGGCCCCGAGCCCGCGACGACGACCGGCTTGCCGCGCAGCTCCGGATGGCGCAACAGCTCGACCGAGACGTAGAAGGCGTCCGCGTCGAGGTGGGCGACGCTGAGCTGCGAGCCTGCAGATGGCATCGCAGTCCAATCTAGCCCTGGGCTCGGAGAGACCGCGAGCCTCGGCACGGAGACCCTTCAGCGATCTCGGGCGGAGCGTGCGCGAGCCGTCACGGCATCGAGCCGTACGCGAAGACGCGCTGCCGACGCTCGGATTCTCCACATGCCGTAGGCGTGCTCGCTGCGGATGCGCGCCGTCTCTGCGCGCGGGACGCTGCGGACATGGAGACGACGACGCAGGCGACGACGACGCACGCCGAGACCGCGCAGGTCGCCGAGGCGCCGGCCGTCGCGGTCACCGGCCTGAGGAAGGTCTACGGGGCCGGCTCGGCCGCGGCGATCGCGATCGACCACATCGACCTCTCGCTCAGCCGCGGCGACTATGTCGCGATCATGGGGCCGTCCGGCTCGGGCAAGAGCACGCTGCTGCACATCGTCGGCGCGCTCGAGTCGCCGACGTCCGGGCACGTGGAGATCGCCGGACGGCGGCTCGACGGCATGAGCGAGCGCGAGCTGACGCTGCTGCGGCGCGACCACATCGGCTTCATCTTCCAGTTCTTCAACCTGCTGCCGTCGCTGAGCGCGCTCGAGAACGTGCTGCTGCCGGCGCTGATCGCCCACCGCTTCGATGAGGAGATCCGCGCACGCGCGAAGCTGCTGATCGAGCGCGTCGGGCTGACCGACCGCGCGAGCCACCTGCCGAGCGAGCTCTCCGGCGGCGAGCAGCAGCGCGTCTCGATCGCGCGCGCGATGCTGATGGCCCCGCAGCTGCTGCTCGCCGACGAGCCGACCGGCAACCTCGACTCGCGCGCCGGCGGCGAGGTGCTGCGCCTGCTGCGCGAGCTGAACCGCGACGAGGGCCACACGGTCGTGATGGTGACGCACGACCCCTCCGCCGCGGCGATCGCCGACCGCGTCGTGTTCCTGCGCGACGGCCGCATCGCGGGAGAGGTGCAGGGCGGAGAGACGCACCGCGTGATCGATTTCTTCAGCACGCTGCAGCCATCCGACGGCGACGGGCTCGCGATGGTCGGCGGCACGGCGGCCGGGATCCGCCTCGGCTGAGGGCCGGACCGTGCACAGCTCATCGAACGGGATCGCCCGACCGAAGGGGTGACGCGCGTGTCCAGCTCGTTCAACGAGACCGCGCGACCTCGAGGCCCGCGCACGCTGCGCTCGTTCAACGGGGTCGCGCTGCGGGGGATGCGCACGCACAAGCTGCGCTCGGCGCTCACCGGCCTCGGCGTCACGCTAGGCGTCGGCATGGTCTTCGGGGTGCTCGTGCTCGTCGGCACGATCCACAGCACCTTCACGCAGCTGATCGACTCCGCCTACGGCACGCGCAGCCTGATCATCACCCCGCGCGGCGGCGGCACGCTGCCGCAGCGCACGGTCTCGATCGTGAGATCGACCCCAGGCGTGAAGAGCACCGGCCAGTCGATCGGCGGCACCTTCATCCGCCTCGACGAGCACGGCAAGCCGATCCACGGCAGCGCCGGCCTGATGTGGGTCGCCGGCTTCAACATGAGCGAATCCCCGTACGACTTCGGACGGGTCGCCGGACGCGGCACGCGCGCCGGGCCGGAGGTCGTGCTCGAGCAGAACTGGGCGCGGGCACACCACTTGCGGATCGGCGACCACGTCGCCGCGGCGACGCCGACGGGCATCGTGAGGCTGCACGTCGTCGGCGTCTTCAGCTTCAGCGGCGGCGTCGGCTTCGGCGGCCAGGGCCTCGCCGGCGTGCCGCTCGCCTACGCCCGCAAGGTGATGAACCAGCCAAGCGGCTGGATGGACATCGCCGTCACGACGACCGACAAGGACAGGGCCGCGGTCGCCAAGGTCATGCGCCGCCTGCGGCGCGAGCTTGGCCCCGGCGCGCAGGTGCAGGCCCCGAGCGGCCTCGAAAAACAGGCGACGGCGCAGCTGAAGGCGCTCAACGTCGTGCTCTACTTCTTCTCCGGGGTCGCCCTGTTCGTCGGCGCCTTCCTCATCCTCAACAGCTTCAACATGACCGTCTTGCAGCGGATGCGCGAGATCGGCACGCTGCGCACGCTCGGCGCGACGCGGCGCATGATCGTCGGCAGCGTCCTGATCGAGGCGCTCGCGATCGGCGTGGCCGGCAGCATCCTCGGCCTCGGCCTCGGCTTCCTGCTCGCGCAGGGGCTGATCGCCGCGATGAAGGGCCTCGGCATCCCGATCGGCGGCATCTCCGTCGGCGCGAGCGCCGGGATCGTCGCGGTCGTGCTCGGACTGCTCGTCACCGTGATCGGCGCTCTGCGCCCCGCCCGCCGCGCGGGTCGGATCGCGCCGATCAGGGCGGTGCTCGGCGGCGAGGAGGCGCGCGCGCGACCGAAGCTCAGCCGGGCGCTGATCGGCCTCGCCCTGTTCCTGCCGGGCTGCCTGCTCGGCGGCCGCTTCTGGATGGGCGGCGGCAACAGCGGCTCGACCGTCTCCGCGATCCTCGGCATCGGCATGACGATGGCGCTCTTCGCAGGCATCGTGATCGCGGCGCCGTTCATCATCATGCCCGTGTTGCGGCTGCTCGCAGCGCCGCTGCGGCGGGTATCGCCGACCGGCGGACGGCTCGCATTCGACTCCGCGTCGGGCAATCCGCTGCGCACGGCGGCGACCGCGGCCGCGCTCACGGTCGGCCTGTCGGTGTTCGTCGTGACCAGCGTGTTCTCCGCGAGCGTCCTCGGCACGATCCGCGAGCAGGTCGACCGCAGCTTCGCCCACGACTTCACCGTCCAGTCGATCGGCGGGGGCCTCGAGACCGGCGAGAGCTTCCAGCTTGCGCCGAGCGTCGCGGGCGAGATCTCGAGGCTGCCCGCGGCGCAGGTCGTCTCCTCGCTGCGCACGCGCTTCGTCGAGCTGCCGAGGACCCACGCCGAAGCGAGCAACGGGCTCGCGATCGGGCTCGACCCGAGCACCTACGGGAAGGTCGACAAGAGCGAATACCGGGGCGCGAGCAGCGCCGCGGCGCTCGCCGGGGTGGCGCGCGGCGGCATCGTCGTCGGCCCGGCGTTCGCGAGCGCGGCGGGGATCCACGTCGGCAGCGTCGTGACGCTGCGCGGCACGGCCGGCACGGTGCGGGCGCCCGTGGTCGCGAAGCTCGCCTCGCTCACCGTGATGGGCGGGATGGTGATGGAGATGTCGCAGGCGACCCAGAGCGCCGTCTACGGGCCGATGAACGACACGCAACTGCTCGTGAAGGCGAGGCCCGGTAAGGCGAAGACGCTGCAGGCCCAGACGCAGGCGCTGCTCGAACGCCGCTACCCGAACCTCGAACTGCAGTCGAGCGTCGAGGCGAAGAAGCACATCGAGCAGCAGATCAACCAGCAGTTCGGCCTCTTCAACGCGATCATCTTCGTCGCCGTGATCGTCAGCCTGCTCGGCGTCATCAACACGCTCGCGATGTCCGTGATCGAGCGCACCCGTGAGATCGGCGTGCTGCGCGCGCTCGGGTCCTCGCGCTGGCAGGTGCGCAAGAGCCTCCTGAACGAGAGCCTCCTGATCACGCTCGCGGGAGCGATCGTCGGCGTCCTCACAGGGCTCGTGATCGGCGCGACCTGGATCGCCGGCCTCGGCGACCTGATGCCGGGCATCAGCTTCCGCTTCCCCGCGAGCGCGACCCTCACGGTGGCGGTGATCGCAATCGTGCTCGGGTCGCTCGCAGCGGTGCTGCCCGCGCGGCGCGCGGCCCGCGTCGACGTGATCAGGGCGCTCACCTACGAGTGAGTCGGCGGCGGCCGCCTCGCGACGAGCTGCCAGCGCGCGATTCTGGCCCGCCGCTTCGCGCCTGAAGGCGTCGACCTATCCGGCTGGGCAGCCGCCCAGCGCGTGCAGGCGGGCGCGGTAGACCTGCATGTCGGCGTGGTCGAAGTCGCTGTGAGTCTGGGTCCTCAGCGAGGGCACGTTCTCGTGGTGGTAGGGGCTCGACAGGCTCTCGTTGTGGCCGATCACGTCCCTCACCGGTATGTGGAAGTGGCAGCGCAGCCACCGCACGAGACGCAGGCTCGCGCCGATCTGGCGCGGGTCGTCGAGCACTTCCCGGTCGCTGTAGCCGACGTGCTCGATCCCGATCGCGGTCCAGTTCAGGCCGACGGTGTGCCTGCACATGATCTTCAGCGAGACGAGCTGGTGGATGATCCCCGCCCTGTCGATCACGAAGTGCGCGCAGATGTTCGGCAGCTCGTGCAGCTCGGGGTCAGGCGTGTCGGGCGCGAAGGTGTTGTAGGTCGACTGGAAGTCCGGCGTGACGGTGTAGTGGATCACGATCACGTGCGGGTCGATCAATTCATATGTGCGCAGCCCGTAGTGGCGTTCGGCGTAGGCGCGCATCTGCGCCTTGCGTTCCGGGCCGAACGGGATCGGGTCCCAGACGATGCGCGGCTTGATCCCGGCCCCGCCCCCGGCCGGCGGGCGCGTCGAGGCGGCCCTCGCGACCTGCTGCGGCGAGGCGATCGCGTCGCCTGCGCGGGCCGTCTTCGTCGTGGTGATCGCGGCGCCCGCGGGAGCATTCGCTGCGGCCGTCGCCGTTTGCGCAGGCGTCGCGTCGAGCTTCACTGTCGTCGTCGCGCTCGAGCTCTGCGGAGCGTCGACCGTGGACAGGCTCTTGCCGCAGCCTGCGAGGGCAAGCGCGGCGAATGCTACGCCGACGAGCAAGCTCGACCGGGTCGGGGTCATCGCGCTCTGTCGGCGCCGGTGGCCGTCGGTCACCGCCGCGCGTACGCGAGCAGCATCCGCTCGGGCATCGAGACGCGGCCGTCAGGCGTCTCGTACGGATTCGCGGCGTCGAGCATGCGCCGCTCGATCTCCGCGCGCGCGTCCTCGTCGAGGCTCGAGAACAGCGCCCGCAGCGGTCCCGCGAGCCGCCTCGTCGTATCGATCCACTGCTGCGCGGAGTCGAACTCGACGCTCGCGTCCCGCGGCTCGACCCGGATCGACTCGAACCCCGCCGCCTCGAGCATGCCGCGCAGGCGCGCTTCGTCCGCGAGGCTCCAGAGACCGGGAGCGTCCGGCGGCGGAGGCGGCGCCTGCAGGTGGCTCGCGATCGCCTGCATCGGCAGCGATGCCCACGGATTCGCCGCTGCCTCCGCCCACACGGCGAGCGCGACGCGCCCGCCTGGCGCGAGCACGCGCGCCGTCTCGCGCAGCGCCGCGGCGGGATCGGCCATCAGCATGTAGCCCATCCGGCAGGCGACGGCGTCCACCGAGCCGTCGGGCAGGTCGATCGCTTCCGCGTCGATCACGCGGCACTCGACCGACGAGAGGCCCTCCGCGCTCAGGCGCTCGCGCGCGACATCGACCATCGGCTCAGCGAAGTCGCTGTGGGTCACGTGCCCGCTCGGACCGACCGCGCGCGCGGCGAGCATGCTGAGCGTGCCAGGGCCGCCGGCGAGCTCGAGCACGCGCTCGCCTGGCGAAAGCGCGAGCGAGTCGAGGATCCAGTCGGCGGCGGGGCCGAGCTGGCGGTCGATCCGGTCGAGGAGTTGCGCCCAGTCGGGCGCAACGGTCGACCAGCCCTGCAGCGAGGCGGCGCGGTAGTCGTCCACGTGCGGAATCGTAGCCGGCTGGGGCGTCGCGGTGGGCCGCCTCGATCGGCGGGGGGCCTCGCGCTGCGCCGGGACGACACGGCGGTCATGAACCTCCTCTCCCCCACACCCACCGCCATCGCTCCTCCACCCACCGCCGGCGCCCGAAAGCTCCGTCGCATGAACAACGTATGTTATCATTCGCCATGCATGGGAACACTCGTACAGATCAGAGACGTGCCTGAGCACGTACACCGCACGCTGAAGGCGCGTGCCGCTCTCGCCGGCGTCTCGCTGTCGGAGTACCTGCGTGGCGTGCTGACGCGCACCGCAGCGCGTCCGACGCCGGCTGAGCTCTCTGCCCGCATCAGCGCTCGTGGCGCCATCGCGCTCGCAGAGCCGAGCGAGGTCGCGGTTCGGGCGATTCGCGAGCACGGCGAGTGACGGTCCTCGACAGCTCCGCGGTCGTCGACTACCTGCTCGGCTGCGGGGCCTCCGCGCGCGTTCAGGAGCTGATCGAGCAGGAGGACGAGCTGGCCGCGCCGGACCTGCTCGTGTTCGAGGTGCTCGCGGTCCTGCGTCGTCAGACACAGCGGCAGGCGATCTCCCCCGACCGCGCCGACGGCGCGGTCGAGGACCTCGGCGAGCTGCCAGTTCGGCTGTTCCCGTCGCTGACGCTGCGCCCACGCGCCTGGGCGCTGCGCGAGAACCTCACCGCTGCCGATGCGCTGTTCGTCGCCCTCGCGGAGGCGCTCGACGAGCCGCTTGCGACGTGTGACAGCGCGCTCGCCATCGCTGTCGCCAAGCACTCGGGCGCGACGGCCCTCGCGCTTGTCGCCGGCTGACATCGGACGTGCGATCGGACGTGCGCGCGGAGACTCCGTCGTCGCCCAACCGGCGCTTCTCGCAGAGCTTCAACCTGCCCGTCGCCGCCCGCGCCTCCGCCACAGCGCGCCCACCATGAGCGCGATGCCGAAGCCGATCAGGACGAGCAGCGCGATCAGGCCGAGCAGGCCGATCCCAATACCCGCGATCAGCAGCACGAGCACGATTGCGAGCGCGATCGCCGCGTCGGTCACCAGCAGCCTGCGACGGCGGATACGCGCCGCGGCGCTGCGTCTTCGCAGGATCGCTTCGGAGACGAGCAGGTCCTCCGGGCGGCCGTGCTCAGGCGCCCGCCGGTCGGCGAGGCCGTCCACATGCCCTGCGCCATGCGCGCGCCCGTCGCTCGCGCCCTCTCGCAGCTCCCCGCTCACAGCGAGAGCCGCCTGAAGATCGGACGCGGCAGCAGCTTCAGCGCCAGCATCGCCCAGCGGATCATGGGCGGCGCCCACACCGTCTGCGCGCCACGCTCGAGGCCGGCGACGGTCGCCTTCGCGACGTCCTGCGGGTCGCAGGAGAGCGGCGGCTGCGAGAGCCCGCGGGTCATGCGCGTGCGCACGAAGCCCGGCCTCACGACGATCACGTCGACCCCGTCGGGACGCAGCGCGTCGGCGAGCGCCTGCGAGAGCGAGTCGATGCCCGCCTTCGAGGCGCCGTAGACCGCGTTGCCGCGGCGGGGTCGCTGCGCGGCGACGGAGGAGAGCACGATCGCGGTGCCGCCTCCCTGGGCGCGCAGCCGGGCCGTCGCGCCCATCAGCAGCGAGCCTCCCCCGCAGACGTTGACGTGCAGGACCTCGACGGCCGCCGACACGTCGGCTGGCAGTCCGCCGCGCTCGCCGAGCACGCCGAGCGCGAGGATCGCGACGTCGACGCCGCCAAGCTCGGCGAACGCGCGGTCGAGCAGCCGTTCATGACCGGCGGTGTCGCGCGCGTCCAGCGAGTCGATGCTCAGCACGCGCTCGCACCCGTTCGCGCGCAGCCGCTCAGCCGCGCGCGCAAGCGCCTGCCCGTCGCGGCCGGCGAGCAGGACCTCGATCGCGCCCTTCGCCGCGAGCTCCTCGACGATCGCGAGCCCGATCTCGGACGTGCCGCCGAGCAGCAGCACACGCCGCCCTCGCGCGCTCATCTACGCGCCCTTGCGCTCATCTACGTGCCTCCGCGCTCATCCGTGCGTCTCCGTGCTCGCTCGTGCGTCTCCCTCGAGCAGCCCGAGCCGGCGCGCGAGATCCGAGCGCAGCACGCCCTCGGGATCGACGGCCGCCCTCACCTCGCGGAAGCGGGCAAGCTGCGGATACATCTGCGGCAGGAGCTCCGCCTTCAGACGCGAGTCCTTCGCGAGATAGACACGGCCGCCGGCCCCCGCGAGCAGCTCGTCGGTCGCGTCCAGCACCGCGTGAAGGCCGGGCGAGGCGGCCGGCAGGTCGACCGCGAGCGTCCAGCCGGGGCTCGGGAAGGAGAGCAACCCGCCGGAGCTCTCTCCGAAGCGCTTCACGACCGCGAGGTACATCGGCTGACGCGCGGCTCGCAGCCGCTGCACGATCTCGACGAGCAGCGCTCCCCCGTCCTCGGGCACCACGAACTGGTACTGCAGCAGCCCGCCTGCGCCGTAGAGGCGGTTCCAGGCGCCGAGCGCGTCGAGCGGGAAGAAGTTCGCGCCGACCGAGACCGGGCTGCCATGCGCGCGGCGCGGCGAGCGCCGCCAGCGCAGCTCGTTGAACGCCCTCACGGTCAACGGGTTCAGCGCCCACGACGGAAAGCCGGCCGGCACCGTCAGGCGCGGGCGGCCCGGCAGCGCGAGCTTGCCCATCTCCCCCGTCGCGCTCGCGCCAGCGCGTGCCCCCACGCTCGCGGCCTCCGCGGCGCTCGCCGGATCGGCAACCGCGGCGGACGACGGCCGGTCGTTGCAGCGCAGCACGACGCCGCGCCCGAAGGCGGAGCCGCCGCTCATCAGGTCGAGCCAGGCGATCGAGTAGCGGTGGCCCTCGTCGGGCTCCATCACATCGAGCGCCCGCTCGATGCTCGACGTGCGCTCGATGTCGCCGGACAGCGGCGGCGCGCTCAGCGGCGCTGGGCGCAGGACCGCCTCCACGATCACTCCCGTCAGGCCCATGCCGCCGAGCGTCGCGTGGAAGAGGTCGGCTTCCCGCTCGCGGGAGAGGCTGCGCAGAGCGCCGTCAGGCGTGCACAGCGCAAGGCTCTGCACATCGTGGCCGAAGCTGCCGTCGCGGAGGTGGTTCTTGCCGTGGATGTCCGCGGCGATCGCTCCGCCGACCGTCACGTGGCGCGTGCCAGGCAGCACCGGCAGCGTCAGGCCATGCGGCGCAAGCGTTCTCAGCAACTGCCCAAGCGTCGCGCCCGCCTGCGCTCGTACGAGCGGCCCGCCGACGGATCGTCCGTCCGCCTCTGCGGGAATCCGTTCCGCCATCGCGTCCCCCAGCAGCTCGATCTCGCACAGCCTCGTCATGTCAGCGACGAACCCGCCCGCGTTCTGGGCGGCGTCGCCGTAGGCGCGACCCGCCCCGCGCGCGATCAGCCCGCCGGCGGTCGCGGCGGCGGCAAGCGCCTCCGCGAGCTCCTCGGGGCTTTGCGGGGAGAAGACGAGCGCGGTGCTCGGCGACGTCCCGCCCCAGCCGCTCAGGCGACGCGGCCTCGCCCCTCGCACCGCCGCCGCGCCCGCGCGATGCTCCGCCGAGCTCGCCCCGCGTCCTGCGGAGCCGTCCGCACGCCCTCGCGAGCCTGCCGCACGTTCTGCGGAGTCGGCCGACGACGTCGCGGCGTCGGCGGCGGGCGGGCGCCCGAGCGCCATCGCGCCTCGCTCAGGTCGCGACATAGACGGCGCAGGCGTACACCGCCACCCACGCTCCGCTCATCGCCATCAGGAAGCGGTCGCGCAGCACGAGGTCCTCGGGCGCCTCGCCCCCGCCCTCGTGGATCAGGAGCGCGTAGCGCAGCAGCCAAAGCAGGAACGGCGCGACCGTCGCCTCATACCAGGAGAGCCCGTCGTGGTGGTGGCCGCCGAACGCCCACAGGCAGTAGGCGACGGTCGTCACCGACGCCGTCAGGATCATCGCGAAGCGCAGGTAGTCCTCCGAGTAGGCGCGCAGCGAGGCGCGCGTCGAGGCGCCGCCGCCCTCGCTGCGCAGCTCCGCATAGCGCTTGCCAGACACGAGGAACAGCGCGCCGAAGGAGGTCACCATCACGAACCAGCGCGAGACGGGCACCCCCGTCGCAGCGCCGCCCGCGAGCGCCCTCAGGACGAAGCCCGAAGCGACGATCGCGATGTCCGCGACCGCGACGTCGCGCAGCCACAGCGAGTAGCTCGCCGTCAGGGCGAGGTAGCCGAGGCCGGTCACGCCGAGCAGCGGCCTGATCGCGAAGGCGAGCCCGAGACCCGCGACGCCGAGCGCCGCCGCCGCGCCAAGCGCGAGCGGCACAGACACTTCGCCGGCCGCGATCGGGCGCTCTCGCTTGCGCGGGTGGCGGGCGTCCTTCGCGCGGTCGTTCACGTCGTTCAGCAGGTAGGCGCAGCTCGAGAGCAGGCAGAAGCAGACGAACGCGCCGGCCACCTTCAAGGCGATCCCAGGGTGCGTCAGCATCCCCGCCGCCCCGGGCACCGCGATCACGAGCACGTTCTTCACCCACTGGCGCGGCCGCATCGCGCGCAGCAGCGCCCGCGCACGAGCGGCGGGACGCACGCCGTAGAGCGCCTGAGACGCTCGCGGAGTTGCGTACGCCTCCACGGTGGATGCGCCTGCGGTGGACGCCTCGGCCATGTGGGCGCCGGCGGCGGATGCCGCGGCCGCGCGCGCCCCGGTGGGCGTGCGGCTTTCGCTCACCGCCTTCGCGGTCGCCTCGATCATGTTCAAGGGAGCGATCTCCGCAATCTACCCGCCATCGACGACCTCATCTGAACAGGGCGATCTGACGCGCACCTTTGCAGGACGTGAAAATCCTCTCACAGCGCCGTTCAATCGGGGACGCGCGTCCTGCTTGCCGCCTACGATCGGTGCAGAATGGAGCTTCGGATGCAGGCGCCGCCGCAAGAGCGCCCCCGCCCACGCAAGCGGCCGCCCCGCCGCCACGCCCGTCGCCCGTTGTGGGCGCGGCTGCGCCGGATCGCGCTGCTGTCCTGCGCGATCGCGCTCGTACCGGCGACGATCTCATTCGCCGGAACGGTATTCGAAGCCTCGAACACGAGCCTTGGCATCAGGGCGGTCGAGTGGCTGCGCGGCAACGGCGGCGCAGGGCTCGTCTCGACGGTCGAGAGCATCTACTACTCGCTCACCGCGCCGAGCAAGGGCGGGCCGAAGCTCAAGTCGCTACCGAGGGTCGGGGTCGCGCTCCACGGAAGCGGCGGCGTCGAACATCCCTACCAGCCGCCGCGGATCAGGCCGCTCGCCTCCCCTGCGCTGCCGGGCGAGGGCGTCTGGCACGCCGCACGACTGGGCGTCCCCTACCCGCCGCTGCTCGTCAGCACGTTCAGGAGCGACCCGACCGAATACCCGCGCCTAGTCGCCGGCGTCGCCTGGATCGACCCGCACCGGACGCGCATCGCCTACTACCCTGGCAGGCTCGAGCCGGCGGTCGAACTGCCGAGCCGTGGGCCGATGGAAGTGCCCCCATCCCAGCGCGGCAAGCTGCTCGCGACGTTCAACTCCGCCTTCAAGCTCGAAGACTCCGGCGGCGGCTTCGCACTCAACGGCCGCACCTACGCGCCCCTCAAGGACGGCCAGGCCACGTTCGTGCAGTACAGCAACGGCAGCGTCGACATCGTCTCCTGGCACGACGGCGAAAGGGCGCCCAGCGACGTCGTCTTCGCGCGCCAGAACCTGCCGCTCATCGTCGAAGGAGGCAGGCCGAGCCCGCGGCTCAACGACAGCGCGGAATGGGGCGCGACGCTCGGCAATGCCGTGCAGGTGTGGCGCTCGGCGATCGGCATCGACAGGCACGGCGACCTCATCTACGCGCAGGCGAACTACCAGACGGTCGGCAGCCTCGCGCAGATCCTCATCCACGCCGGCGCGGTCAGGGCGATGGAGCTCGACATCAACTCCTACTGGGTCAGCTTCAACACCTACGGCGCGCCTGGCGGCAGGGCGCCCACGAAGCTGCTCGCCGAAACCGAACGTTCATCGAGCCGCTACCTCGAACCGGACGACAGAGACTTCTTCGCGGTCTTCGAAAAGTAGATCTTCAGGGGCGCGGCTGCCGCCGCGCCTGAGCGGCCTTCGCTGCGCTTCGACGCTCGCGCATCGGGCCGCGCCCTCCAGAGGACGCGGCCAAGCGGGCGTCACCGCGCGGGCCACGGCCGTCCGCCCGTCCCCTCAGCGCGTCGCCCAGACCACCCCGACGCCTTCGAAGCCGAGCTGCCGCTTCGTCGCTTCGGTCAGGTCGAATTCGCGCCCTTCGACGTAGGGGCCGCGGTCGATCACCTGCACGCGGACGCTGCGCTCGCCGTAGCGGAGCGTAAGCCAGGTGCCGCAGGGCAACGTTCTGTTCGCGACGCCGAGCGTTTCGCTCGTCAGCACCCCGCCGCAGGCGAGCCCGCCGCCGCCGCCGTACCAGGAGGCGCCCGCCGGTCGGAACGAGCTCAGCACGCCGAGGCGGCGCGTCGCGCCTGGCACACCTGACCTCGACCCGGCCACGCCGCCGTATCGCAGTTGCGCGAGCCAGCTGCCGAGCCGGCGGGGCACGTAGCGCAGCCGGAAGCGGCCCCTCGCGCCGGTGCGGGTGTGGGCAACCGTCACCCAGCGATGTCCTCTCAGCAGCCGCAGGCTCACCTTCGCGCCCTCGAGCCGCGGCCGCAGCGATCCGGTCAGAGTCGTCGCATGCCCAGTGAGCACGTTCAGGCGCGCGGCGTGCAGGTGGATCCGCTCGCGCGACGACGTGAGCGGCGAGGCGGTGGGCAGCGTTCCCGACGCCGGCAGCGTCACCGGCGGCTGAGATTGGGCTTCGCCGCCGATCGCGACGAGATCGATCGGCGCGATCTGCGCCGCGGCCGCAGCAGCTGTACTCGTCCCGTGTACGAGCATGTGAAGGCTGACCTCCTTCTCATCCGCGCCTGCGGGGTGAGCTGTCGGGCTCGCGACTGAACGCGAGCGCGTCGACCTCGGTCGCTGCTCTCGCTCTTGCCGCTACGGCCGCATCAGCGACCGATTCGCCCCGTCCGACCGCCTCTGACGACGGTCCGGAAGTGGGTCCCCCGCTCGCCCTCGTCCGGAGGGCGACTCGGCGTCTCTATAAAGCAATCCGACCACCGTAGCCACGTGGGACAGGGCCAATGTGACATCCAGCACACTTGGTCCTTCTCCGTATAAGAAGGTCTTTCAAAATGACGGCAGCCTCCGCCAGCAGAGGATCGAGCAGGCGAGTGTGAGGAAGGCGAGGTGGATCTCGGGGTCGCGCTCGTAGCGGGTCCTGAGGCGGCGGAAGTTGTGCAGGTGAGCAAAGCCGCGCTCGACGACCCAGCGCTGGCGACCGAGGCCAGAGCCGTGCGTTGCTCCACGTCGGGCGATCACGGGCGTGATCCCGAGTGCTCTGAGCAGCCGCCGGTGCTTGTCGTGGTCATAGCCACGGTCGGCCAGCAGCCGATCGGGCTGCTGGCGTGGGCGTCCGACCTTGCCGGCGACCGGCCGGCGGCGCAGATCTTCGATCAGCGGGATCAGCTGCGTGACGTCGTTGCGGTTCCCACCGGTGAGCCTGATCGCGAGCGGAACGCCGCTTGCGTCGACGAGCAGGTGGTGCTTTGAGCCGCTGCGGGCACGGTCCACCGGGGATGGCCCGGTCAGGAGCCCCCCAAAAGGGCACGAATGTGACTGGCGTCAACCGAGGCGCGCGACCAGTCGACCTTTCCGGCCGCGTTCAGCTTCACCAGGAGCTTCTGATGCAGCGCATCCCACACCCCGGCCTTCTGCCAGGTGCGCAGCCGCCGCCAGCACGTCACCCCGGAGCCGTAGCCGTACTCGCGCGGCAAGTCCTCCCAGGCGATCCCGGTGTGCAGCACGTGCAGGATCCCGTTGAGTGCCAGCCGATCGTCGATCGCCTTGCGACCGGGATAGCGACGCCGGCGCTCACGCACCGGGATCAGCGGCTCGATCTCCGCCCACAGCTCGTCAGTGATCTCGAACCTTGAGGGCACCTCCACGACCTCCAATCCTCGGGGACATAACCCCGGGATTCAAGGTCGGGCTGGGCAGACCTTTATTTTGAAAGGGCTTCTAAGCCCGCCTTAAGTGTGACAGGGCATGCTGAAGCACCGGAGCGGGGCGCCTGCTGCATCGGCGATCAGCCCTTCTCAGGTTTGAACGGATGGCGGATGACGCTCCACAAGCCCGGCACGAGCCCAGTCATGATCGTGAGCCGCGGCAGATTCGAGGGAGGTGGCAGCGGCGTAACTGTGGGCCCAACCTTGTGAGTCGATTTGGTCTGATCGGCCATAGCGCTCGATTGTAGTCGCATGTCAGGCGAGCGCCGCGACGGTGTAGGCGATAGTCATAACGATCGCCATGACGGCAAAGGCGAGACGACGCTCCTTGCGAATCAGCGTCCGGTCGTTGCGTCTGAGTGCGTCGTCGAGGTCCGATAGAAGCTGGTGGACCGCAAATCTGAGGGTCGGCTGGCCCAGGGAGGCGTCGTAGAGAGAGCGTGGACTGGGCCCGTACTCCAAGCGCAGGCCGCGTCTCAGCCCGAGCAGAATCGCCGCGGACAGGGCGAGACCGGGGAGCGGCAGCCACCAGCCGCCGCCGAGGACGTCCTTCGCCGCGAGATCGGCCGCGGTCAACGCGCCGTCCAGTCCCAGCAGGCCCATCGACCGGCCGTCGACGTTGTCGGAGTCGAGCATCTGAACAAGCAGTTGCGTTTGGGCAAGACCGATCAACGCCTCCACGCCGGCAAGGGCGCTGGACGCACCGCCAGCGGTCTTCGTCCTCCGCGACCAAGGCCACATCGCGCGCAGGCTAGGGCCGGGTTGGGATGGTTCAGCTGCTGCCGTTGACTCGCGCCCACGCCAGCAGCGACAATCAAGGCATGGCAAACCCCGACCGCCTCACCGGGCTCGACTCCGCGTTCCTGCACCTCGAGGACCACTCGACCGCGCACATGCACGTCGCCTCGGTGATGGTGTTCGCGGGGCAGGCGCCTGAATACCAGGCGCTCGTCGACCACGTGCTCGGGCGCCTGCACCTCGTCCCCCGCTACCGCCAGCGGCTCGCGTTCGTGCCGCTCGGCCAGGGCAGGCCGGTCTGGACCGACGATCCCCGCTTCAACCCCTACTACCACATTCGGCACACCGCGCTGCCCCGGCCGGCCGACGAGCAGGCGCTCAAGCGGCTCGCGGGCAGGATCTTCTCCCAGCGCCTCGACCGCTCAAAGCCGCTGTGGGAGATATGGCTAGTCCAGGCGATGTCCCGCAACCGCTTCGCGCTGATCGCGAAGACCCATCACGCGCTCGTCGACGGCATCTCCGGCGTCGACATCACGACGGTGCTCTTCGACGCCTCGCCTGACGCGCTGCCGGCGAGCAGGCCGCCGACGCCGTGGGCTGCGGCGCCGCTGCCAGGACCGGCGAAGCTGATCACCGACTCGCTGAGGGAGCGCGCTACGGCGCCCGCCGAGATGGCGCGCGCCGCGAGGGCGGCGGTGCGCAGGCCGCGCCGCGCGCTGGGGAAGCTCGTGAAGAGCGTCGGGAGCGTCGGCGCCGCCGCGCTCCCCGGCCTCGAGCACCCGGCGCCGCCGACGCCGTTCAACGTCGAGATCGGCCCCCACCGGCGCTACACCTGGGTGGACGCGGACCTGTCGGTCTTCAAGGCGGTGAAGAACGCTCTCGGCGGCACGCTGAACGACGTCGTGCTGAGCGCCGTCAGCCTCGCGCTCGGCGCGCATCTGCGCAGGAGGGGGCAGGACACGGACGGGCTCGTGCTGAAGGCGATGGTGCCCGTATCGGTGCGGGCCGACGCGGAGCGCGGCGCGCTCGGCAACAAGGTCGCGGCGATGTGGGCCTCGCTGCCGGTCGGCGTGAGGAACGCGGGCGAGTGCTACGAGCAGGTGCAGAGATCGATGGCGGAGCTGAAGCGCTCGGGCCAGGCGGTCGGCGCCGAGGTGCTGACGAACCTCGCCGGCTTCGCGCCGCCTACGATCCTCAGCCAGGCCGCGAGGCTGCAGGCGCGGCAGCGCTACTTCAACCTCGTGATCACGAACGTCCCCGGGCCGCAGTTCCCGCTCTACCTGCTCGGCCGCGAGCTCGTCGGCCTCTACCCGGTCGTGCCGCTCGCGCGCAGGCAGGCGCTCGGGATCGCGGCGATGAGCTACAACGGCCGGCTCGGCTTCGGCCTGCTCGCCGACTACGACGCGCTGCCCGAGCTCGAGTCGATCGCGGCAGACCTGCGACGGGCGATCGCGGCGCTCGCGCGCGCCGCGAAGCCCGCGCCGCCGCGCAGGCGCCGGAACGCCGCCAGCCGCTCTGCGAGCCTCGTCTGACGGATAGTCTGGGGCGCCGCAATGCGGCTCGCCCTCTGCCAGATCAACGCGACCGTCGGCGACATCGCCGGCAACGCCGCCCGCATCCGCGAGGGGATCGAAGCGGCGCGCGAGGCCCACGCGCAGCTCGTGCTGTTCCCAGAGCTCGCGGTGACCGGATATCCGCCCGAGGACCTGCTCCTGCGCCAGCACTTCCTCGCCGACGCGCGCGCGGCGCTCGAGCAGCTGAGCGCGTTCACGGACGGGATCGTCGCGGTCGTCGGCTTTCCCCACCGCGCGCAGGACGACGTCTACAACGCCGCCGCCGTGCTCGCGGGCGGACGCGTGCACGCGGTCCACCACAAGGTCTACCTGCCGAACTACGGCGTCTTCGACGAGCAGCGCTACTTCCAGGCCGGCCGCGAGGGCGCGGTGATCGACATCGGGGAGGACCGCGTCGGGCTCACGGTTTGCGAGGACATCTGGGAGCCTGGGCCGCCCGCCTCCGAGGAGGCGATCGCGGGCGCGAGCCTGATCATCAACATCTCGGCCTCCCCCTACCACGCCGGCAAGGGCGCGGAGCGCGAGCGGATGTTCGCCCAGCGCGCGCGCGACAATCTCGTGTTCGTCGCCTTCTGCGGCCTCGTCGGCGGCCAGGACGAGCTCGTCTTCGACGGCTACTCGTGCGTGCTCGACCACACCGGCGCGACGCTCGCGCGGGGCAGGCAGTTCGAGGAGGACATGCTCGTCTGCGACCTCGACCTGAAGGCGGCCGCCGCCGCGAGGCTGCGCGACGCAAGCCACCGCCCCGCCGCGCGGCGCTCGGAGCGAGAGGTGACGGTGCTGCCCGCGCTGCCCGCGGCTGAGATCGCCGAGACGACGCCCTTCGCGGCGCCGATCCACGAGCCGATCGCCTCCCTGCAGCAGGAGGTGTACGCGGCGCTGATGCTCGGGCTGCGCGACTACGTGCAGAAGAACGGCTTCGCCCACGTCGTGCTCGGCCTCTCCGGCGGCATCGACTCGGCGCTCGTCGCCTGCGTCGCGGCGGACGCGCTCGGCAGCGAGCGGGTGAGCGCTGCGATCATGCCCTCGCAGTTCTCCTCGCAGGGCACCCAGACGGACGCGCACGCGCTTGCCGCCGCGCTTCGCATCTCGACGCACGAGCTGCCGATCGAGCAGGTGATGGACGCCTACCTGACGACGTTGAGCGGCGACCTCGCGGGCCGCGCGCCGGGGCTCACCCAGGAGAACCTGCAGGCGCGCACCAGGGGCAACCTGCTGATGGCGCTCTCGAACGAGTTCGGCTGGCTCCTGCTGACGACCGGTAACAAGTCGGAGATGTCCGTCGGCTACACGACCCTCTACGGCGACCTCGCGGGCGGCTTCGCCGTCATCAAGGACGTGCCGAAGACGCTCGTCTACGAGCTGTGCGAGTGGCGAAACTCGCCCGACGGCACGGTCTATGGGCAGGCGGCTGCGCCGATCCCGGCGACGATCATCGACAGGGCGCCCTCCGCGGAGCTGCGGCACGAGCAGCGCGACGAGGACTCGCTGCCCCCCTACCCGCTGCTCGACCGCATCCTGCAGGGCTACATCGAGCTCGACCTCTCGCGCGAGCAGCTGATCGCGCAGGGACTGCCCGCGGAGGAGGTCGACAGGACGATCAGGCTCGTCGACCTCGCCGAGTACAAGCGCCGCCAGGCGCCGCCGGGGATCAAGATCAGCACGCGCGCGTTCGGCCGCGACCGCCGAATGCCGATCACGAACCGCTACCGTGGCTGAGCGGCGAGGATCGCGGCCCCTGCTCGCGCTCGCGATCGTGTGCGTCGCGATGCTCGGCGGCTGCGGCGACACGCTGCAGAGCCAGCCGCTCAGGAGCAGCGCGCTCGAGCCGCTCGTCACAGCCCAGCACTATCCCGTCTACTGGCTCGGCGCCCGCTTCGAGCGCCTGCCGCTGACCGCCGTGAGCAGCGACCCGAGCGGCGCCTATGCGATCCAGTACGGCAGCTGCGTCACCGGCGGCCCGGAAACCTGCATCCCGCCGCTGCAGGTGATCAGCTCGCCCGACAACAGCTTCCTGCCCGGCGCCGGACAGCAGTCCGAGACGGTGCGCATCCGCGGCGTCGAGGCGGTGCTCGCGCAGGGCGGCAGGGTGGTCGCGATCGCGACCGGGCCCGCGGTCGTGGACGTGCGCGCATCGAGCCGTGCGCTCGCGCTCGCGGCCGCGATGCAGATCGTCCCGATCAACGAACTGGGCAAGCCTCGCGCGCCGCTGCCGGCCGCGCAGCCGAACACCGGCTTCGCCGAACGCCCGATGGAAGGCCAGCGCCCGCCTGTGCTACAGGGACTGTCCGTCTCGCGCTCGCGATAGCGCCCGACGATCTGGCAGCGTGGGACCTGGAAGCTGCCTGCCCGAGGCCAGGGAGATCTGGCAGCGTGCGGTGCGAGCCTGCCCGCGAGCTTTTGGGGCATCGCAAGGCCGCAGCCTTCGCTCAGGCCTCGATCGGCCGCACCGCGATCGTCATGCGCGTGACCGCGCAGAGGCGTCCCTCATCGTCTTTGAATCGCACGTCCCAGACCCACGTCGTGCGGCCGCGGTGCAGGCGCGTCGCCTCTGCCTCGACGCTGCCCTGCGTGATCGGCCGCAGGAAGCTCGTGTGGTTCGAAAGCCCCATCGCCGCCTGACCGTCGCCAAGCACCGCGATCGCGGTCGCAAGCGACGTGAGCGACTCCGCGATCGAGGCGAGCACGCCGCCGTGCAGGAGCCCGGCCGGCTGCTTCAGCTCGTCGCGGACGACGACGCGCGCCTTCGCGGACTCCTCGCCCCACTCGACGAGCTGCAGGCCGTAGAGCTTGTCGAAGCCGACGATCGCCTCGTTGATCTCCGCGGCAGTGGGGCTTCGCATTGCGGCGCCACGATAGCCTAAGCGTATGCGCCACATGCAGCGGCGATGGCCGAGGCGGCGCGGCGACCGGGCGGTTGGGCGCCTGGGCGCAGGACGGACATGACAGAGATCGAGCAGCTTCCACCCGACCAGCGCGCGGCGCTCTCGCTGCTGCTGCGCCGGCGAAAGCGCTACGAGGAAGTGGCAACGACGCTCGGGATCGCGCCGAGCGCCGTCCACGATCGCGCCCACGCCGCGCTGACGGCGCTCGCCTCCGATCGGGCGCGCCTCCTCGACGCGGCGACGCGCGAGCGCATCGGCGAGCTCCTGCTCGGTCAACAGAGCGAGGCCGAGGAAGCGGCGACGAAGGAGCGGCTCGCCGCCTCGGCGCCCGCGCGCGAATGGGCGCAGGAGCTCGCGATCGAGCTCGCGAAGCTCGCGCCGGAGGCGCTGCCGGAGATCCCGGACGCGCAGCCGGCGATCGAGTTCCGCGAGGCGACCCCCTTCGCGGCGTCGGGACAGCCGCCGGTCTCCAGGCGCGGCGGCGCGATCCTGCTCGCCGGCATCGTCGCGGTCGCGGCGGTCGTCGTCGCGCTCGTGCTGAGCCTCGGCGGACATGGCGGCTCTGGCAGCGCGAACCAGGCCGCCTCGCGCTCAGGCGGCGCCGGCACGACGCAGAGCTCGAAACCCGGGTCGGGAGGAAGCGGCGGCGGCTCGCCGACGATCGAAAAGATCGCGCAGCTGAAGCCGCTCGCCGGCGGCTCGGCGACGGCCGCGGCCGCGATCGCCTCCGAAGAAGGCAGGCGCGCGCTGATCCTGAACGCGCTGCACCTGCCGCCGAGCAACGGCTTCTCCTACGTCGTCTGGCTGATCGGCGCGCACGGCAGCATCACCCCCTTCGGCCGCGCGCCCTCCGTCGGCAAAGACGGGCGCCTGCGCGCAGTCGAACTGCTGACCGTCGAACCGAGCGCGGTCTCCGGCATCGAGATCACGCGAGAGACGAGCCTGCACCCGACCGCGCCGGGGACCGTCGTGCTGAAGGGAAGCTTCGTCAGCCGCTGAGAGGCAGCAGCTTGCCCGGATTCATGATCTCCTGCGGGTCGAGCTGCGCCTTCAGCGCCGCGAGCGCCGCGACGCCGCCGGCGCCGATCTCGCGCTGCAGATAGGCGGCATGGTCGCGCCCGATCGCGTGATGGTGGGTGATCGTGCCGCCGCCCTCGACGATCGCCTCGCTCGCGGCGTCCTTCACCGCCTGCCACTGGCGCTGCTCCTCGCCGAGCAACGCCTGCGCGAGGAACGTGAAGTACAGCGAAGCGCCGGTCTCGTAGAGGTGCGAGACGTGGCAGCCGACGATCGGAGGCGTGCCGCACCGCTGCAGCGCGCCTTCGATCGCCCGTTGCACCGCGACCTTCAGTGGACTGAGGTTCGACCAGGTGCTCGCCGTCTCGAGCGTCTCGACGAGGATGCCGTGCGTCAGCAGCTCGTCGCGCATGTAGGGAGCGGCGAAGCGGGAGGCGAGCCAGGCCTTTCCGGGGCTGCGGCCGAGCGCGATCGCGCCGTGCTCATGCGCGATCCGCAGCGCGTGCCGCCGCTCCGCGCGCACGCGCCCCGCCTCGACGCCCTCGAAGCCGAGGATCGCAAGGCAGCCCTGACGGCGGCCGCGGGCGGCGAGGTAGAGGCTGGCGGCGCGCCTGCTGAGGCTCGAACCCGCGAGCTCGAACGTGAGCTGCGTCTCCTGCTCGTCGGAGAGACGCGCGACCGCGGGGGCGACGCCGTCCTGTGCGAGCTGCCGCAGCGCCTCCATGCCCCCCTCGAAGTCGGCGAACATCAGGCCGTCGTAGCGGCGGCTGCTCGGTCGCGGGGCGATCTGCAGCGTCAGCCTGTCGATCACGCCGAGCACGCCCTCGGAGCCGACGATGAGCCGCCGCAGGTCGGGGCCCGCGGCGCTCGCCGGCGTGGGCAGCAGCTCGACCTCGCAGCTCGGCGTGAGCAGCCGCAGGCCGAGCACGAGGTCCTCGAAGCGGCCGTAGCCGGTCGAGGCCTGCCCGGCCGAGCGGGTCGCGGCGCAGCCGCCGAGGCTCACGTGCTCGAAGGACTGCGGAAAGTGCCCGAGCGTGAGGCCCTGGGCGGCAAGCGCCGACTCGAGCGCGGCGACGCGCGTGCCGGCGCCGGCGGTGACGGTGAGCGAGCGCCTGTCGAGCGACTCGATGCCCACGACGCGGGCGAGGTCGAGCGCGATCACGGCCTCGTGGCGGCCGCGCAGCGGCGCGAGCCCGCCGACGACAGAGGTGCCGCCGCCGAACGGCACGACCGCGATCGAGCGCCTGCCGCAGAGCTCGAGCAGGGCGAGCGTCTCGCGCGCGTCACCGACGCTGACGACCGCGTCGGGGGCGCCCTGCAGCTCGCCGCGGCGCAGGCGCACGAGGTCGAGGTAGCCGCGCCCGGCCGCGTGTCGAACCCGCGCCTCACGATCGAGCGAGACCCGGTCGCCGCCGAGCAGCTTCCGCAGCTCCTCGCCGGCGCTGCCGCTCAGCGCCGAGTCTTCGAGGCGCACCTGCGCGAGCGCGACCGGCGGCTGAGGCGGCGCGGTCGCACCGAGCCGGGCGCGCAGCGAGTGCTGGGCGCGCGCGCCCAGCAGCGGCGGATGAGACGGCTCGCTCCAGCCCCACCAGCGCATCGCGGGCTGGGCGGCGGCAGGCCCCGCCGCCGCGGTCGGTTTCGCGGGGAAGGCAGCTGACGCAGCGGCGGCCGGGGCGCGTCCTCGCTCAGACGGCGATCCGTTCGAGCCCATCGAGCGCCTCTCTCACGGTCTTCTCGGCCGCTTTGCGAACCATCGGACTGCCAACACGGGCGAAGAGCCCGTCCAGCAGCCCAAACTTGCCCGAGGGTCCCGTGTTCGCAGCGGGCAGCAATGCGTGTGGGGTCTGCGTGAGCGTGATCGTCACCTCGCTGCCGGCGTTCTCGTTCATGCCAACCCGGGGTTGCATCGCGATCTCGACCTCGGAGGCCGCGAGCACCCGCGCGAACGGCGTGCCCGCGACCTGCTGCGCCCAGATCAGCCGCATCGCGACGTCGTCGCGCTCGACCACCTCGAAGTCCGCGCGCACGAGCCGGCCGCGCTCGCTGCGCAGCACCTCCGTGAACGTCGCGCCCGCCACGCCCTCGACGCGCTCGACGCGCGGCCACCAGCGCGGCAGGTGGTGCGGGTCGCAGACGAGCTCCCAGAGCATCTGCGGCGCGACTTGCAGCAGGCGGGTGTCGCTTGCGGTGGGCATCGCTACGCGGCTGAATCGTCGTCGGCGCTTGTGATCGGCATAGCGGCAGGCTCGCTCGACGGCTTCGGTCCGCCTTCAGGAGTCGTAGCGCAGCAGCGAGTGCGCCTCGTGGGGAGCGAGCCGCTCGCGGCCGCGCAGGAAGGCGAGCTCGACGAGGAAGCCGCATCCGGCGACGGTCCCGCCGCTGCGCTTCACGAGCTCGCAGAGCGCGTGCGCGGTGCCGCCGGTCGCGAGCAGGTCGTCGTGGACGAGCACCCGCGCCCCTCGCGCGAGCGCGTCGGCGTGCAACTCGAGCCTGTCGACGCCGTACTCGAGCTCGTACTCGGCGGCGATCGTCTTGTGCGGCAGCTTGCCCTGCTTGCGCGCGAGCGCGAAGCCCGTGCCGAGGCGCAGCGCGAGTGCGGGCCCGAGCAGGAATCCGCGCGCCTCGGCGGCGAGCACGACGTCGACCTCCAGCGGCCTCGCGAGCCGCGCGAGCCCGTCGACCGCGAGCTCGAGCGCTTGCGCGTCGGCGAGCAGCGGCGTGATGTCCTTGAAGAGGACCCCCTCCCTCGGGAAGTCTGGGATCTCGCGGATCAGCGAGCGGAGGTCTATCGACGTCTGGCTCATCCCGAGCCGGCGTCAGCTGACGATCTTGCGCAGGTCGCGCACGAGCAGCAGGTGCTTCAGGTGCGTTGTCACCGCCGCGAGGCTCTCGAGCGCCTCGAGCGCCTCCTTGCGCCGGTCGGGGTTGCGCGAGCGCAGCGCCGGGGCGAGGATCTGCTGCAGCAGGCTCGCCTCGCGGTCGGCAGAGGTCCGGAATACGCGCAGGTTGCGACCGCCGACGCCGTAGCGCGCGAGCTCCGCGACCGCGCCGACGATCTCGCGCTCGGTCTCGTCGTAGCAGCGCGTGCCCTCGCGCACCTCGCCTCTGATCACGCCGTACTCCTCGAGCTCGCGCACGAGCGCCTCCTCGGCGTGGGTCTCCTGCAGCACGTCTTCGAGCGTGTAGAGGGCGCCGCTCGCGCCGCTGACGCTGACGCTGCGCCTCCAGGAGCGTCCGCCGCCGTCGCGCACGGTCTGGGCGGCCGGAATCTCGGCGTCGCTGCGACCGGCCGCGAGCTCCTGGCGGATCACCCGCAGCGGCAGGAACTCATCGCGCTGCATCCTGAGGATCGTGCGCAGGCGCGCGAGGTCGGCCTGCGCGTAGAGGCGATAGCCGCCGGGCGTGCGACGCGGCGAGAGCAGCTTCTGGTCCTCGAGGTAGCGGATCTTCGAGATCGAGATGTCAGGGAACTCCTGGGCGAGCGCCTTGCAGACCGCGCCGATCGTCATCGCCTTGCCGCGCCGCGGCTCCCCGCCCGCGCTCGCGTCCGTGCCGCCGCCGGCCTGCCCGGCTCGCAGCCCCGCCTCGATCTCGTCGACTTCCAGCTCGGGCATAGACATCAGCGCACGTGGAAGGTGAGCTTGTACTTGCCGACCTGCAGCTCGTCGCCCTCCTGCAGCTGGGCGGAGTCGATCCGCGAACGGTTGACGTAGGTGCCGTTCAGCGAGCCGCAGTCGTCGATGTGCCACTGCTCGCCGCGCCTGACGAGCACCGCGTGGTCGCGCGAGACGGTGACGTCGTCGAGGAAGACGTCGGAGTCGAGGCGCCTGCCGATGCTCATCCGCTCGCCGAGCACGGGGAAGCTCTCCCCCTCGCGCCCGCCGCCGGCGCGCACGACGAGCGCCGGTCCGCGCGCGGTCACCTCGTCGAGCTCGACGGGGATCAGCTCGCCCGTTTCGTCGTCGATCCGGTAGGTCGCGGTCGCGGGGTCGGCGGAGCCCTCGCCGCGCGCGAGCGCGGCACCGCAGCGCTGGCAGTAGTTCGCGCTCTCGGCGTTGAGGAAGCCGCACTCCTGGCAGCGGACCGCCATCAGGCCTCCGGCGACTCCGGCTGATGGCCGGCGAGGATCTCGGCGAGTTTGCCGAGATCTTCTCCGGAGATCACGCTGCCGCCGCTCGCGTGCCTGTTGCGCAGCCGTGTGACGAGCTCGGCGCGCAGGATGTCGATCTTGCCGTGCAGGATGCGCCGCTGGTAGGAGATCTCGGTCTCTTCCTCGGTGAGCTGCTTGATCAGGTCCTTCAGCTCGGCATCGGTGAGCGAGAAGAGGTCAGGGAAGGTGTCCATCGCAGGGCTGCTCCTAGTCTCGTGCGCGCGCCCGCCCGATCGAACCGCGCCGGCGCCTTGCGACCACGGATGGGTCCGCGGGCAGTATAGCCCAGAGCCTTAGGCTGAGCTTGAGGGTCTGTGCCGCCCGCGCGTGGCGAGCAGGCCCGTGCGCAGGTAGAGGCCAAATGCGGCGAGCGAGAGCGCGAGCCCGACGAGGAACATCACCTCCCCCACGCTCCTCAGTTCGATCATCGCGAAGAAGACGCCGCCGAGCAGCGGCGGGATCGAGAGCCGTCCGGGCCAGTTGACGCGTACGTCGACGCCGCGCGCGAGGCCGTGGCGGGCGAGCAGCACGACCGCCGCCTCGCGCGCGATCAGCACCGCCAGCGCCCAGCGCGGCAGCAGGTCGTAGCGCCAGCAGACGGCGACGCCCGCGAGCGCGAGCAGGCGGTCGCTGAACGGGTCCATCAGCGTGCCGAGGCGGCTGTACTGGCCGGTGAGGCGGGCGAGCAGCCCGTCGGCGTAGTCGGTCGCGGCGCATAACGCGTACAGCGCGAGCGCGAGCGCGCCCACGCCTTCGCCGCCGGCGAGGGCGAGCGCGAGGAACGCGGGGATCAGCGCGATGCGCAGGTAGCCGACCGCGTTCGGGATCGTCCAGGGGCGCAGCGGGCTGCCGGGCAGCGTCTGCGGCGGCGGCGGGCCGGAGCGGTCGAGGCCGAGCAGCCGCCTTACGGGAGCGTGCGCCACAGCGCGTCCACCGCCTGAGCGAGCTCGCCTGGGCCTCCGGCGAGCGGCAGCCCCGCGGCGTCGCTGCGGCCGCGGCGCAGCTGCACCTCGATCTCCCCCGAGGTCAGGCTGCGCTTGCCGACCGTCAGCCGCAGCGGGCAGCCGATCAGCTCGGCGTCCGCGAACTTCTCGCCAGGGCTTGCGTCGCGATCGTCGTAGAGCGCCTGCACGCCGGCGGCGAGCAGCTGCTCGTAGACCTCCTCGGCGGCCTGCCGCTCCGGCGTGCCATCCTTGCCGAGCGCGACGAGGTGAACCGCGAATGGCGAGAGCGCCCTCGGCCACGATATGCCGTGCTCGTCGGCGTACTGCTCGACCGCGGCGGCGGCGATCCGCGCGGGGCCGATTCCGTAGGAGCCCATCCAGATCGGGCGCTCCTGCCCCCGCTCGTCGAGGTAGCTCGCGCCGAGGGGCTGCGAGTAGCGCAGGCCGAGCTTGAAGATGTTCGCGACCTCGATCGCCGGCTCGATCGTGACGGGCACGCCGGCGACCGTGTCCCCCTCGCAGACCGCGCGCACGTCGACGCTGCGGAACTGGAAGTCGCGCCCGGGGCGCACGCCGCGCAGATGCAGGTCGCGCTCGTTCGCGCCGGTCACGTAGCAGCCCTCGCTCACCGCCTGATCGAGCAGCACCTCGACGCGGCCATCGAGGCCGACCGGGCCGACGAAGCCGGGCGGGCCGATCTGCGCGGCGATCTCCTCCGGCTGGGCGGGCCTGCTGCGCGCGCGCAGCGCGGCCGCGAGCTTCACCTCGTTCACGCGATGGTCGCCTCGCAGCAGCACGAGCACGAGCCGCTCGCGCGGTTGAGCGGGCTCGCCGCGGTCGGGCCTGTCCTCCTGCGCGCCGGGCCTGTCCGCGTCCTGCGTGCGAGCGGCAGGGTCGCCCTCCTGCACGACCACTGGATACGCCTTCAGCAGCGCGCCCTCCGGCACGCCGAGCGCGCCCGCGACCTCAGCGACGCTCGTCAGCCCGGGCGTCTGCACGCTCTGCGGCGCCTCCGCGTGCTCGAGCGAGGGCACCGGCTGCGGCTGCGCGCTTGCGACCTCGACGTTCGCGGCATATGAGCCAGCAAGCGCGACCTCGTTCTCGCCCGCGGGACACGGCGCCATGTACTCGTGCGCGCCGAGGCCCCCCATCACCCCGACGTCCGCCTCCACGCGGTACCAACGCAGGCCGCTGCGGTCCATGATCCGGTCGTAAGCGCGAACGTGCAGCTCGTAGCGCTCCGCGAGCCCCTGCTCGTCGCGGTCGAAGCTGTAGGAGTCCTTCATCACGAACTCCCGCGTCCTCAGTACCCCCGCGCGCGGCCGCGGCTCGTCGCGCTCCTTCACCTGGAAGTGGTAGAGGATCAGCGGCAGGTCGCGGTAGGAGCGCACGATCTGGGCGACGTGGCTCGTCACCGCCTCCTCGTGGGTCATCGCGAGCACGAGCTCGGCGTCTTTGCGGTCGCGCAGCTTGAAGAGCTCCTCGATCGCGATCCGCCCCGTGCGTCGCCACGGCTCGGCGGGCTGCAGCACCGGCATCAGCATCTCCTGGGCGCCGATCGCCTCCATCTCCTGCCGGATGATCGAGACTGCCCGCTCGTGCACGCGCCAGCCCGCGGGCAGCCAGGTCCAGATGCCGGCGCCCATCTGGCGGATCAGGCCCGCCCGCACCATCAGCTTGTGCGAGATCGCCTCGGCGTCGGCGGGCGCCTGCTTCTCGGTCGGCAGCAGGTATTCGGAGAGGCGCGTCATCGGCCACATCCTATGGAGGCGGCAGGTCCTCTGATAGAACAGCGGTCGTCTGCTCACCCGTCGATCGCAACCAGGAGGAGCCTGCTCATGGCCTATACCGTCCCGCCGCTGCCCTACCCCTACGAGGCGCTCGAGCCCCACATCGACAAGCTGACGATGGAAGTCCACCACGACAAGCACCATCAGGCCTACGTGGACAAGGCGAACGCCGCGCTGGAGGGCACGCCGCTCGCGGGCGCGAGCATCGAGCAGGTGCTCTCCGACCTCTCCGCCGTGCCCGAGGACAAGCGCACCGCCGTGCGCAACAACGGCGGCGGCCACTACAACCACACGCTCTTCTGGGAGAGCATGAGTGCGAACGGCGGTGGCGAGCCCGGCGGCGAGCTGTACCACGCGATCGGCTCCGCGTTCGGGTCCTTCCCAGAGCTGCAGGCGAAGATGAAGGAAGCGGGCGTGAACCAGTTCGGCTCCGGCTGGTCCTGGCTCGTGCACGACGGCTCGGGCCTCGCCGTCGTCGCGACCGCAAACCAGGACAACCCGATCTCGAACGGCATGACGCCGCTGCTCGGCGTCGACGTGTGGGAGCACGCCTACTACCTGAAGTACCAGAACCGCCGTCCCGACTACATCGACGCGTGGTGGAACGTCGTCGACTGGAGCAAGGTCTCCGAGCGCTTCAGCGCCGTGTGAAGCGCCGCCCCGCGACTGGCGAGACGGCTTCGTCCAGCTCTGCCGCGGGCGTGATCATCGAGGTGAGGACGCCGTCCGCCTCTGCGTCCTGCGCGGCCGCCTGCGCCTCGAGCGCCGCGAGTTTCTCGGGCGTCAGCGCGGTCGCGTCCTCGTTGTCGGCGAGCCACTTGCGCGCGGCGGCGGCCTCGTGCTCGTCGCGCTGCACCGTCTTGCCGGCGGCGTACCAGCGGTCGATCTCGGCGAAGAGCTCGTCGACGAGGCGCTCCGTCGGGACCTTCTTCAGGGGCTCGCCCTTGCTGTAGATCATGCCCATGTCCTTAGCGCCGGTGATGCCGAAGTCCGCATGGCGGGCCTCGCCGATCCCGTTCACGGCGCAGCCGAGCACCGAGACCTCGATCGGGTCCTCGTAGGCGGTGAGGCGCGCCTCGACTTCGGCGACGACCCTGTCCATGTCGAACTGCAGCCGCCCGCACGTCGGACAGGCGATCAGCACGGGTCCCTTCTCCCTCAGCTTCAGCGCCTTCAGGATCTCCCAGGCGACCTTCACCTCCTCCTCGGCGTGGAAGGTCGAGAGCGAGATCCTGATCGTGTCGCCGATCCCGTCCGCGAGCAGCGTGCCGAGGCCGACCGCGGACTTCAGCGACCCCGACCACTTCGTGCCCGCCTCCGTGACGCCGAGGTGCAGCGGGTAGGGGATCCGCTGCGCGAGCAAGCGGTTGGAGGCGATCGTGTTCGGCACCGAGGTCGACTTCATCGAGACCTTGAAGTCCTCGAAGTCGAGCCGCTCCATCAGCTGGACCGTCTCGATCGCGGCGGAGACGAGCGCCTGCACCGGGTCGTCGTACTCGAGCTGGCGCAGGTGCTTCGGAAGCGAGCCGGAGTTGACGCCGACGCGCAGCGGCGTCTGATGCCGCTTCGCGACCTGCACGACCTCGGCGACCTTCTCCTGCCCCCCGATGTTGCCGGGATTGATGCGCACGCAGTGCGCGCCCGCCTCGATCGCCTTGATCGCGAGCGTGTGGTTGAAGTGGATGTCGGCGATGACGGGGATCGGCGACTGCTTGACGATGCTCTTCAGCGCCTCGACGTCCTGCTCGCGCGGCACCGCGACGCGCACGATGTCCGCCCCCGCCTCGGCGACCTTCTCGATCTGCTCCATCGTCGCGGCGAGGTTCGCGGTCTCGGTCTTCGTCATCGTCTGCACTGCGACCGGGGCCCCGCCGCCGATGAGGACGTCTCCGATGCGTATCTGCCGCTTCGAGGCCATAGGCTGATTCTACGATGCGACCGTTGAGCGATGTGTACGCGACCGCGCGCGGTCCGCTCGCACGGCTCGCCGAGCCCTCGGCTGCGAGGGCACGCCTGCGGCGGCACCGGCGCTTCTTCCCGCTCGTCGGACTGCCTGAGGGCGGGCGCGTGCTCGACGTCGGCTGCGGGGCGCTCGGCCTGCGCGCGCTGGAGCCGGCCCTCGACGTGACCGGCCTCGACCTCCTGCCCCGCCCGAGCTATCCGGGGCCCTTCGTGCAGGCCGACGCGGCCGAGCGCATCCCCTTCGCGGACCGCGAGTTCGACCTCGTCTACTGCAGCAGCGTGATCGAGCACGTGCAGCCGGCGCGGCGGCCGGCGCTCGCGACGGAGATGAGGCGAGTCGGCCGCGGCTTCTTCGTGCAGACCCCCGCCTTCGAGTTCCCGATCGAGCCCCACTCGTTGCTGCCCGGCGCGCACTGGCTGCCGCCGCGGCTGCGCCGCCCCTACTGGCGCCTCGGCGCCGGTGGCGGCTGGGAGGACATCTCGCTGCTGCGTCGCTGTGAGATGGAGGCGCTCTTCGGCGTGCCCGCGCTGCCCGAGCGCCTCGGGCCGCTCGTCAAGAGCTGGGTGTGCGTGCGGCCGGTTCGTGTGGCCGATGATTAGGTTCTCGTATGGCCGATCGACGACGATCGCTGTGCGACGAGCGTGCGTCTGCCTCGCGATGCGCGAGCGCGCTCAGCCCGCGATCCGGCCGATGTCGTTGCTGATGCCGCTGATGACGAGGAAGGCGAGCAGGACGAGGCCGATCGAGCTGAAGCGCCACATCGCCGCGACGGAGACGCGGCGTCCGCGGACCTTCTCCGCGAGCGCCCAGAGGATGTGGCCGCCGTCGAGCGGCAGGAACGGGAACAGGTTGATCACGCCGAGCACGAGCGAGACGTAGCCGATGACGACGAGCGCCTTGCCGGCGCCCGCGGCGACCGCTTCCTCGGTGACGCTCGTGATGCCGACGATGCTGCGCACGTTCCTGCGTTCCTTCGAGCTCGTGATCGCCCTGCCGAGGCTCGTGACGGTCTGCGTCGTCGTGTGCCACATCGCCGCTGCCGATGCGCCGGCGGCTGCTCCAAGGGAGAAGTCGTTCGGGGCGGCGCCGAAGCTGAAGCCGATCAGCATGCGCTTCAGCTTCGAGTCGTAGCGGGGCTTCACCGAGACGAGCACGTCGCGGCCGTCTCGCCTCACGGTGAGATGCACCGGCGTGGCGGCGACGCAGCCCTGCACCTGCGCCCCAGGGCAGCGATGCGCGGAGATCGCCTTCATCGCAGACTTGACGGTGACAGGTCGCCCTTCGACCGCGAGGATCCTGTCGCCGGGGCGCAATGCCCTCTCTGCGGGCGTTCCCCGCTCGACCCCGCGCACTCTCGTCGTCGGGACGATCGATTCGATGCTCGGGTCGAGGTTCCCGAGCGTGGCCGCGCCGCCGAAGCTGCCGCTGAGCAGCACGACGCCGAACAGCACGAAGGCGATGAGGATGTTGACGCCCGGCCCGGCGAGGATGACCGCGATCCGCTTCCACGGCGGCTGGCTGTAATAGGCGCGGGCGCGCACCTCCGGCTGCAGGTCCTTCAGCTCCTCGGGGTTCATGCCGGTGATCTTCACGTAGCCGCCGAGCGGCAGCGCGCCGATCGCGTACTCGGTCTCCCCTCTGCGCAGCTTCGCGAGCGTCGGCGGGAAGAACAGCGAGAAGCGCTCGACGCGCATCCCGACCGCCTTCGCGACCGCGAAGTGCCCCGCCTCGTGGAGCACGATGAGCACGACGATGCCGAGGATCGTGAGCAGCCAGCTCATGCGCTCAGTCTCGCAGGCGTGACGGTCTGCTCGTGGCGGCACCTGCGTATCGGACAACCAACTACCATAACCTATATGTTATGCTACGGTAATGGACAACGATGCCGCAGCTCTCCTGCGCGACGCGCGTCGCAGCGCCGGCCTCAGCCAGGCGCAGCTGGCGCGCCGCCTCGGCGTGAGCCAAGCAGCGGTTGCGAAGCTTGAGCGCAGAGATGCAAACCCGACCGTGCGCACCCTCGACAGGGCGCTGCGGGCCACCGGCCAGCGCCTTCGCCTCGCGAGCGAGAAGCCGCGAGGCGTTGACGAGAGCCTGATCACGGCGCAGTTGGAACTTACGCCTGCGCAGCGGCTGGCCGAGCTGGAAGCGATGTACGAGTGGGGTCGCGAGCTGACGCTCGCTGGAGCCAGGGCCCGTGGCGAACTGGACGGCGCGTAACTTCCATCCCGCGGAGCTGGTGCGAGCGCTCGTCGACGGCGGCGTCGAGTTCGTCGTCGTCGGTGGCGTTGCCGTGGTCCTGCATGGGATGCCGCGCTTCACGAAGGATCTCGACATCTGCTACGCGCTCGACGCGGACAATCTCGACCGACTCGGGAACGTTCTCGTCGGCCTCGGTGCAAAGCTGCGGGACGTGCAAGACGATGTGCCCTTCGTGCCCGACGGCAAGACGCTGAGGCGCACCGAGATCCTCACACTCGAAACACCCAAGGGCGCCATCGACCTGCTCGTTCACCCCGCCGGAGCGCCCGATTATGAGACGCTGCGAGCGCACGCGACGACGATGGAGCTGGCCGACCGCGAGGTTCAGGTCGTCTCGATTGAGGATCTGATCGCGATGAAGCGGGCGGCAGGCAGGCCGCAGGACCTGGTCGACGTCGAAGCGCTCGAAGTCGCACGCGAGCGGACGCGCTCCTGAGAGCGTGCGTGCCTGCGCTCCCGTACTTTGCACCCTGTCGTTCCTGACCTGCTCGAGGTCCTCGGTGAACATGGCATCGTCGAACTCGACGCGGAAGCGCGCGTCGGGACGGGATGCGGAGGCCACCTACCCCTCGCCGTCAGGCGGCAGCAAGGGACCGTGCTCTGCCTCGAAAGCAGCGAACTCCTCTGCGGTCGCAGGACGCCCGTCGTACTTGGGGATGACCGTCGGATAGGTGTCGGGCACCAGGGTCAGCTCGCCGTTGGGCCGCCTGTCCTTGACGATGTACTCGCCGACGATGTCGCCGGACAGCGTCACATGGGGTTCGGATGCCATGTGCCCATGATCGCAGATGGTCCGGCTCATACGCGATGCTGGAGCCCACGGCGCCATCCGCCAAACGTTGATGGTTGATGCGTCGCCGAGATGGGACGCGAAGTTCGGGTTCGACCCCTCACGCCCGCGCGCCGATCGCCCCCTCGGCCGCCGCCCTCGCCCTGCGGTCGGCCTCGTAGAGGGTCTCGAAGGCGCGTAGCGGCTCGCTCTCGACGGCGTTGAGCGTCTGTTCGATGACGGTCGGGATGCCCTCGAAGGAGAGGCGGCCCTTCAGGAATGCGTGCACGGCGACCTCGTTTGCGGCGTTGAGGATGCAGGGGGCGGTGCCGCCTGTGAGCGCCGCCTGCCGCGCGAGGCGCAGGCAGGGGAAGGTCTCGGTGTCGACGGGCTCGAAGGTGAGCGCGCCGACCTGCGCGAGGTCGACCGGCTCGATCGGCTGCGGCACGCTCTCCGCGCCGTGGAGGGCGTAGGAGATCGCGACGCGCATGTCAGGCGGGCCGACGTGCGCGAGCATCGCGCCGTCGATCAGCTGCACGAGGCCGTGGATGAGCGATTGCGGGTGCACGATCACGTCGATGTGCTCGTATGGCGTGCCGAACAGGTGGTGCGCCTCCATCAGCTCGAGGCCCTTGTTCATCAGCGTCGCGGAGTCGATCGTGATCTTGCCGCCCATCGCCCAGGTCGGGTGCGCGAGCGCCTGCTGCACGCTCACCTCGCGCAGCTGGTCGGCGCTCATCCCCCTGAAGGGGCCGCCGCTCGCGGTGATGACGATCCTCGCGACGGACCCCGGCGCGCGCCCGCTGAGCAGCTGGTGCAGCGCGGCGTGCTCGGAGTCGACGGGCACGATCGCGGTCCCCGTCGCTTCGGCAAGCGCGGTGACGAGCTCGCCGCCGACGACGAGCGACTCCTTGTTCGCGAGCGCGAGCTCGATCCCCTCGCCGAGCGTCGCGACCGTTGGCCCGAGCCCGGCGGAGCCGACGAGCGCGTTGAGGACGAGGTCGGCCTCAGCCTCGACGACGAGCCTGACGAGGCCCTCGGGGCCGCTGAGCACCTCCCCCTCGGTCCATGCCTCCGCCGCCCGCGCGGCGGCGTCGAGGTCGGCGAGCGCGATCCGTTTGACCCCATGCCGCTGTGCCTGCTCGATGAGCGCCTGCCAGGAGCGCTCCGCGGAGAGGCCGACGAGCTCGTGCTCGGCCGAGCGCTGCACGATGTCGAGCGCCTGGGTGCCGATCGAGCCGGTCGAGCCGAGTACGAGCAGGCGCCTGCGGTCGCTCATGCTCGCCCAGCGTAGTGGCTTGCGCCTGTGCGGACGCCCGCCTTGCGCGCCTGACCGAGCGTCCTCGGCGCGCCGGCCGCCCGCAGAGCGTTCCTCATGTGTACGCCGACCATATGTAGTAGCCGACGACGACGGCGAAGAGCACCGCGTCGAGCCGGTCGAGCGCGCCGCCGTGGGGGCCGAAGACGCGGCCGCTGTCCTTCACGCCCGCCTGGCGCTTGATGAACGACTCGAACAGGTCGCCGAGCGGCGCGAGCATCGCGACGCCGAGGCCGAGCACGGCGGCGTGCGAGGCGGGCATCCAGGAGGACTCGTAGCGGCTCGCGAGCCACACCGCCGCGATCGCGCAGGGCATCCCGATGAGAAGGCCCTCGACCGTCTTGTTCGGCGAGATGCTCGGCGCGAGCGGCCGCCGGCCGAAGAGCCTGCCGCCGACGTAGGCGCCGGTGTCGCCGGCGAAGGTGCCGACGAGCACGTCGATGACGACGCCGGCGCCGTGATGCAGCCCCCGCAGCATCACCCCGTGCGCGAGCCCGAAGCCGATCCACGACAGCCCGAGCAGCGTGATCGCGATCCCCGCCGTGCTGCGTCGGCGCTGGCGCAGCGCGAGGCCGAACAGCACGGGCAGCATGACGACCGCGGCGAGCAGCACGTACTTCGGCGCGTCCGCGCCGCCGTAGTGGGCGGCGAGCAGCAGCGCGAGCAGGCCGAGGAATCCCGCAAGCCGCACGGGGTGCGCGCGCTCGTACATCGCGAACAGCTCGTGCAGGCAGATCGCGCCGAGAACGAACACGCCGGCGACGAAGAGCAGACCGCCCTCGACGATGAGGAACAGCGCGAGCGCGAGCGCCGGCAGCGCCGTGATGATGCGCGCGCTGAGGTCCGAGCGCGGGGTGCGCTCGCGAGAGACCGACGCACGGCGCGCGGCCGCGGGCCGGCGCGCGCGCGGCCCGTTCATCCGGCGTGCGCCTCCTCCGCCGCGCTGCATCACGCCGCCTGCGCTCCAGCCGCCTCTGCCGCCGATCGCCACGCGCTCATCGGCCTCCGAAGCGGCGGCGGCGCTCGCCGAACTCCGCGAGCGACTCTTCGAGGCTTACGCGGCTGAAGTCCGGCCACAGCTCGTCCCTGAAGACGAGCTCCGAGTAGGCGGACTGCCAGAGCAGGTAGTTGGAGAGCCTGCGCTCGCCGCTCGTCCTGATGACGAGGTCCGGGTCGTGCATCTCCGGCGCGTAGAGGCAGCGCCGGAACTCCTCCTCGCCGCCGCCGGTGAAGCGCCGTGCGGCGTCGAGGATCTCGGCGCGGCCGCCGTAGTTGAAGGCGACGAACAGCGTGATCCGCGTGTTCGCGTGAGTGAGCTGCTCGGCCCAGCGCATCTGCTCCTGGAGATCGGCCGAGACGCCCTCGCGGCGGCCGAGAAAGCGCATCCGCACGCCCTCCTGATGCAGCTCCGGGGTCTCGGATGCGATCCGCAGCGAGAACATCTCCATGAGGCCCTGAACCTCCTCCGGCGGGCGCTGCCAGTTCTCGGTCGAGAACGAGTAGACCGTCAGCTCCTGCACCCCGAGCTCGACCGCGTCGCGCAGCCGCGCCTTCACGGCGTCGGCGCCCGCTTCGTGGCCGGCCCTGACGGGCAGCCCGCGAGCGCGCGCCCAGCGGCCGTTGCCGTCGGTGATGATCGCGATGTACCTGGCCGTGGAGGGACGGGCGCTCGGGTCCTCTCTGCAGCCCGATCCGCCGGCGGCGGCCATCACACCTCGAGGATCTCCTGCTCCTTCGCCTCGAGCATGTGGTCGAGCTCCTTGATCTTCGCGTCGGTGAGCTTCTGCAGCTCGACCTCCGCGCGGTGCTCGTCGTCGGAGCCCGTCTGCCCCTCCGACTTCAGCTCGCGCAGGTCGCTCATCACGTCGCGCCTGACGTTGCGAACCGCGATCCGGCCCTCCTCGGCGAGGTGGCGCACGACCTTCACGAGCTCGCGCCGGCGCTCTTCGGTGAGCTCGGGGACGACGAGGCGAATGAGGTTGCCGTCGTTGGAGGGCGTGAGGCCGACGTCCGACTCGTTGATCGCCTTCTCGATCGCCTTGATCGAGGACTTGTCGTAGGGCTGGACGGTGATGAGGCGCGCCTCCGGCGCGGAGATCGTCGAGAGCTGGTTGAGCGGCGTGATCGCGCCGTAGTAGTCGACGCTTACGCGGTCGAGCAGCGACGGGCTCGCCCGGCCGGTGCGCACGGTGCCGAACTCGTGCTGGGCGCTGTGCACCGCCTTGCCCATCCGCTCGCGCGCGTCCTCGAGCAGCGCGTCGATCATCTCAGACGCCATCGTCCTCCCCTTCGGCTGTGATGACGAGCGTGCCCACGCGCCCGCCTGAGATTACCTTGGCGATCGCCTGCTCGTCGTCCATGTCGAAGACGTTGATCGGCATCCCGTTCTCCATGCAGAGCGCGAGCGCGGTCGAGTCCATCACCCGCAGTCGCCGCTCGAGCGCCTCCATGTGGGTGAGCTGCGGGATGAACTTGGCGTCCGGGTCGCGCGCGGGGTCCGCGCTGTAGACGCCCTGGACGCCGTTCTTCGCCATCAGGATGATCTCCGCGTGGATCTCCGCGGCGCGCAGCGCGGCGGCGGTGTCGGTGGTGAAGAACGGGTTGCCGGTGCCGGCGGCGAAGATCACGATCCGCCCCTTCTCGAGGTGCCTCATCGCGCGCCGGCGGATGTAGGGCTCGGCGACCTCGGAGATGCTGAGCGCGCTCTGCACGCGCACCTCTGCGCCGGCCTTCTCGAGCGCGTCTTGCAGCGGCAGCGCGTTCAGCACGGTCGCGAGCATCCCGATGTAGTCGGCGGTCGCCCTGTCCATCCCGTCGGCGGCGCCCTTCATGCCGCGGAAGATGTTGCCCGCGCCGACGACGATCGCGACCTCGACGCCGCGCATTCGCACCGCGTCCACCTGAGCGGCGATCGCCTTCACCCGCTCGGGGTCGGTGCCGTAGGGCAGATCGCCCATCAGCGCCTCGCCGGAGAGCTTGATGAGCACGCGTTTGAAGGCCGCCTCCGCCATGCGGTCCGACAGCCTATCCGCGTTTGCGGCCTATTGACCTACGGCAAATCGGGCGAAGCGGCGAATGACGACGTTCTCGCCGGTCTTCGCGGTCAGCTCGTCGCGCAGCTGCTGGACGGTCTTGCCCTCGAACTTCGGGTGGTGCATCTCCTGCTCGAGCAGGACGACCGTCTTCAGCCAGGCGTCGAGCTTGCCGGTCACGATCCTCTCGCGCACGTTCTCGGGCTTGTCGGCCGCCTCCTGCTCGTAGACGCGCGACTCCGCGTCGCGCAGCTCCTGCGGCACGTTCTCGCGGCTGACGTAGGCGACGGTCGGCGAGGCGGCGATCTGCATCGCGACGTCCCTCGCGAAGGCGACGAACTCCTCGTTGCTCGCGACGAAGTCGGTGTTGCAGTCGACCTCGATCAGCACGCCGACCTTCGCGCCGGCGTGGATGTAGGACTGGACCGTGCCCTCGGTCGCGGTGCGCTCGCCGAGGTCCTGGATCTTCTTGCCCTGCTTGACGCGCAGGATCTCGATCGCCTTCTCGACGTCGCCCTGAGATTCGCTGAGGGCCTTCTTGCAGTCCATCATGCCGGCGCCGGTGCGGTCGCGCAGCGCCTTCACGTCTCTCGCTGGGATCTCGACTGCGCTCACGAGCTCGTCTCCTTCGCTGTGTCGGTCTGCTCGGCCTCTCCCCGGGTCTCCGCGGCTTGGGCCTGCTGCGCGCCCTCCGCCTGGGCGGCCTTGTGGGCGGCGTAGGCGGCCTCGGCCTCCGCGCGCTGCGCCTGCTCGCGCTGCTCCTGCTCTTCGGCCTCGCGCTTCGCCTGCTCTTCGGCTTCCTGCTTCGCGCGCGCCTCCGCTTCGCGGCGTTCGCGCTCTTCGGCTTCCCTGCGCGCGCGCTCCTCCTCGGCGCGGAAGACGGCGTAGCTTTCGGCGACGACGTCTCCGATCGCTTTCGTGACGAGCGCGCAGGAGCGGATCGCGTCGTCGTTGCCGGGGATGACGTAGTCGACGCCGTCAGGGTCGCAGTTCGTGTCGACGAGGCCGATGATCGGCACGCGCAGGCGCTGCGCTTCGCGCACCGCGATCGCCTCCGTCTTCAGGTCGATGACGAACACCGCGTCAGGCACCCGCTGCATGTCCTTCACGCCGCCGAGGTTCGCCCTCAGCTTCGCGAGGTCGGCCTGGGCGGCCATCCGCTCGCGCGTCGGCAGCAGCTCGAGCTGGCCCTCGGCCTCGTAGCGTTCGAGGTCGTGCAGGCGGCGGATGCGCAGGGCCATCGTCTGGAAGTTGGTGAGCAGGCCGCCGAGCCAGCGATGGTTGACGTAGGGCATCCCGGAGGCCTGCGCAACTTCCCTGATCGCGTCGCGGGCCTGCTTCTTCGTGCCGACGAACAGGACGGTGCCGCCCCGGCGGGCGACCTCGGATGCGAACCGCTGCGCCTGCGTGAGCAGGTCGGCGGTCTTCATCAGGTCGATGATGTAGATCCCGTCGCGCTCTCCGAAGATGAAGCGGCGCATCTTCGGGTTCCAGCGGCGCGTCTGGTGGCCGAAGTGGACTCCCGCCTCCAGCAGCTGCTCGATTCCTACGTCTGCCACGGTGATGCTCCCTTTTGCTCTCGATGTGCCGTGCTGGCGCGCCGGCGTCGGGACCCGGAGCGCGACTCGCGGCTCCGGGCAGGGCCCGACCGGACATGCCAGGTCGTCGAAGGTGCCTGCGAGCGCTTCAGGATAGCCGTTCGGCCTGCTCCAGCGCGAGCCGGAGGTCTTCCGGCAGCGGCGAGTCGACTGCGATCGGCGCGCCCGTGACGGGATGGGCGAGCTCGAGCCTGGCGGCGTGCAGGAACTGTCGTCGCAGGCCGAATCTGCCTGAGCCGCCGTACTCGGGATCGCCGCAGACCGGGTGCCCGATCGCCTGCAGGTGGACCCTGATCTGATGCGTGCGACCCGTCTCCAACCTGAGGCGCAGCAGCGTGCAGCCGGCGAGCTCGCGCTCGATCGTGAAGTGCGTGACCGCCTGCCGCGCGCCGCGTCCGCCGATCGACATCCGCGTCGGCGCGCGCACGTCGCGTCCGATCGGCGCCTCGACCGTGCCGCTGCGCGAGGGCGGCCGCCCCTCGACGAGCGCTAGGTATTCGCGCCTTATCTGGCGAGTGGCCATCTGCGCCTGCAGCCGCGCGTGCGCCTGCTCGCTCTTCGCGACGATGAGAAGGCCCGAGGTGTCGCGGTCGAGCCGGTGCACGATCCCGGCGCGCTCGGGATCGCCGCCCGCGGCGACGCCTGCGAGCAGCTGCGAGAGCGTGCCCTCGCTGTGGCCGCGCGAGGGGTGCACGACGACGCCCGCAGGCTTGTCGACTATGAGCAGGTGCTCGTCCTCGTAGGCGATCGGCAGCGCTGTGCTGTCGCTCGACTCGTTCATGATCGGAAGACGTCAGCGCCTGCGCTTCGACCGCCGTGCGCCGCTCCGGCGGGGAGCACGGCTAGGCGCGCTCGCCGGCGCTTGCGACGAGCAGCGCGAGCAGCAGCACGCCGATCGTGATCGCCGCGTCCGCGAGGTTGAAGGGCGGCCAGCCGAGCGGCAGCTTCACGAAGTCGGTGACGAAGCCGTAGCGCAGGCGGTCGATGACGTTGCCGAGCGCGCCGCCGAGGATCATGCCGGTCGGCAGCCAGATCGGGCCGCCGCCGGCGCGACGCGCGAAGAACAGCAGCACGAGCATGACGGCGAGCGCGAGCGCGACGGTGACGTAGACCTGGGCGCCGCCGAGCAGCCCGAAGGCGACGCCGCTGTTGCGCGTGTGCACGAGCTGCACCCCCGGCAGGAACGAGCGTTCTTCGCCCTGGGCGATCGAGGATTCGACCGCCTGCTTCGAGAGGCGGTCGAGCGCGAGCACGACGACCGCGACGGACGCCGCCTTCGCCCACGTGATCTTCACCCGTGGATCGCGCCCTGGACGACGATGCTGTTGATGAGCTGCAGCACGATGATCGCGATTATCGGGCTGAAGTCGAAGGGGCCGAGCTGGGGCAGGATCCGCCTGAAGATCCGCAGGAACGGCTCGCAGACGTCGCGCAGGAACGTGAGGACGACGTCCATCGTGCGCGAGTACGGCGGCCGCACCCCGAAGGAGAACAGCAGCTGGGTGACGATGTAGAGGAAGATCAGCAGCGTGTAGACGTAGATGAGCGTCGAGAGGTAGTTGGCGACTTCCACCCTCGCGCTCGCGAGCGTCATCGGTTCGCTCCGAGCACCGCGTCGAGCGCGTCGTCGAAGGCGCTGCGCAGGCCCGCGCGCTCGAGCGCGGCAAGCCCGCGCGCGGTGACGCCGCCGGGCGAGGCGACCTCCCTGCGCACCGCGAGCGTGTCGTATCCACGCTGGCGAAGCAGCTCCGCGCTGCCGGCGAGCGTCTGCACGACGAGGCTCGCCGCCTGCTCGGCGCGCAGGCCGTGGCGGACGCCCGCATCGACCTGCGCCTCAGCGATCAGCGCGACATAGGCAGGCGCGCAGGACATGAGGCCCATCGCGACGTCGACGAGGCCGTCATCGACCGTGACCACGCTGCCAAGGCGCTCGAACAGCGCGCGCACCTCTGCGTCGAGCGCCGCGTCCTGAGGCTCGTCTGCGGCCTGGACGATCGCGCCCTGCCGCACCTCGACCGGCAGCGAGGGAATGAAGCGGTAGACGGGGCGGTCTGCATAGGTCTGCTTCAGCTGCTGGAGGCTGACGCCCGCGAGGATCGAGACGACCGCGCGCGCCGGCGAGCCGATCTCCGCCGCGACCTCGGCGAGCTGCGCGGGCTTGTGGCAGAGCACGACGACGTCGGCCTGCTGCGCGACCTCGACGTTCGATGCGAGCGCCTGGCCGCCGGTGAGCTCCGCGAGCTCCTGCGCCCGCTCACGCGCCGGGTCGGCGCAGAGCACGGGCTCCTGCCACCCGCGCGCGAGCGCGCGCGCCATGTTCCCCGCTCCGATGAGACCGATCTTCATGCGCGCATCAGGCTACACGGCAGGACGCCGCGCGCCGCCGATCACGATTGGTTGAAGAAGCCCTTTTCGATCAACCTCGCGCGCTCCTCGGCGGATATCTCGACGTTGCGCGGGGTGAGCATGAACACCTTGTCCGCGATCCGCTGCATGCCGCCGTCGAGCGCGTAGGTGAGACCGCTCGCGAAGTCGATGAGACGCTTCGAGAGGTCGGTTTCGGTGCCCTGCAGGTTGAGGATGACGGGGATCGAGTCCTTGAAGCGGTCCGCGACCTGCTGGGCGTCGTTGAAGGACTTAGGCACGACGAGGTGGACCCTGACCTCGCCGTTGCTCCTGCTGACCGGGCGCAGCACGGTCGTGCGCGCGCCGCGCGGCTCGTGCCCGCGCTCGTCCTCGGCGAAGATGTCGTCGAAGTCGTCGCGCCGCCTGCGCGCCGAGAGGCGGCGCACGTTCGGGCGATCGCGATAGCGGTCCTCCAGCTCCTCCTCCGGCGGATAGTCGTCGTCGTAGTCGTCGTGGTACTCCTCGGCGAGGCCGAAGTACACGAGCGCCCTATGCCATGAATCGCGAAAGGACATGCTTGGGGCGGAGTTCGATCGAGCCGCCCTTTTCCCTGCATATGCTAGCCATCGCGCGTTCGTGACGTTTGCTGCTATGCAAGGACGCTGCTGCCAAGGCGCACGATCGTCGCGCCCTCCTCGACGGCGACCTCGTAGTCCTGGCTCGTGCCCATCGAGAGCTCCGCGAGGCCGTGCGCCTGCGCGAGCTGGCGCAGGGCGGCGAACCAGCGGCGGCTGCTCTCCGGGTCCTGCGCGTAGGGAGGCATCGTCATCAGGCCGACGACGGGGACCGGGCAGCGCTCGACGTAATGCTCGATCTCGCTCGGAGCGACGCCCGCCTTGCCGGTCTCCCCCGCGACGTTCACCTCGATCAGCGCTCGCAGCCCCGGTCTCGAGATCTCCTGCCAGCGCTGCAGCTCGCGCAGCGCGGAGGCGCTCGCGAGCGAGTGAAGGAGGCGCACGTGCGGCACGATCGCCCTCACCTTGCGGCTCTGCAGCTGGCCGATGAAGTCCCAGGCGAAGAGGTCGCGATGGGCGGCGACCTTCGTCTCGAGGTCCTGGGCCCTGTTCTCGCCGACGAGCTGCACGCCCGCCTGCGCGAGCTTCGGCATCTGATCGAGCGAGACGTACTTCGTCGCGACGAGCAGCTCGACGCTGTCTGGATCGTGGCCGCCGCGCAGCGCCGCGGCCTCGATCCGTGCGCGCGTGGCAGCGAGGCGCTCTCGGATCGCCTCGGCGTGCAGCGGCCCGATCAGGCGAGCCACGCGACCGCCGCCTGGCGCCCGGCGTCGCCGCCTTCGCGCCGGTGGGAGAAGTGCCGCGAATCGCAGATCGTGCAGCGCTCGATCTGGGAGACTGCCTCGACTCCGGCCGCCCGCAGGCGCCTGCGCGCGAGCGCCGGCAGGTCGAGCACCTTCGACGCCCCACTCGGCAGGGGCAGGCCGAGCGCCTCGAACACCTCCGCCCCGACCTCGTAGCAGCACGGTCCTGCGCAAGGGCCTATCACGGCGGCGAGCTCGCGCTCCGGCTCCGGGGCCAGCTCTCGCAACGCCCTCACGCCCTCCTCGAGCACCCCCGCGGCGAGCCCGCGCCAGCCGGCGTGGACCGCCGCGACTGCCCCCTGCGTCCCGAGCACGACTGGCACGCAGTCCGCGGCGAGCACCATGACGCCGACGCCCCTGAGCGCGGTCGCGTGGCCGTCGGCGGGCTGCGCGAGCGGCCGGCCGCCGCTGTGGGCGAGCGTCCTGATGCGGTGCACGCGCGCGCCGTGCACCTGCGGCCCCGCGCACAGCCAACGCAGCGAGAGCGTCTGGCAGAGACGCTCTCGGACATCGCGTCCCTGCTCGTGGCCGCGGCCGGCGGCGAGCGAGAGGTTGCCGCCCGCTCGCGTCGTGAACAGCGCCCGCCCGCCGCCTGGCAGCTCCGCCTCGACCGCGTCACGGTCGCTCTTCGTCCAGTCGCTGCTCATGACTGATCGCCGTTCATCGTTTGTCGCCACTCATGGGGTTCGAGCGCCGCCCGCAGCTCCGCCTGAGGGCCCTCTTCGATCATGCCATCGAGGCGCTGGCGCAGCGCCTCGCCGAGCCGCTCCCCTATCTGGGGGCCCTCTGGCACGCCGGCCGCGAGCAGGTCGTCGCCAGAGATCTGCAGACGCACGTGCCGCAGCTCGTCGATCCAGCTCTCCGCGGCCGCGCGCGCGTGATGGTCGCCGTCGCGCTCGGCGACCGCGGCCGCGAGCGCGACCGCCTCTACGGCGACGCCTGCGAGCAGCTCCCAGAGCTCGGAGGGGCAGTCGGCGACCGCGATCTCCTCCGCGAGCAGCGCCGCGTACATCGCCGCTTCGACGACGGGCCTGCGCTCGCCCGCGGGGTACTCGAAGCGCTCAAGCGCCTCGAGCAGCCGGTCGCGCGGATCGTGTGCCTCGGACCCTTCGAGCTCCTGCGGCTCGCTGACGAGCGGCCTGAGCAGCGAGGCGAGCGCGAGCAGATGCGGCCTGCCGTCGGCGGGCAGCAGCGTAAGCGCGCGCCCGAGCAGGTCCGCGTCGAGCGTGAGCGGCGGGTCGAGCGCTCCCAGCACGCGCAGGCTGCAAAGCGCCTGCAGGCAGGGCAGCAGATCGGGCTCGCTCAGCGCGAGCCGAAGCTCCGCGCCGATGCGCGAGGCCGAGACAGCGGCGAGCGCGCCGCGCTCGATCGCCTGCGCCGCGAGCTCCGCGGTGCCCGGCTCGACCGTGAAGCGCAGGCGCGCGGCGTAGCGGCCAAGCCGCATGAGGCGCGTAGGGTCGTCCTCGAAGCTGCGATCGTGCAGGACCCTGAGCTGCCTCGCCTCGAGGTCTTGCAGCGCGTTGGGGGCTGCGCTGATCGTCCCCCTGCGGGGGCCGCCGAGCGGGAGCGCGATCGCGTTGGCCGTGAAGTCCCTGCGCAACAGGTCATCCTGCTCGCCAGCCGGGGAGACCTCCGGCAGCGCCCCCTGATGCGGGTAGCGCTCGGCGCGGCGAGCCGCGACGTCGACGCGCCCGCCGCTCCAGCACACCGCGGCGGTGCCGAAGCGTTCGTGTACGGTCACCTGCGGCTCGCCCTCCTCGCCGGCGGCGAAGAGCAGCGAGGCGAGCTCGCGCGCGAACAGCGCCGCCGCGTTTGGAAAGGAGGCCGGGGCGCCGTCGAGCACGAGGTCGATCTCGCGCGGGGTGCGGTGAAGCAGCAGGTCCCTGACGGCTCCGCCGACGAGCGCGACGTCCTCGCGCTGCTGCGCGAGCTGCAGCACCTGTGGGCCGCCCGGCAGCTGCCGCAGGCGCTCGATCACCTGCTCGCCGCTTGGCAGCTGAGCCACGCCCTCGCCCGTGTGCGCGGCGGGCGTACCCGCCGGAGCCTCAGCCGCAGGCGGATCGACGCCGCCTGCCCGACCGTCCTCGCCCCGCTCGCTCATCGCGCGGGGCGCACCGCGATCCCGGCGGCGGCAAGGCAGTCCTTTGCTTCGGCGATCGTGTGGGCGCGATAGTGGAAGATCGACGCGCACAGCACCGCGTCGGCGCCCGCCTCCGCGGCCTGCACGAGGTGCGAGAGCTCGCCGGCGCCGCCCGAGGCGATGACCGGCACTCCGACTGCCTGCGAGACCGCGTGCGTGAGCGCGAGGTCGTAGCCCTCGCTCGTGCCATCCCTGTCCATGCTCGTGAGCAGGATCTCCCCCGCTCCCCTGTCCACCGCCTCGCGCGCCCAATCCAGCGCGTCGCGACCGCTGTCCCGCCGGCCGCCGGCGACGTAGGCGTGCCAGTCGCCGCCCTCCTGCGCCTTCGCGTCGATCGCGAGCACGACGCACTGGGAGCCGAACACCGCCGTGAGCTCGTCGATGAGCTGCGGGCGCTGCAGCGCGGCGGAGTTGACCGAGACCTTGTCCGCGCCGGCGTCGAGCACGTCCTGGGCGTCCTGCACCGAGCGGATGCCGCCGCCGATCGTGAACGGCACGAACACTTCGTCAGCCGTCCGGCGCGCGAGCTCGACGATCGTCTCGCGCCGCTGGTGCGTCGCGGTGATGTCGAGGAACACGAGCTCGTCCGCCCCTTCGCGGTCGTAGTGGGCGGCGAGCTCGACGGGGTCGCCGGCGTCTTTGATGTCGAGGAATTCGATGCCCTTTACGACCCGCCCCGCGTCGACGTCGAGGCAGGGGATGACCCGCTTGCAGTGCATGGCGACACCGTAGCGAGAACGGTGGCTTGTGAACCGTTTCGCAATACGGTGTCGAGAAGTCAGGCCCTGGCAAGCGCCTGCAGCGCTTGCGCGACCGAGAAGCGCTTCTCGTAGAGCGCCTTGCCGACGATGACCCCCGCGAGCGAGCCCTGCGGCAGCGCGGCGAGCGCATCGAGGTCGGACAGCGCGCCGATGCCGCCCGAGTAGATGAGGCGCGCGCCGGCGGCGACGGCGACGAGCTCCGAAAGGCGCGCGACGTCGGGGCCTTCGAGCATCCCGTCCCTGTCGACGTCGGTGTAGACGAGGTCTCGGGCGCCGCGCTGCGTGAGCTCTGAGATCGCGTCTGCGACGGCGCTGGCGCTCGTCTGCGTCCAGCCCGATGTCGTGACCCTGCCGCCGCGTGCGTCGACGGAGACGAGCACCTGCCCCGGCCAGCGACCTAGCGCCTGCTCGAGGAAGCGTGGGTCGGTGAAGGCGGCGGTGCCGAGGACGACGCGCGCTGCGCCCGCCTGCAGCGCCTCTTCGACCGCCTGCAGGGTCCTGAGCCCGCCGCCGTACTGCACGGGCACGCCCGTCCGCTGCGCGATCCGCCACAGGTGGGAGAGATTGCGCGGCTCTCCCTCCCTGGCGCCGTCGAGGTCAACGACGTGCAGGTGGCTCGCGCCGTCGGCGACCCAGGCGGCCGCGGCCTGCAGCGGGTCCTCGTCATAGACCTTCTTTGCGTCGAAGTCGCCCTTGACGAGGCGCACCGCCTTGCCGTCGAGGATGTCGATCGCGGGGTACAGGGTGATCGCGCGGCCGGTCACGGGATGCGTCCTGGACTCGCCGCGATCGTTGTGCGATCGGACATGGAACTCGTTCCCGCGGCCGCGATGCTCATCACGCGAGCTCCGCCTCCCCGGCGCGGCGGGCGGCGCAGATCGAGACGAAGTTGGCGAGCAGCGCGAGGCCCTGCGCCGAGGACTTCTCCGGGTGCGACTGGGCGCCGTAGACGTTGCCGGAGGCGACGAGCGCGGGGAAGCGCTCGCCGTACTCGGCGGTCCCGATCACCGTCTCGAGATCGCTCGGGTGCGCGACGTAGCTGTGGACGTGGTAGAGGAAGATCTGCTCCGGCAGGCCCGCCCACAGCGGCGAGTCGCGCGTCTTCGTCACCTCGCTCCAGCCGATGTGCGGCAGCTTGAGGCCCTCCGCCCGCAGGCGCCTGACCTGGCCGCGCAGCAGGCCGAGCCCGCGCGCGCCGCCGTGCTCCTCGGAGCCCTCGAACAGCAGCTGCATGCCCATGCAGCTGCCGAACAGCGGCACGCTGGCCTGCGCGCGCTCGCGCAGCAGCTCGTCGAGGGCGAGCCGCTCGATTTCGGCCATCGCGGCCGGGAACGCGCCGACGCCCGGCAGCAGCAGACCGTGCGCCTGCCGCAGCGCGGTGTGGTCGCGGCTGACGAACGCGTCCGCGCCGACGCGCTGCAGCGCCTTTTCGACCGACCGGCGATTCCCCATGCCATAGTCGACTACCGCGATACGTGGGCGGCTCACGAGGTGAGCGTGCCCTTCGTGCTGGGCACGCCGACCTCCGTCGGGTCGATCGCGACCGCGGCTCTGAGCGCGCGTGCGAACGCCTTGAAGGCCGCCTCGATCATGTGGTGGGCGTTGCTGCCCGCCTGCACCTGCACGTGCAGGGTGAGCTTCGCCGCGTTCGCGAGCGCCCTGAAGAACTCCTCCGCGAGCTCGTGGTCGAAGCCGCCGGTGACGCCCGCCGGCAGCTGCGCGTCGAAGAGCGTGAACGGGCGTCCGGAGACGTCGATCGCGCAGCTCGCGCGCGCCTCGTCCATCGGCACGAGCGCAGAGCCGTAGCGGCCGATCTGGGCGCGGTCGCCGAGCGCCTCGTCGAGCGCCTGCCCGAGCGCGATCGCGGTGTCCTCGACGGTGTGGTGGGCGCCCGTCTGCAGGTCGCCCGTCACCTGCACGTCGAGGTCGAGCCTGCCGTGCCTCGCGAGCAGGTCGAGCATGTGGTCGAAGAAGCCGACGCCAGTGCGCCGCTCGCCCGCGCCGGCGCCGTCGAGCGTAAGCGTGAGCCTGACGTCCGTCTCTACGGTCTTGCGGGCGATCGTCGCGGTGCGGGTCATCGCGCGGGATTCTCCCCGATCGGCGCGGCCGCCCGCGCCTCCATCGAGCGGGCGTGCAGCTCGAAGCCCTCCGCCCGCGCGATCGGGGCGCCGGCCGCGGCGAGCGTGCGCGCCGTCTGCGGCTCGATCCGCACCTCCGCCATCCGGCGCCTGAAGCAGGCGGGGTTGAGCGCGGAGGAGAACCGGGCCGCGCCGCCCGTCGGCAGGACGTGGTTGGAGCCTGCGACGTAGTCGCCGAACGCAGTCGCCGAGCCTGCGCCGACGAACAGGCAGCCGGCGTGGCGGACGGTCTCGGACAGCGCCTCGATCTCGGCGCCGACCAGCTGCAGGTGCTCGGGCGCGATCGCGTCGGCGAGCCTCACCGCGCTCTGCGCGTCGCCGCTGCAGACGCTCGCCCAGGCCGCGCGCTCGACGGTGGGACGCTCCTCCCGCAGGCCGTCCAGCAGCCGCTCGACCTCGCGCTCGAGCGCATCGAGCGCATCCTGGTCGGGGCAGATCGCGACGACGAGGCTGCCCTCGCCGTGCTCCGCCTGCGCGAGCAGGTCGAGCGCGACGAGACCGGCATCGGCGTCCGTTGCGAACGCTACGACGAGGTCGCTCGGGCCGGCGATCCCGTCTATGCCGACGACGTGAGAGAGCTGGCGCTTCGCCTCCTGGACGTAGAGGTTGCCCGGACCGACGATGACGTCGACGCGTTGCACGCTCTCCGTGCCGCATGCGAGCGCCGCGATCGCCTGGGCGCCGCCCATCCGGTAGACGCGCTGCACGCCGAGCAGCCGGCAGGCGCCGAGGATCAGGGGGTCGATCTCGCCGTCGGCGCGCGGCGGCGAGCAGACGCAGACGTCGAGCACGCCCGCGGCGCGCGCGGTGACGACGCCCATCACGGCGGTGCTGGGGTATGGCGCCCTGCCCCCGGGCACGTACACCGCCGCGGAGTCGAGCGGCAGCTCGCGCAGCGTGACCGTGTGGCCCTGGGGCAGGCGCGCCTTCGAGTCCGCGCCGACCGCGGCGCTCGCGACCTCGGCGACGTTCGCGATCGTCACCTGCAGGCCGGCGATCACCTCGCGCGGCATCGCCTTGATCGCTTCGTCGAGCTCGGCGCTCGAGACGAGCAGCGGCCGCGCGGGCGCGCCGCGCAGGTCGAGTTCGCTCGTGATCTGTTGCAGCGCGGCGTCGCCGACCTCCTGCACGCGCTCGAGGATCGCCTTCACGTCCGCCGCGACCTCCAGGACGCCGGGGACGAGACCGCGCACGCGCGCCGCGACGCCGTGAGCGCCGAGCCGCTGCGCCTCCTGCGCCGATATCCGCTCAACCCTCACGCAGCCGCCCCACGAGGTCCTCGATCGCCGCCGCCTTCAGCTTGTGCGCGACCGGGTTCGCGATCAGGCGCGCGGTGCAGCGCACGATCTCCTCGCGCACGAGCAGCCCGTTCTCGCGCAGCGTGTTGCCGGTCGCGGTGAGGTCGACGATCGCCTCCGCGAGTCCCGTCAGCGGCGCGAGCTCGACCGAGCCCTTCACCTCGACGATCTCCGCCTGCCTGCCCGTCTGCTCCATGTGCGAGAGCGCGATCCGCGGGTACTTCGTCGCGACCCTCATCACCCCGAGCCGCCGCAGCGCCTCCTGCGCGGGGTGCTCGCCGGCGGCGTTCTCGCCCGCGGCGGTCGCGAGCACCATCGTGCACTCGCCGAAGTGGAGGTCGAGCAGCTCGTAGACGTCGCGCCCGCCCGCGCCGCCGTCGCGGCCGACCTGCTCGAGCAGCACGTCCTTGCCCGTGACGCCGAGGTCGGCGGCGCCCGCCTCGACGTAGGTCGGCACGTCGGAGGGCCGCATCGTGATCGCGCCGACCTGCGTCTCACCCTCGCCCGCCGTCTGTCGCAGCGTGCCGATCGACTCGAACAGCAGCTTGCGGTCGTTGCTTCTCATCTCCTGCGTGTCGAGGCCAAGGCGGTCGAGCGTGTCGAGGGCGCCGCGGAACAGCGCACCGCGCGGCACCGCGACGATCAGGTGGCTCTCTGCGGTCCGCCCTCCCGCGCCCGTCGCTGCGTCTGCACCGCTCATGCGAGCATCGCCCCCGTGCCCCGCTCCTCGCCTGCGAGCGCGATGTGCAGACGTTCGACGCTGAGCGCGAACCCGACCGCGGGCAGCCCCCTGCCGAAGCGGCCGAGCAGCTCGTCGTAGCGGCCGCCGCCGCCGAGCGGGGCGCCGGCCGCCGGGTCGTAGACCTCGAACACCGCGCCCGTGTAGTAGCCGATGCTGCGCAGCAGCCCGAGGTCGAAGATGATGCGCGCCGCGACGTCCGCGGGCAGGCGCGCTCCCACCTCGCGCATGCCCGAGACGGCCTCCGCGACCGGGCCTGACGCGTGCTCGAGCACCTCGAGGCCGCCCCGCAGCTGCGCGGTCTCGAGCAGGACCTCGCTGCTCGCCGCCGGCAGGTCCGCCTCGCGCAGTAGCCGTTGCAGCGCGACGAAGTCGCGCTGCGAGAGCGCTTGCAGCAGCGGGGCCCGCAGCGCCTCCGGCACGGAGAGGCGGTCCATCAGCGTCCCGAACAGGGAGGCGTCGCCGAGGCCGATCCTGTAGTCCTTCAGGCCGGCCCGATCGAGCGTGCGGCAGAGCACCGTCAGCGCCTCGACCGTGCCCTCCGGCGCGGGCGCGCCGATCAGCTCGATCCCCGCCTGCAGCAGCTCGCGCGACTGCCCGCGCTGCGGTCGCACGCGGCGGTAGCAGTGGGCCAGGTAGCAGAAGCGCAGCGGCAGCTCCGCGGTCGGGTAGCGGGTCGCGGCGACGCGCGCGATCGGCACCGTCATGTCCGAGCGCAGCGCGAGCGCGGCGCCCGTCTCGTCGAAGGTCCTGTAGGCGGGCGCGGCCTCGGCGAGGTCCGCCCTGCTCAGCACCTCCTCGTACTCGAGCGCAGGCGTGTAGAGCTCCCCGTAGCCGTGGTCCTCGAAGCCTTTGCGCAGGGCGTCGCTGATCTGGCGCAGCTCGCGCATCTCGTCGGGGAGCACGTCCCTCGTGCCGCTTGGAATTGGATGGATCACAGCCGGCAGAGCCTATCCATCGACGTATCGAGACCTGTGACGACGTGGCTCCGAAGAGGTGGCAGCCAGACCCGATCCGTCGGGCCTCAGGCGCGCTGCTCCTCGGGCTCGATCGCGACGCGCTCGATCTCCGCCCCGAGCTCGCGCAGGCGCTCGTCGATCCGCTCGTAGCCGCGGTCGATCTGGCGCACGTTGCCGATCTCGCTGCGCCCGTCGGCGCAGAGCGCGGCGAGCAGCACCGCCATGCCCGCCCTGATGTCAGGCGACTCGACGCGCGCGCCGCGCAGGCGGCGAGGGCCCGTCACGATCGCCCGATGGGGATCGCACATCACGATGTCCGCGCCCATCAGGATCAGCTTGTCCGTGAAGATCAGGCGGTTCTCGAACATCCACTCGTGCACGAGGATCGAGCCCTCCGCCTGGGTCGCGAGCGCGACCGCGATCGAGGTGAGGTCGGCGGGGAACGCGGGCCAGGGGCCGTCCTGGATCTTGCTCTTGTAGTCGCCGTCGTCCGCCTGGACGAAGAGTCGCTGGCCGCCGGGCACGACCACGTCGTCGCCGTCGAGCTCCGTGCGCAGCCCGATCCGCTCGAAGCTGAGGCGGATCATCCTCAGGTCCTCCGGGACCGTGTCGAGGATCCGCAGCTCTCCCCCGGTCACGCCCGCGAGCGCGATGAAGCTGCCGATCTCGATGTGGTCGGGGGCGACCCGATGGCTACAGCCGTGCAGCGTTTCGGAGCCCTGCACCGTGATCAGGTTCGAGCCGATGCCCTGGATGTCGGCGCCCATCTTCACGAGCATCCGCGCGAGGTCCTGGACGTGCGGCTCGCAGGCGGCGTTGCGGATCACGGTGCTGCCAGCCGTGAGCGCCGCCGCCATCAGGGCGTTCTCGGTCGCCATCACGGAGGGCTCGTCCATGAACACGTCGCTTGGCCGCAGCCCGCTCGAGGCTTCGAGCACGATGTCGCCTCCGCTGGCCGCCGTCGCGCCCATCGCCTTGAAGGCGTCGAGGTGCGGGTCGAGTCGGCGGCGGCCGATCACGTCGCCGCCCGGCGGCGGCATCACCGCGCGGCCGAAGCGCGCGAGCAGCGGGCCGGCGAGCAGGAAGGAGGCGCGGATCTGCTCGGCGAGCTGCGGGTCGATCGCGATGCGCTCGCCGGCGCCCTCGGCGCAGAGCGTCACCTCGTGCTCGCCGCTCCAGGCGACCTGCACGCCGATCTCCGCGAGGATGCAGAGCATCGCCTCGACGTCGCGGATGCGGGGGACGTTGCTGACGCGGACCTCATCGCTCGTCAGCAGGCAGGAGGCGAGGATCGGCAGGGCGCCGTTCTTGTTGCCAGCGGGCGTGAGCGTGCCAGAAAGGGGCGCGCCGCCTTCGATCACGAACTTCTCCATCGTCTCTGCGCGTCGAGCCCCTCCACGCCGACGCCCAGACCCATGCTGTCGCTCGACGCCTCCTTCGCGAGTCGGAAGCCTAACAGTCATCGCACCTGCCCATTACGAGGCCCGCGACGATCGACCTGCTTGTCGTCCGGCGGGTGCAGGCGCTGGGCAGGCACTGAGCAAGGCACGAGATCCCGAGCCTTCCGCCATCAGCAGTCCAGCCGCGCCGCTCGGACACGCCGCACTGCAAGCCGCGTTGCAGCGCTCGGAGGTCGGATTCCGCTCCACGAAGCCGATTCTACGCGTGAGGAGCAGCGGCCGGCGACCCCGTTCAGGCGTTCCGTCCGAGACGCTGCCTACAGTCGAACACATGTTCGTCCCTGCCATCCCGACACCCCTCGAATCCTTCACGGGCCGCTCCCGGGCGGTGCTGTCCGCGGTTCGCTCGCTCCTGCTGCTCGAGGACGACGCCGACGTCGACTGGGAGGTCGACCAGGAGCGCGCGGCCGTCACGCCGCATCCGCACCGGGGGCGGCTGGGAGCCGCCTCGCGCCGTCGCGTACGGCGCCCCGGCCAGCCGCCCGCCGCCGAGCAGATGTGCCTCAGCCCGCTTCGCGGGCGGCCGGGCCCAGGTCGTCCGGCGCCCGTGGTCGTCTGGCGCCTCGGCGCGCGCCGGCATGCGCTCTCGCGGGCGGCGCCGACGTGCGCAGCGCCCGAGCGCTGAGCTCGCTGCCGCTTGCATAGGAAGACAGCAGGCAGCGCAGCCAAAGATGCTCGCCGCGGTGCGCGGGTCCGGCGGTCGGCAGCGCCAACCGCGCCGACGACGACGCGGCGATGCACAGCGCGAGCCGAGCCGCCTCGGGGGCGGCTCGGCTGCTGCTGTAAAGACCGGCGGCGTCCTACTCTCCCGGGCCCTTGCGAGCCAAGTACCATCGGCGCTGAGGGGCTTAACTGCTCTGTTCGGAATGGGAAGAGGTGTTTCCCCCTCGCCAAAGCCACCGGAAAGGCTCGAGAGACCGTCCCGGTCCTTCAAAACTGCACAGCGCCACATCGGAGCCTGAGGCTCCCGGGTATCGAAGCGATCAAAAGATCCGTCAAGCCCTCGACCCATTAGTACCGGTCTCCTACGGACGTTGCCGCCCTTCCAGATCCGGCCTATCAACCTGGTGGTCTACCAGGGGTCTTACTCCCTCGAGGGGATGGGAGAGCTCATCTCGAGGTCGGCTTCCCGCTTAGATGCTTTCAGCGGTTATCCGATCCGCACGTAGCTAGCCTGCAATGCCCTTGGCAGGACAACAGATACACCAGAGGTGCGTTCATCCCGGTCCTCTCGTACTAGGGACAAATCCTCTCAACTCTCCAACGCCCACGGCAGATAGGGACCGAACTGTCTCACGACGTTCTGA
>JBAIYK010000111.1:0-7552 GCA_037915935.1 Solirubrobacterales bacterium | reverse complement strand
TGGGGCTCTCAGCACGCCGAGCGCTGGATCTGGCTGCACGGCATCGACTTCGAGCAGGCGCAGGACGCCTGGCTCGACGTCGCGGTGGCGAGGATCGCGCTCGGCGGGCGCCTCAGCCCGTGGCTCGCGAGCGGCGCGATCGCTCTCGACGGCAGGCGCATGCGCCTCGGTGGACTGCTCAAGCGGGGCCTGCGCGTCGCCGAGACGCCGCAGCGCTGCTCGCTGCAGATCCCAGGCGAGCGCGGACTGTCCGTCGAGGCGCACGTCGAGGCGCCCGCGGGCGCGGCCGCCGGCTGGCGCTACGCCGACCCGGGCGGCGGCGAGCACGAGGTGATCAACTGCTCGGTCTCGGCGCTGAGCCTCGTCGTGCGCCGCCCTGGCGAGGCGGCGAGGACGCTGCGCAGCGCTCACGGCGGCGCCTACGAGCTCGGCCTGCGCGAGCGCGACCACGGCGTTCCGATCGCGCCCTTCGCAGACGACTGAGCGCACCCGATCGCGACCCTAAGCCAAGCTCGGAAACGCAACTTCTACAGCTCGAGGGCGTTGCGACCGATGCTTAGAGGTCCCTTCGGGCATCTTTACGTTCCGCAAGCTGCAATACAATCTCAACCTTGCCTAACGTCAGCGCAAACGTCACCTGGCAGGACGGCACGCTCGACCGCGACAGCCGCTGGCGCAAGCTCGGCCAGCGCGGCGCGACGATCTGGATGACCGGCCTGCCGGGGGCGGGCAAGTCGACGGTCGCGGCCGCCCTCGAGGAGCGCCTGCTCGACGCCGGCCGCTGCGCCTACCGACTCGACGGCGACAACCTCCGCCACGGCATCTGCGGCGACCTCGGCTTCAGCCGCGAGGACCGCGAACGCAACGTCTGGCGCGTCGGCCAGGTCGCGCGCCTGTTCGCCGACGCCGGCACGATCGCGCTCGTCTCGCTCGTCTCGCCCTACGCCGGCTCGCGAGAGCGCGTGCGCGAGCTGCACGAGGAGGACGGCCTCGCCTTCGTCGAGGTGTTCCTCGACACGCCGCAGGAGGAGTGCGCAAGGCGCGACCCGAAGGGCCTCTACGCGAAGGCGAGAGAGGGGCGGCTGAAGGGGCTCACCGGCGTCGACGACCCCTACGAGCCGCCGGCGGCCGCCGAGGTCGTGCTCACGCCGGACCTCTGTCCGAGCGACGCCGTCGACGTCGTCCTGCTCGCGCTCGAGACGCGCCTGCGGCAGCCCGTCTGACGGCGAGGCGAGGGGCGCGGCGGCGAGCCGCGGCTCCCTGCCGGCCGCCTGGGCGCCCGCGCCGCAGGCAGAATGCTGGTCGATGAGCTCCCCTCAGGGCGCGCGCCTCGACCGCTTCAGGAAAGCCCGCCGCGACCCTCAGCTCGCGGTGATCGAAGGCTTCCACGCGCTCAAGCACGCGCTGCGCTTCGACGCGCAGGTGCTCGAGGTCATCTGCACCGATCCGCCCGCGCTCGAGCTGCTCGCCGCCGAGCTCGCGCCGGATCTCGGCGCGCGCCTGCGCGCGCTCGCCCACCCGGTCGAGGCCGCGGCCTTCGAGCAGCTCGCGCCGAGGGCGCCGCGCACGGGCGTGATCGCGCTCGCGAGGCGTCCCCAGGGCGACCTCGCGGCCGCGCTCGCGGACGTCCGCGCCGCGCCGATCGTGCTGCTCGAGCAGCCGCGGGACCTCAACAACGTCGGCGCGTGCGTGCGGGTCGCGGCGGCCGCGGAGGCGGCGGCGGTGATCGTCACCGGCCGCCACGACCCCTGGCACGCCGACGCGATCAGGGGCGCCGCGGGCCTGCACTACGCGCTGCCCGTGCTGTGGTGCGAGGAGACGTCCTCGGGCGGTCGACCGCCGGCCGCATTGCGATCGGGCGAGCGGCCGCTCGTCGCGCTGGACCCGGAAGGCGAGCCGCTCGACCTCCACGAGCTGCCGAGCCGCGCGATCCTCGCCTTCGGCAGCGAGCGCCAGGGGCTCTCGCCGGAGCTGCTCGCCGCGGCCGCCCACCGCGTCCGGATCCCGATGCGAGCCGGAGTCTCGAGCCTCAATCTCGCGACCTCCGTCGCCGCGGTCCTGTTCGCGCAGCGGCTCGCCTGCGGCAAATCACCTAGCGCCTTCTCCCGCTAACACCGAGGATCGGCGCCCGCCCGCGGCATAGCATCGGTCAGGGCGATGGCGAGCACGCTCACAGAGGCCGGACCCCGATTCGCGCAGCCCGCCGGCGGCCTCAGCGAGGCCGAGGCGGCGCGGCGGCTGCAGGCGACCGGCAGGCCGGCGCCGCCCGCGAGCAGCCGCTCCTATCTCAGCATCGTCAGAGCGAACGTCCTCACGGTCTTCAACGCGATCCTCGCCGCGTTCGGCGTCGTCACGCTGCTCTTCGGCGACTGGCGCGACGCGCTCTTCCTCGGCATCATCGTCGCGAACTCGAGCATCGGCATCTTCCAGGAGACGCGCGCCAAGCTGGCACTCGACCGGCTCGCGCTGCTCGTCGCGCCGCGGGCGCGCGTCGTGCGGGACGGCGCCGAGCGGCAGGCGCCGGTGCAGGAGGTCGTCGCCGGCGACCTCGTCAGGCTGAGCGCCGGCGACCAGGTGATCGCCGACGGCCGGCTCACGCAGGCGCGCGAGCTGCGCCTCGACGAGTCCGTGCTCACCGGCGAGTCGCAGCCGGTCAGCAGGGCGCCCGGAGAGGAGGTGCGCTCCGGCGCCTTCGCCGTCGAGGGATCGGGCGCCTACCTCGTGCAGGCAGTTGGCGCGGACAGCTTCGCCGCGAAGCTCGTCGGCGAGGCGCGCTCCTTCCGCCACCCCCGCTCGCCGCTCGAACGCTCCGTCAACAGGCTGCTCTACGCGCTCGTCGCGCTCGTCGTGCTGCTCGGGGCCCTGCTCGGCTTCTCGCTGTACCACCGCCACGTCGGCGCCCACGAGGCGGTCGCAACCTCGGCGGCGGGCGTCGTCAGCCTCGTGCCGGAGGGCATCATCGTGCTTCTCAGCCTTACCTATGCGGCTGCCGCCGTGCGGATGGGACGGCGCGGCGTGCTCGCCCAGCAGCTGAACGCGATCGAGTCGCTCGCATCCGTCGAGGTGCTGTGCGTCGACAAGACGGGCACGCTCACAGAGGCGGCGCTGCGCGTCGCCGAGCTGCTGCCCGCCGCGGGCGTCAGCGAGCAGGAGCTGAGGGTCGCGCTCGGCCGCCTCGCGGCGAGCGCCAGCTCCGCGAACGCGACGCTGCAAGCGATCGCCGCCGAGTGCCCGGCCGAGGCGGAGGCGCTCGACGCGGAGACGCCCTTCAGCTCGCGCCGCCGCTGGAGCGGCGTCGAGATCGGCGGCCAGACGCTGCTGCTCGGCGCGCCAGAGCGCTTCGCGCTCGGATCGCTGCGGGCGCAGGCCGCCCTGCGCCAGCGGCAGGGGCGGCGCGTGCTCGCGCTCGCGCGCTCTGACAGCAGCCTCGGCGAGCTCAGCGGGAACGGCGAGCGGCCGGCGGCCAACGCGCAGACGTCCGACGAGCTGCCGCCCGCCGACGCGCAGACGCCCAGCGAGATGCCGTCCCCCGACGCGCAAACACCCGATCAGCAGCCGCCGGCCGACGCGCAGACGCTCGGGCTCGTCGTTCTCGCCGAGCGGCTGCGGCCGCACGTGCAGCAGACGATCGCCTACCTGCTGCGCGAGGGCGTCGAGATCAAGGTCCTCTCAGGCGACGCTCCGCAGACGGCCGCGGCGATCGCGCGCGACGTCGGCATCCCGCTCGCGGGCGTGAACGAGGGCGTGGAGATCCCCGACGAGCAGGAGGCGCTCGCGCGCTTCGCCGCGTCCGCGAGCGTGATCGGCCGGATCTCGCCGCAGGGCAAGCGCGCGGTCGTGCAGGCGCTGCGCGACTCAGGCCGCTACGTCGCGATGCTCGGCGACGGCGACAACGACGTGCCTGCGCTCAAGACCTCGCGGCTCGCGATCGCCCAGGGCACCGGCGCCCAGATGACTCGCAGCATCTCTGACCTCGTGCTGCTCAGCGGCGACTTCGAGACGCTGCCGGCGCTCGTCGACGAGGGCCGGCGGGCGCTGCGCAACCTGCAGCGAGTCGCGAAGCTCTACCTCACGAAGTCGGCGTTCGCCGCCTTCCTCATCCTCACCGTCGGCGTCAGCTCGGACGCCTACCCGCTGCTGCCGCGCCACCTCACGCTCACGGCGGCGATCGCGATCGGAATCCCGACGTTCTTCCTCGCGCTCGCCCCCAGCACCGGTCCCTGGCGGCCGCAGGGGTTCGGGCGCCGGATCGCGCGCTTCGCGGTGCCCGCAGGCGCGATCGTGGGAACCGGCACGATCGCCGGCTACCTGTTCGCCCTCCACGACCTCGACTACTCGCTGATGCGCTCGCGCACGGTCGCGGCGACCGCGCTCGTAGCGGTCGGCCTCTACCTCGTGCTCGTGCTCGAGGCGACCGGCTCGAGACGCCGCTCCGCGCTCGTCGGCACGATGTGCGCGGCGCTCGGGGGCGTCTACGCCGCCGTGTGGCTGCTGCCGGGCACCCGCTCCTTCTTCCGGCTCGCGCCGCCGACGCCGGGCGTGCTCGTCACCGCGCTCGCCGCCGCGGCGCTCGCGATCGGCGCGCTCGCGCTCGCCGGCTACTCCGCGATCCCAAGCGGCGAGCCCGCGGCCGAGGGCGCCGTGCGGAGCCCCTGATCAGCCGCCGGACGTGGATTCGGTCGTCGTCGTGGTCGTGCTCGAGCCGTCGGAGCTCGACATCTGCAGCTGCGATTCGGGTTCGAGCGAGCCGGATTTGCCGTCGCTGCTCTGCGATTCGAGGCTGCCGCCGTCCGCGCTCTGGCTCCCGCCGCCGTCTGAGCTCGAGGAGCTGCTGACCTGTGCGCTCGAGTCGCCCGCGCTCGTCGAGGAGCCGCCGTCCTGAGAAATGCCCTGCCGATCCCCGCTGGAGGAGCTGCCGCCGCCAGACGTGCGCGACGGCGATCGGTCCCCGCTCGGCCCGCCGTCGCGCCCCCCGCCCTGCGCGAGCCGATCGCCCGTGCCGCCGCCGTCGCGGCCCGGCATCGAGAGCGGGAGGCGAGCGGCGCCCGCGCCCGCAAGCATCCGCAGGATATGACCTGCGCCGCCGCCGCCCTCACCCGCCCCGGTCGTCGACTCGCTGCTGGCCACGCGGGCGGCGCCCAGCCCGCTTGCGGCCGCGGAGAAGAGCTGCCCGCGCGCGCCGCTGGACGGCCCGTGCTGGCGGGCGGCGTGACCGCGATGGCCTGCGATCACCGAGCCGGCGACCGCCATCCCTGCCGTCACCGCGAGCACGCCGCCCTTCGCCGCGATGCCGCCGAGCCCCGCCGCGCCGCCGCCGGCTGCAAGTTCCGCGATCCGCTCTCCTGCGCCGGGACTCGAACCGCGCGCCGCCCAGGTCAGCAGCGGCGCCGGCGTCACCGCGGTCATGCCGGCGCGCAGGGTGCAGCGCGCGCGGTGCAGCAGGCCGCGGACGGCGCCGTCGCTGATGCCGAGCGCGCTCGCGACCTGCTCGTGGCTGTGGCCGCCGACCGCAGTGCGGACCATCACCTCGCGCTGCATCTGCGGCAGCGCCGCGATGCCGGCGAACGCGTCGCGCACCGCGAGCACGTCGTCGAGGCTGGACACGCCGACGGCCGGCCTCAGCGCCGCGACGCGGCGGGCGCCGAGGTCGTCGGGCGGCGCCTCGGCGAGGACCGTCCGCTCGCCTCGCATCGAGTTGACCGCCGCGTTGTGGGCGATCCGGTAGAGCCACGCGCGCACGTCGCGGACCTCGGCGCCGCGCCGCAGCGCGACCCACACGTTCATCAGCGCCTGCTGCAGCGCCTCCTCGGCGCGCGCCTCGGAGCCGCAGAGCCGGCGGCAGTAGCGCAGCAGCGGCCTGCGGTAGCGGTGCACGAGCGCCTCGAACGCCGGCTCGCTGCCGCCCCGCACCAGCCCGACGAGACGATCGTCGGACTGCGTGCCAAGCAGGTAGCTTCTGATTCCGGGGCTCATGGGACGAAGGCGCTGGTGACGGAGGGCTCGGGCTCGGGCGGCGAGCGGACAGCGATTCGATCGATGTACCCATCGGCAGCGTCCGCCGATCTCTTAGACACCGGCGTGGCCCGAAACCTCACACCGCTCGACGAATGGCTTGCAAGCACGCAAATGGGCGGCCCCGATCGAAGCCGCCCATCCGCTTCGCATCGCCGCGTGTCCGAGCCGGCGGCGCGCGCCGCGCCCCAAGCCCCGCTCTGGCAAGCAGAGCCAGAGCGGGACTGCACGACACGTTCTCGCTATTTCAGCATCAGCACGACCGACTCCCACACGGCCCCTGACGAGGTGAGGCGCAGCTCCGCCTCGCGGACTATCGTGCCGGGCGTCAGCGCGCTCGTTTCGCAGGGCTGGGCCGCGCCTTCGTCGCCGCTCGCGTCGCCTTCGAAGGAGCTGTCGTGGGCGCTCGGCGTCGAGCCGTGCTCGCCTGAGGCTTCGCCGCCTTCGTCGCCCGATCCGCCGTCCGAGCCGGCTTCGTCGCCCTGATGGTCGCCTTCGTCATCCGCGGACTGGTCGTCTCCGGCGCCTTCGTCGTCGCCGCTCTGGGCGGAGGCGCCAGATGTCGGCGAGATGCAGACGAGGTTCGTGTCTTCGGTCACCTTGCCGCCAACTTCGGAGCCGTCGTTCAGCTTGATCTTCAGCACTTCGCCTTCGAAGGAGACGACCGTGCCGACGCCTTCGGGGGTCGTGGTCGTTTCGGTCGAGCCTTCCGCGCCTTTGCCTTCTTCGACGGGCGCGAACTTGATCACGCGCGCGCCGTGCGCGCGGTGGCGGGCGTGGTGCTTGCCGTGGTGTCCACGGCCGTGATGGTGTGCGAGCGCCATCCCCGGCGCAGCGAGCACGATCGCAAGCGCCGATGCGATGGCCATGACGGTTCGCCTCATGTTTGCCTCCTTGGCTCGGCCGCTTGCGACGGCCGCTGGAAGTGTCGTTTCGCGTCGACCCGAAATCAGTCGACACTGCTTAGACGCCCGCCCGGCGAGAACCTCACGCGGATCGAACAGATGTCCAGGCGGAGGCGCCGGCCCGCCCCCCGCCGAGCGCGCGCAGGGCGTTCAGGATCACGGCCACGTCGATCGCCTCCTGGGCGAGCGCGCCCGTCACCGGGACGAGCAGGCCGACGGCGGCCAGCGCCATGCCGCAGACGCTCAGCCCGATCCCGCTCAGCACGCTCTCGCGCGCGATCCTCACGGTGCGCGCGCCGATCGCGATCGCGTCCGCGACGCGGTCGACCCTGTCGACCATGATCACCGCGTCGGCGGTCTCCGAGGAGACCGTCGCGCCGGCGCTGCCCATCGCGACGCCGACATCCGCGCTCGCGAGCGCGGGCGCGTCGTTGACGCCGTCGCCGACCATCACGACCGGGCAGAGCCCGTCGCTCTCGCGCACGCGCCGCACGACCTCGACCTTGCCGGCGGGGCTCTGCTCGGCATAGACGCGGTCGAGCCCGAGCTGCGACCCGAGCGCCTCGGCGATCTCGCGGCGATCGCCGCTCACCATCGCGACGTGGCGCACCCCGGACGCTCGCAGCCGCCCGGTC
>JBAIYK010000127.1:0-20779 GCA_037915935.1 Solirubrobacterales bacterium | reverse complement strand
CGAAGGCGGCGAACGCCGGCCCTCGGGCAACGGGCGCCCCGACGGCGGCCGCCGCGGCGAGCGCGGCTCGGGCCGGCCTCGCCACGGCGCCGGCAGGGACCGCTGAGCGCGCGCGGCATCGAGGATCGCGAGGCGGGGCCCTCGAGCCCTGAGCAAGAGCACAGCCTGAGCACGCTGAGCGGCGGCGTCCGCGTCGTCAGCGAACGCGTGCCAGGCGTGCGCTCGGTCGCGATCGGCTGCCTGATCCACGCCGGCTCGAGCTTCGAGCCGGCGAGGCAGGCCGGCATCTCGCACCTGCTCGAGCACATGCTCTTCCGCGGCACCGAGCGCTACAGCTCCCAGCAGGTCGACGAGACCTTCGACGCGATGGGCTCCGAGCTCGACGCCCAGACCGACCGCGAGAGCACCGCGCTCTCGACGCGCGTGCTCGACCGCCACCTGCGGCGCGCGTTCGACGTGATGGGCGACATGCTCTGGCGTCCGCGCCTGCAGGAGCTGGCGGCCGAGCGCGAGGTCGTGCTGGAGGAGATCGCGATGTACGAGGACGACCCCCAGGAGCGGATCTTCGACGTGCTCGGCGAGGCGATCTTCGGCTCGCATCCGCTCGGGCGCCCGGTGATCGGCAGCGCCCAGACGGTGAGCGCGATCGGCGAGCAGGACCTGCGCGCGCACCACGACCGCCTCTACCTGCCTGCGAACGTGGTGATCGCCGCCGCGGGCTCGGTCGAGCACGACGAGCTGGTCGGCCTGGTGGAGGGCGCGCTGCCCGCGGGGGAGTCGTCGCCGGCTGCCGCCGCGCCCGCTGCGGAGGAGTCGCCGTCTGCTCCCACGCCGCCACCTGAGCCGCCGCCTCCGGCGCGCGCCGTGCGCTTCATCTCGAAGGACACCGCGCAGTACCACCTCTGCATCGGCGGTCGCGGGATCGCGCGCGCGGACGAACGGCGCTTCGCATTGCGGGTGATGGAAGTCGTGCTGGGCGCGGGCCCCTCCTCGCGCCTGTTCCAGGCGGTGCGCGAGCAGCGCGGGCTCGCCTACGCGATCTTCTGCTTCTCCGGCCTCTACGAGCAGACCGGCGAGATCGGCCTCTACGTCGGCACGCGCCGAGAGAACCTCGCCGAGACGGTGAGCACGATCGCGGAGGAGCTGCGCCGCTTCGTCGGGCGCCCCGTCTCCGCGGCGGAGCTGGACCGCGCGCGCGAGAGCGTGAAGGGCAGGATGGCGCTCGCGATGGAGTCGACGGGGGCGCGGATGGCGCGCCTCGGCGGCTCGGTCCTGCACGGGCTGCCGCTGCTGAGCCTCGACGAGGCGATGGCGCGCGTCGACGCGGTGAGCGTCGATGATCTGCATGCGCTGGCCGCCGATCTGCTCGACCCGGCGACGCTCTGCGTCGCGGCGATCGGCCCCGACGAGGCGGAGCTCGAGCGCGCGATCGGCGGCCTGCAGGCGGTGGCGGCGTGATCCGCGTCGCGGTCGCGGGCGCGGCCGGCAGGATGGGGGAGGCGTCCTGCGAGGCGGTGCAGGAGGCGCCCGACATGGAGCTGATCGCGCGCGCCGATCCGGCGCTCGGCACGTCCTTGCAGCAGGCGCTGGCGCAGCGCCCGGACGTGGTCGTGGACTTCACCCGCCCTGACACCGCGCTGGAGAACGCGCGCGAGTGCCTGCAGGCGGGGGTCCACGTCGTGATCGGCACGACCGGCTTCGACCTGCACGAGCTGCGGCGGGCATGCGAGGGCGCGACCGCGAACGCCTTCGTCGCGCCGAACTTCGCGATCGGCGCGGTCCTGATGATGCGCTTCGCGGCGGAGGCGGCGATGTACATGGACGCCGCGGAGATCGTCGAGCTGCACCACGACGGCAAGCTCGACGCGCCGAGCGGCACCGCCGCGCGCACCGCGAAGCTGATCGCGGAGGCGACCGACCGCGAGCCGCCGCGCATCCACTCGGTGCGCCTGCCGGGGCTCGTCGCCCACCAGGAGGTGATCCTCGGCGCGCTCGGGCAGACGCTGACGATCCGCCACGACTCGATCGACCGCCGCTCCTTCATGCCCGGCGTGCTGCTTGCGGTCCGCAGCGTCGGCGGCCTGCGCGAGTCGCCGACGGTCGGCCTCGAGCGGCTGCTGTTCGCGGAGCATGCGGGGGAGGGCGCGGGACCGGAGCGCTCGGGCACGAGGGGCGCAGGGCAGGCGCGGGAGGGCGTGGGATAATGGCGCAGATGCTGTCCCTGGGCACCGTCCTGACCGCGATCGTGACGCCGTTCCACGAGGACGGAAGCGTGAACGAGGACAGCTTCGTCGAGCTGATGCACCACCTCGCCGCGCACGGCAGCGAGGGCTTCGTCGTCTGCGGCACGACCGGCGAGGCGGCGACGCTGGACGACGACGAGCACCTCGGCCTGATCGCGCTCGCGGTGCGCGAGCGCCCGCAGGGAGTGAGCATCGTCGGCGGCACGGGCTCGAACGACACCGCCCACGCGGTGAAGCTGACGCGGCGCGCGAGCGAGATCGGCGTCGACGCGACGCTGAGCGTCACGCCCTACTACAACCGCCCGAGCCCGCTCGGGATCAGGCGCCACTACGAAGAGGTCGCGAGGGCGACCGACAGGCCGATCCTGCTCTACAACATCCCCTCGCGCACGGGCACGAACATGCCGCCGCAGCTGCTGGAAGAGCTCGCGCAGATAGAGCACGTGCAGGGCGTGAAGCAGGCGAACGCGGCCGAGCTGCAGCCGATCGACGGGCTCGCGCTCTACGCAGGCGACGACGCCTCCTTCGCGCGCGTGCTCGACATGGGCGGCGCGGGCGGCATCCTCGTCGCCTCGCACGTCGTCGGCGACCAGATGGCCGAGATGGTCCGCGACCCGCAGCGGCGGCACGAGATCGACGCCTCGCTGCAGGACGTCTACAGGACGCTCTTCCTGACCGCGAGCCCGACCTGCACGAAGGCCGCGCTGAACCTGCTCGGGCACGAAGTCGGCGGGCTGCGGCTGCCGCTCGTCGAGGCGACCGAGGCGGAGCTCGCGCAGGTGCGCGCGATGCTCGAGCGTCACGGGCTGCTTGCCCAGGGCGCGGGCGCCCACGCGTGAGCCGCCCGGCATGAGCTCGACGGTGAAGGTTCTGCCCCTCGGGGGCCTCGGCGAGATCGGCAAGAACATGACGGTGGTCGAGCACGACGACCGGATCGTCGTGGTCGACGTCGGCCTGCGCTTCCCGACCCCGGAGATGGTGGGGATCGACCTCGTGCTGCCCGACTTCTCATACCTGCGCAAGCGCGCGCGCGACATCGAGGCGATCGTGATCACGCACGGGCACGAGGACCACCTCGGCGCGCTGCCCTGGGTGCTGAGAGAGCTCGCGGAGCTGCACGACCTGCCGCCGATCTACGGCGGGCCGCTGACGCTCGCGATGGCGGAGAGCAAGCTCGAGGAGCACCGCATCAAGGACGTCGACCTGATCGAGCTGGACACCGGCGAGGCGGTCGACATCGGCCCCTACCAGCTCGAGCTCGTGCACATGACCCACTCGATCCCGGACTCCTGCGCGGTCGCGCTCGGGACCGAGCTCGGCACCGTGCTCGTCACGGGCGACTACAAGTTCGACCAGACGCCCGTCGACGGGCCGCCGGCGGACGTCTCGCGGCTGGCCGAGCTGGGCAGGGAGGGGGTGCTGCTGCTCTGCGGCGACTCGACGAACGTCGACCGCAGGGGCTTCTCGCCGTCGGAGTCGGAGGTCGGGCGCCACCTGCAGGAGACCTTCTCGCGCTGCGAGGGCCGGATCGTCGTGACGAGCTTCGCCTCGAACATCCACCGCGTGCAGCAGGTGGTCGACGCCGCCCAGGCGCTCGACCGCAAGGTCGCGCTCGTCGGACGCTCGATGCGCAAGAACGTCTCGATCGGGCGTCGGCTCGAGCACCTGGAGATCCCCGAGGGCATGGTCGTCGGCCCGCGCGAGATCGCCGACTTCGCCGACGAGCGGATCGTGATCATCTCGACCGGCTCGCAGGGAGAGCCGCTCTCGGCGCTCAGGCGGATGGCCTACAGGGACCACCCGCAGGTGCAGCTGAAGGCGGGCGACACGGTCGTCTTCTCCGCGACGCCGGTGCCCGGCAACGAGCGCGCCGTGAACGAGACGATCGACCGCCTCTACCACATCGGCTGCGACGTGATCACGCCCCGCGACGCGCCCGTGCACGCCTCCGGGCACGGGCACTCCGAGGAGGTGAAGCTGATGCTGAACCTCGTGAAGCCCCGCTACGTGCTGCCGATGCACGGCGACTTCAAGCGCCTGCGCCTGCACGCCGAGCTGGCGGAGGCGGTCGGGATCGAGCCGGAGGCGATCTTCCAGGCCGACAACGGGCTGCCGCTGCAGATAGACGACCGCGGCGCGCGCCTCGGCGAGCGCGAGCAGGCGGGGATGGTGTTCGTGGACGGGGTCGAGATCGGCGACGTCGCCGACGTCGCCCTGCGCGACCGCCGGATGCTCTCCGCGGACGGGATCTTCGTCGTGGTCGTGACGAGCGCCGAGCAGGACGGCAGCTCGGTCGCCGACCCGGAGGTGATCTTCAGGGGCGTGCCCTTCCTCGACGAGGCCGGCGAGCTCGTGGACGAGATCAGGCTGACCGTGCAGGCGACGTTGCAGCGCGCGGCCGAGGAGGAGGGGATCAGGGAGATCGACCTGCTGCAGCAGATGCTGCACGACGCGCTAGCGCAGCTGGTCTACGACCGCCTCCGCAGGCGGCCGATGGTGCTCCCGGTCGTGGTCGAGGTCTGAGGCTGCCGGCAGCGTCACGACGAAGCGCGCGCCGTGCGGATCCACGTCCTCGACGGCGACGCCGCCGCCGTGGGAGTCGACGACCGCTCTGACGATCGCGAGGCCGAGGCCGAAGGAGCCGCCGTGGTCGCCGGCGCCGCGCACGAAGCGCTCGAACATGCTGCCGCGCAACTGCTGCGGCACGCCGGGGCCGTCGTCTTCGACGACCAGCTGCGCGCCGCCGCGGTCGCCGGGGCCGGTGATCACCTTGATCGCGGTCTGAGGCGGCGTGTGGCGGACCGCGTTCTCGATCAGGTTGACCGCGACCCGGTGCAGCTCGTCGCGCGCGCCCTGCACGATCGCGGGCCGCGCGTCGAGCGAGATCTCGTGCGTCGCGCTCATCGGGCCGAGCTCGGCCGCCGCCTCGATCGCGACCTGGGCGAGGTCGAGCCGCTCTCGCTTGACGACCCTGCCGACGTCCGTGCGCGCGAGCAGCAGCAGGTCGGCGACGAGCCGCCGCATCCGCTGTGAGGAGCGCAGCGCCGAGCGCGCCGCCTCGGCCTCTTCTCCTCGCAGCGATTCGACGAGCAACTCGAGGTTCGCGAGCACGCTCGTGAGCGGCGTGCGCAGCTCGTGCGAGGCGTCGGCGACGAAGCGGCGCTGGCGCGCGAGCATCGCCTCGGTCTCGGCGTGAGCGCCGTGCAGCTCCTGCAGCATCCCCTGCAGCGTGTGGGCGAGCTCGCCGACCTCGTCCTGCGCGAGCGGCTCCGGCAGCGTCCGCGAGGGGTCGCGCGTGCGTGCGATCTCGGCCGCGCTGCTCGTCAGCTGCGCGATCGGGTCCATCGCCCGGCGCGCGATCAGCATCCCGGCGAGCAGCGCGAGGCCCGAGCCGGCGAGCACCCCGAGCAGCAGCAGCAGCTCGACGCGCGCGACCGTCGCGTTCACCGCGGAGAGCGGGCGCGCGTACTGGAGGATGACGACGCCGGCGCGCTCGCCCGCGGCCTCGCCCGATTCGTAGCGCACGATCGCGGGGTGGCTGACGACGAGATAGCCGTGGGTGACGACGGGCGCGGCGAGCTTCGGCGGCCCGAGGCTCGGCGACCTGCCGGGGCTCTGCTGCAGCAGCGCGCCGCTGACCGAGAACACCTTGAGGACGGCCGACTGCTCGGTCGCGACCGTCGGCAGGGAGGGGCTGATGTTCAGGCGGTAGGCGCTCGTGAGCGTGAAGGAGAGCTGCCCCGGCAGCTGCGCGCCCGTCTGTTCGACCTGGCGGTAGAAGTCGGAGCGGATCCTGTGCACGGTGAGCGTGCCGACGACGAGCGCGAACGAGCACAGGATCACGAACGTGAGCAGCGCCGAGACGCCCGCGAGCCGCGTGCGGATCGGCAGGCGGTCGAAGGCCGCCGAGGCGCGCGCGCCGGCGTCGCGCAGGCTACGCGCGAAGGACGTAGCCCGCTCCCCTGATCGTGTGCAGCAGCCGCGGCTCGCCCTCCGCCTCGAGCTTGCGGCGCAGGTTCGAGACGAACACCTCGATCGTGTTCGTCGTCGAGAACGGGTCGTAGCCCCACACCTCGTCGAGCAGCCGCTGGCGCGAGATCACGATCCGCTCGTTGCGCATCAGGTACTCGAGCAGTTCGAACTCGCGCTGGGTGAGCTCGATCGCGCGCTCGCCGCGCAGCACTTCGTGCGTGTCGACGTTGAGCGAGAGGTCGCCCACCTTCAGCGGCGCCGAGCCGCGCGGCGGTCGCCGCCGCAGCAGCGCGCGCATGCGGGCGAGCAGCTCCTGGCGCTCGAACGGCTTGACGAGGTAGTCGTCGGCGCCGGCGTCGAGGCCCTGCACGCGCGACTCGACCGCGTCGCGCGCGGTGAGGATGAGGATCGGCACGTCGTCGTGCTCGCGCAGCGCCTTCGCGACGTCGATGCCGTCGATCTGCGGCAGGCCGAGGTCGAGGATCACGAGGTCGGGCGCGAAGGAGCGCCCCTGCTCGAGCGCCGCCCTGCCGTCGGCGGCGGTGCGCACGTCGTAGCCCTCCCTCCGCAGCGAGCGCTGCAGCGCCTGCGCGATGTCCTCGTCGTCCTCGACGACGAGCACGCGCGGGGATCTCGAATAGTCGCTCATCTAGCGGCGGTTTGAGAGGGCGTCGCGCCTACGACGCAACAGTGTGCACGGACCCAGTAAAGCGATGCTAAGGCAGGGGCGCGGGCGCCGGCGTCGAAGTTGGCGGGGAGATGCCCGCCAGCCCGAAGCGAAGGAACGCCGCGCGCGGCGGCGCTCGTGCGCGCACGGGCTCGCGCGGACTGACGGCCCGCCCGCCCCGAAGCCGCCGCGCCTCTCCCGCGGAGCGGCTGCTCGGCTGGCTCGGGATCGGCGCGATCGGCCCGCTGCGGCTGCCCCGGCGGGGCGGGTGGGTTCCGGTCTTGGACCAGCGCCAACGCGACGTGCTCGGGCTCGCGCTGCTTGCGCTCGGCGTCTTCCTCGGCTTCGTCCTCTACGGCGGCTGGAACGGCGGCAGCGCCGGCCACGGGCTCGCGGTCGCGCTCGGGCTCGCGCTCGGCGGCGCCCGCATCCTCGCGCCGCTCGCCCTGATCGTCGCCGGCGGGGCGCTGCTGTGCGCGCCGATCATGCCCGCGGCGAGGCCGCTGCGGACCGGCGGGATCTGCCTGTTCGCGGCGCTCGTGCTCGCGCTCGCGGCCGGCACGCTCGGCGTCAGCGACGGCCAGCGCGGCCGCGGCTCGCACTGGTCGGCGGGCTTCCTGCAGCACCGCGGCGGCGTCGCCGGGCAGGCGCTCTACGAAGTGGCGCACCCGCTCGTGCAGCAGGTCGGCGTCGACGTGCTCGTCGCCTTCCTGCTGCTCGCCGGCCTCGTGCTGCTGACGGGCGCCTCGATCGCCACCGTGCTGCGCGCCGCGGGCGGCGGCATCCTCGACACGACGCGGGTCGTGCGGCGGATCGCGACGGCCGATCGCGCACGCGCGGACGGGGCCGACGACGGTCTCGAATCGGAGACCTTCGGTTCCGTAGACAGACGGTCACCGCGCGCGGTCGGCGCCGATGACGAGGAGGCTCCGTCCGCGCTCGAGCTCGCGCCGCCCGAGCCTGAGCCCGGCAAGCTCGTCGTGCGCGCGACGCACGTCGAGGCGCCCTCGCTCGACGGCCTCGCACCGGACGACGAGCCGTGGGAGGACGAGCAGGCGCCGCAGGACGAGCACGTCGAGGCGCCACCCGCCGCCCAGCCTCCGGCTGTGAAGGAGCCCGCTCCGCAGCCCGACCAGGCCGAGCTCACCCCGCAGGGCCGCCTGCGCGAGGTCGTCACGGGCGACCCGAGCTTCGTGTGGAAGCTGCCGGAGGCCGGCCGGGTGCTCTCGCGCTCGGCCGCGGATCAGTCCGGCCCCGACGTCGCCGGCCAGCAGCGCACGGCCTCCTCGCTGGTGGAGGCGCTCGGGCATTTCGGCGTGGAGGCGAAGGTGATCGGCACGGTCGCCGGTCCTCACATCACGCGCTATGAACTGCGGCTCGCGCCGGGGATCAAGGTGGGGAAGGTGTCGCAGTTGAAGGACGATCTCGCGTATGCGTTGGCGGCGACGGACATCAGGATCCTCGCGCCGATTCCGGGCAAGCAGGCGGTGGGGGTCGAGGTGCCGAACGCGAAGCGGCGGATCGTGCGGCTCGGCGACGTCTTCCAGCAGCCGCCGGCGGACTGGTCGCCGCTGACGGTGTGGCTTGGGAAGGACATCGCGGGCAAGGCGATCGGCGCGGATCTCGCGAAGATGCCGCATCTGCTGGTGGCGGGCACGACGGGCGCGGGCAAGTCGGGCGCAATCAACGCGATGCTCTGCAGCGTGCTTTTGAGGGCGAGCCCGCATCAGGTGCGGATGGTGCTGGTCGACCCGAAGCAGGTCGAGCTGAACCACTACGAGTCGATTCCGCATCTGCTGACGCCGGTGATCACGAGCCCGAAGATGGCGGCGAACGCCTTGCAGAATCTCGTGCGGGAGATGGAGCAGCGCTACGGGATCATGTCGCTTGCCAGGACGCGCAGCCTGATCGAGCTGAACAGGGCGCGGGAGCGGCGGGGCGAGCCGCCGCTTCCCTACATCCTGTGCGTGATCGACGAGCTCGCGGACCTGATGATGGTCGCGCCGGCGGACGTGGAGGACTCGATCATCCGGCTTGCGCAGAAGGCCAGGGCGGTCGGGATTCATCTCGTGCTCGCGACGCAGAGCCCGCGGGTGGACGTGATCACGGGGATGATCAAGGCGAACGTGCCCTCGCGGATCGCGTTCGCGGTCTCCAGCCAGACCGACTCGCGCGTGATCCTCGACCAGAATGGGGCGGAGTCGCTGCTGGGGCAGGGCGACATGCTCTTCAGCCCGGTCGGCAGCTCGCGTCTGCAGCGCATCCAGGGCGCCTACATCGACGAGCCGCAGATCGCGAAGCTGACGGACTTCTGGCGCAGGCAGGGCGAGCCGGAGCTGCACGAGGAGCTGCTTCAGGAGGTCGAGCGCTCGGAGGAGGCCGGCGAGGGGTCGGGGGACGAGCTCGACCCCGACGAGGATCCGCTGCTCGCAGACGCGATCCGGCTCGTCGCGGAAATGCAGACCGCGTCGACCTCGATGCTGCAGCGCCGCCTGCGGCTCGGCTACACGCGCGCCGGCAGGCTGATCGACATGCTCGAGCGGCGCGGCGTGATCTCCGGCTACGAAGGCTCCAAGCCGCGGCAGGTGCTGATCACCGAGGCCGACCTGCCGCGGGTGCTCGCGGCGCTGCAGGAGACGGCGGGGGCGGGCGCGGGCTCTCCCGAGGCTGTGTAAACAAACACCTACACGGTCTATCGGACGCAGTTTGGCGGGATTGTTTCTGACTGGTTTTTTGGCTCTATAGAGCCGAATCTTGGCTCTGCGCAAACGCTTTTGCAGACGCCCGGAAACTTTCTGCTTGACAGGCGGCGCGCCACGTGCAACGCTCGTTGATGCCCGCCGGCCCTGCTTCGTCCGCAGGACCCGCGCTCGGAGCAACCAGGGCGGCGGGCATTGACCGGGTTTCGACCCGGCTCTCTCCAATCGATCAAGCACTCTGGATGGTTGTTGGAATGGACAGGCAGGAGCGCAGCACGAGACGTAGGGCAGAACGGCAGCGAGGTTCGAGCCGGTGAGTACCTACTCGGGCTCCGTGAGTCATTTGAGTGGGAGACGCCACTTGATGGGGTCTTACCTCTTACGTAGCGTGTCTGTGTCTCCTGTCGGTCCGGCAGCCGCCGGATTGACAAAGGAGCAGTTATGAGATTCATCAGGCTCCTGGGGCTGGCGTTCTTCGCGACGCTTGTCCTCAGCGCGGTGGGGGCGCTTGGCGCGGGATCTGCGTCGGCGTTCCATCCGTTATTCTTACTATTAAAAGGTACTGAATTATCATTCACCGTCTCAGGAAGGGACCCCACGCTGAGAGGCGAAAACCTCGGTGCTACGGGAACGATATTATGTAATAAGGTGGAAGGCAGTGGCGCGATTTTAGCGAAATCGACGTTAGCCCATCGTGTCCATCTGCGATTCTTCGAAAAATGCGAACAGACGGTGGGTACCAACAAAGCAACCTGTAAAGAACCTATCTTACCTAAATTAGCGTTAGCTGAGCTTGGGTTATTATTATTACCAGGCGGTCATGCATCAGACGTAGCGCTCAGACTGGCGCCTGATGATGGCACTACAGTGTTCACTACGGTCGAATGCCTCAACGGCAACACCACTGTCGAAGGCGAGATCGTAGGCGAAGTCATCGGTCCCTTCAACACAGAGGTGGCGTCAGCCGAAGTTCGCTTCGAATCTGTCGGCAAAAACAGCGCAACGCAGCTGTACAAGAGTATTGATTTATTAGGGGTGGAAGACACCAATCAACACCTCTCTGTCGCGGGCGCCTTTGGCGGCGAAGCTGCTGAGGACGCTAAAGTCACAATCACATTCGATGGGAACAACGCTGAAATCTGTACGAAGGAACCTCAAAACTGTCCGTAATTCAATCCAAAGATTGAGCCTGCAGGCCAAGACCTGTAAGCAGAATTAGACGGTTGCCGTCGCGTCGCAGGGTCACTGAGGCCTTGCGACGTGGCGGTGTCATGTAGTCGTGTAAGATCGTGGTGTGCAGAAGCAGGTGGAGTGCGTTAGGGCCCACATGGAGTTTCGGAGGAGGGATGGGAGTGCGAGTGGTTGACGGTTTGCGATCGAGCGCTGTTGGGTTCGTCGCGTCGACGGTGGTCATGATCGGCTGCGCTCTGGCGGCTTCTCCGGCGTTGGCGGCTGGTGATGCGAACAGGGATGGCTGTCCTGTGTCGACGGAATCCTCGCCGGGGTTCAGGATTTCCCTGCCGGACTGTCGTGCGTATGAGATTGTCAGCGAGGCGAACGGTGGCGATGCGACGAACGTGACGGGCAGCTTCGGGTTTCCGGAAGGCGAGCACGTCTATTACAAAAGCTTTCTGCCGACGCCGGGCGGCGCGCGTGACGGTTTGCCGGAGAGGTTCTTGGCGACGCGTGAGGTTACGGGCTGGGTGCAGCGGGCGATCTCTCCGCCGCAGGGCGAGGGGCCGTCTCATTTGAGCCTTGGCGCCGAGAGTAACGCGGAAGGTGTGAGTTTCACGGCCGACTTCTCGGAAGCGTTTGTGAATTCGATGTTCCGTGATCCATTCGAAGAACCGCAGTTGAACGAGACGACGGGCATGGGTGTGTATCGCATGTCGATGGGCAGCGGCGGGGTGTCGCTGCTGTCGCTGCCTGATTCGGGCGCGTTGACGCAGGAAATGATCGAAACGCCAGATACGCCAGAATATGCCGGTCTCGCAGCGGTCAATGGTTGGGGCGCCTTCCTTGCGGGTGGCTCGACCGACGGCAGCAGGGCGTTCTTCGTCACGACGGCGAAACTGGCGACGGCGCCGGGCACGCCACAGGACACGCATGAAGCCGGCAACGAGATCTACGAGCGCACCGGGGGGCACACGTATCTGGTGGGGATTCTGCCGAACGGCAGCGTGGCGAACTGCGGCGCCGAAGTCGGACAGGGGGTGCCGAGCACGCTTGGCGTCGCGGACTATTCTTATGGCGCGGTCGCGCCGAGCGGCGTCAACGTGGTGTTCAGCGCAAGCAACTGCAGAGAAGGCGGGCTGTTCCTGCGTGACGTGGTGAGCGGCACGACTGTGCAGTTGCCCGGGGGGGCGTTCGCGGGCAGGGCTGGTACGGGTGCGGGGGAAGAAGAAGTCATTCTCACGCTCGGCGCAAAGCTCTACGAGTACCATGTCGACACGAGAGAAACCACGGAAGTCGGCGAAGGCGATCTGCTCGCATACTCCGCCGACGGATCGCGTGTCTACTCGCTCGGTGGTGAAGGCATCTTCGTCTACCACAACGGTGTCACTGAAAGGGTGCCGGGCACGGAAGCGGGCGGTTATCTCGGCGGAGGGACCGCCGGAGGCGTGATCAGGGCTCCTGGAGAATATGCCGCGACTGCGAACATGCCGGTCGCCTCCGGGGGGGCTTCGGATGGGTCGCATCTGCTGTTCATCGACAGCGCCCAGCTGACCGGGTATGAAAACGATGGGCACTTCGAGGCGTACGTCTTCGATGCGGAATCTGGGAGGGTGACGTGTGTCTCCTGCAATCCGAGCGGCGCGCCGCCGTCTACGCCGCCTCGCGCAGAAGAAGGCACGCTGGCCTCCGAAGTGGGGCGGGCGCAGCTGATCGACGAGTTCTCGCTGGACAACGGCGAGCAGCAGTATCAGACGCCCTCGCCGCCTTTCATCTCCGACGATGGATCGCGGGCGGTGTTCGAGACCAACGAAGCGTTGGTGCCCCAGGACGTCAACGGCGCGATGGATGTCTATGAGTGGGAGCGCGAAGGCAGCAATGGCTGCGAAGCGCCATCCGCGGGCAAAGCGGCAAGCGCGACGTACAGCCCTGTGACCGAAGGGTGCGTGTACCTGCTCTCCTCCGGCCTTGGCAAGGAAGTGCCGAACAACAACGGCATCGCGGACGGCACGCACCTCGAGGGCGCAAGCGAAAACCTGAACGACGTCTACATCCAGACCAGCGAATCGCTGCTCCCCGGGCTCGACAACGCTTCGAAGCTCTACGACGTGCGCGTCGACGGCGGCTTCCCATATACGGTGCCCACTGTCGGCTGCGAAGCGGAACAGTGCACGGCGGCAGGCGGCGAAGCCGCGACACCGGTCGCAGCCGGGACGGAATCGGTCGCAGGCTCCGGCGAAGTCACCAGAAGGGTGCGGGCACACGAAAAGCAGGTCGTCTCCGCGCGGAGGCGTCGGTTGAAGCATGCTTTGAGGTTGTGCAGGCGACGAAAGAACAGCCGGCGCAGGCAAGCGTGTGAACGCGCGGCGCGGCGCAGATACGGCGCCAAGGCGAGCCAGAGAGCCCACGTCGCAGGCGAGGGGAGCGTGAGATGAGCGTGCGGGCCGTGAGACGCGAAACGATCAGGATCGCCGTTGCGGCGGCGGTGATGTTGGGCGCATGGCTGGCGATGGTCGGTTGCGGTCGGGCCGCGTCGCCGATCGTGAAAACCGAAGCCGCGACCGGCGTCACATCGGCGGCAGCGACGTTGAACGGCACAGTCGATCCCAATGGCCAGCCTGTGACCGCATGTGAATTCGAATACGCGCCCGAAGCGGAGTACAAGGTCGAAGAACACTACGACCATGTGGTCGCGTGCGCGCAGGAACCGGGCTCGCTCGGCTCGGGCAGCGCATCCGTGCCGGTGAGCGCGGAAGTCAACGGCTTGGAAGCCGGCGAAATCTACCATTTCCGCTTGCACGCGCGCAATGCCGCGGGTGATGCCGTCGGTGTCGACGAATCGTTCACCGCGATCGAACCGGTCTTCGGCTTCCAGCTGTCGGGGCCGAATGCGCTCGAGATGCTCGTCAGCAACGAAGCGGATGAAGAAGAACCGGCCGCGGGGAGTCCTACGGCGTTGGATTCGCAGGCGGGCTCGCATCCGTTCGATGTGACGACGAGGTTCCTGGTCAACACCGAATCGAACGGGAATCTGCCGTCTGATCTGCAGCCAAAGGACTACTACGTGAACATTCCGGCCGGGTTTGCGGGCAGCGTTGCGAAGGTGCCGCGTTGCAGGATGAGCGAACTGAGCTCGCTGACCAACCGGCAGCGCCCGCCAGGCTGCGCGACCGCCTCGCAGGTGGGAGTGATCAAGCTCTTTCGCGCCCCTCTTGCGGGGACACCAGAGAGCGAACCGCTGCCGGTGTACAACATGGTGCCGCCGCCCGGCGTGCCCGCCGAGCTTGCATTCCCGTTCGTGGAGATCGGCCAGCCGGTCGTCTTCCAGGTGCGCTCCGATGGCGACTATGGCGTCACGGCGAAGGTGCGCAACATCAGCGAGGCGGATCCGATCACCGGTTCGCAGCTGACTTTGTGGGGCGTGCCCGCCGACCCGCGGCACGACGCTGAACGGTTCCTGCCGGAAAGAGGCGCGTCGAGCAACATCATCTTCATCCCTGGCGATAAAGGCAAACCGTTGCCCGCCGGCACCGCGGAAGTCCCGTTCCTGACGAACCCGACGAGGTGCGGGGAACAGGAAGAAGCGACGATCATCGGGGACTCGTGGCTGCATCCGGGCAAGCTCGCCGAAGACGGTCTGCCCGCCCCCGGTGACGAAAACTGGGTGACCGCCGCGACGCCGATGTTCCCAGAAGGGATCACGGGCTGCGAAAAGCTGACGTTCCACCCCGAACTGGAAGTGAAGCCGGATAAGACCGTGACGGACTCGCCGACGGGTCTTACGGTGGATCTGCAGGTGCGGCAGTCGGAAGGGCCGAACAACCTCGCGACACCCGCTTTGAAGGACGCGCAGGTGACGCTGCCGCAGGGCCTCTCGATCTCGCCGTCGCAGGCGAACGGCCTGGAAGGGTGCACGCCCGCGGAGATACGGCTGCACTCGATGGCGGCTCCGGAATGCCCGAACGCGTCGCAGGTCGGCAAGATCGAACTGAAGACGCCGCTGCTGCCGGAACCGTTGGACGGCCGCATCTATCTGAGCAGCCTGCACGCGGGCAACAGGTTCCGTCTGTATCTGGTGGTCGAAGGGCAGGGCGTGCTGATCAAGCTGAGGGGCGACGTCGTCGCGAACGAGCAGACCGGGCAGCTCACCTCGACGTTCGATGAAAACCCGCAGCTGCCGTTCAGCGACCTGAAGCTGACCTTCTACGGCGGCCGCCGCGCGGCGCTGGCGACGCCGACCGTATGCGGCTCCTTCAGCACCGCGAGCCTCTTCGAACCGTGGTCGCACGAACCGGCGGAAGGCGAAGCGCGGGGGACGCCTGACGCGGAACCGGCGGTCGAACCGTTCTCGATCAGCTCCGGGTGCGTGTCCGAGTTTGCGCCCGGCTTCCAGGCGGGGACGGCCAACCCGGTCGCGGGCGCTTACACGCCGTTCTCGCTCGCGGTGAGCCGCAACGACGGCGAACAGCAGCTCTCGGGGCTTTCGGTGACGCTGCCGAAGGGCCTGGTCGGCAAGCTTGCCGGGGTCGCGGAGTGCAGCGAAGCGCAGATCGCGGCAGCCGAGCACAACACGGGTACGGCGGAGAAGGCGAATCCGAGCTGCCCGGCCGAAAGCCAGATCGGCACGGTCCAGGCCGGCGCCGGCCCGGGTGAAGCGCCGTTCTACGTGCCGGGGAGGGCATACCTGACAGGTTCGTACAAAGGCGCGCCCTACGGCATGGTCGCGATCGTGCCGGCGCTCGCGGGCCCGTTCGACCTCGGCACGGTCGTCGTGCGCGCGGCGATCTTCATCGACCCCCACACCGCGCAGGTGAGCGTGAAGAGCGACCCGCTGCCGACGATGCTCGACGGCATCCCATTGCGCATGCGGCGGATCGAGGTGTCGGTGAGCAGGCCGAGCTTCACGCTGAACCCGACGAGCTGCGGCTCGATGCAGGTGACGGGGAGCGCTGAAAGCGTCGAGAAGAGCGTGCACCCGCTGTCCGCGCGCTTCGCGGTCGCGGACTGCGCGAGCCTCGCCTTCAGGCCGGGGTTCAACGTCTCCACGAAGGCCCGCCACACGAAGCGGTTCGGCGCGTTCCTGCACGTGAAGATCACCTCAGGGCCGGGCCAGGCGAACATCAGGAGCGTGCTGGTGAAGCTGCCGAAGGCGCTGCCCTCCAGGGTCGCAACCCTGAAAGGCGCGTGCAGCGAAAGGCAGTTCGCGGAAAACCCGGCCGGGTGCCCGGCGGCCTCGAAGGTGGGCAGCGCGATCGCACGCACGCCGATCCTCTCGACGCCGCTGACGGGCCCGGCGATCTTCGTCTCCCACGGCGGCGCGGCGTTCCCGGACCTCGACATCGTGCTGCAGGGCTCAGGCGTGACGGTGATCCTGGAAGGCAACACGAACATCCACAAAAACATCACGACCTCAAACTTCAAGAGCGCCCCGGACGTGCCCATCAGCAGCTTCGAACTGACGCTGCCAACAGGACCGCACTCCGCGCTGGCGGCGAACGGCAGCCTCTGCTTCAAGACCGTGAAGCACGGCAAGCGCCGCGTGAGGCGGCGCGTGAAGCTCGTGATGCCGACGACGATCGTCGCTCAGGACGGCGCGACGATCGAACAGAACACGAAGGTCGTCGTGAAGGGCTGCAGGGCCGCGAGGAAGGTGCGGAAGGCTCGCGGGCATCGACACCGCCGCAGGCGCGGATAGCCAACCCATCCCCTCCCCCCAAAAAAGGCGCCTCCGAGCAAGCCCTCAGCTCGGAGGCGCCCCGCTGCGCTCGCAAAGTGCGGGATAGGTAGCCTTCTCTACGACATGCCCGAGATCGGTGCAACGCTGCGCGAAGCGCGGATGCGGGCGCGCATCGACGTGTCCGAGATCGAGGCGGAGACGAAGATCAGGGCCCGTTACCTGCGCGCGCTCGAGAACGAAGAGTGGGACCTGCTGCCAGGGCCGACGTTCATCAAGAGCTTCCTGCGCACCTACGCGACCGCGCTCGGCCTCGACGGCAAGGCGCTCGTCGACGAGTACCGCGCGCACTACGAGCAGCCTGGCGAGCAGGAGCTGCAGCCGCTGAGCGCGCCGCGGCGGCGGATGCGGTCGTCGGGCGGGGGCGAGATCGGGCCCGGCGGCGGGCGCGCCTCGCGCGGCTACGCGGTGACCGTCGGCCTGATCGCGGTCGTGATCCTGTTCCTGGTGATCGGGCTGCTGACACGCGGCCCCTCGAAACCGGGCAGGACGAGCAGCTCCCGCACGCGCAGCTCAAGCGCCTCGACCCGCCACGGCCGCGTCGCCCGCGAACGCGCGCGCAGCTCGGCGGCGGGCGCGCCGGCGGCCGGCGGCCGGCTCAGCCTCTCGCTGCAGGCGACCGGCACCGTCTGGGTCTGCCTGATCGACGACTCCGGCCGCAAGCTGATCCCCGGCGTCGACCTCAGCGCCGGCGAAACGAAGGGGCCCTTCCACGCGAGGCGGTTCGACGTGACGCTCGGAAACGCCTCCGTGAGCCTGACGGTGAACGGCAGGCCGATGAGCGTGCCCGCCTCGACGAAGGCGATCGGCTACGAGATCACCTCCGCCGGCGCGAGACCGCTGCCGGCGACGCGCCAGCCGACCTGCGCATGACCCGCGCTCCCGGCCTCGCATGACCCGCGAGGGCGAGCCGTCGAGGCTGCGCGCGGGCGTGCTCGTGACCGGCACGGAGGTGCTTACGGGCGTCGTCACCGACCGCAACGGGCCGTGGCTCGCGCGCGAGCTGCAGGCGCGCGGGGCGCAGGTCGCGGAGATCCTGCTCGTCGGCGACCGCCCCGCCGACATCGGGCGGGGCCTGCGGCGGATGATTGACGAGGGGCTCGACGTCGTCGTGAGCAGCGGCGGCCTCGGGCCGACCGCGGACGACCTGACGGTCGAGGCGGTCGCCTCGCAGCTCGGCCTGGAGCTGTTCCTCGACGCGGAGCTGGAGGCGAGGATCGCGGCGATCGTGCGCCCGCTCGCGCGGCGGCGCGGCGTGGACGCGACGGCGCTGAGCGCGGGCAACCGCAAGCAGGCGACGGTGCCGCGCGGGGCGAGCGTGCTCGACCCGGTCGGGACCGCGCCGGGGCTCGTGATCGCGGGCGGGGAGGACCGGGGCGACGGCGCGCCGGTGCTCGTCGTGCTGCCGGGGCCGCCGCGGGAGCTGCAGCCGATGTGGCGGCGGGCGGTGGAGGTCGAGCCGCTGAGGAGCGTCCTCGCGCGCGCGCGCAGGGCGGAGGTCCACACGCTGCGGCTGTTCGGCATCCCCGAGTCGCAGCTCGCGCAGACGCTGCGCGAGGCGCAGCGCGACGGGGTGCGGCTGGACGAGCTCGAGGTGACGACCTGCCAGCACCGCGGCGAGCTCGAGGTGACGACGCGCGTGCCCGACGGCTCAGGGCCCGCCTACGAGGCGCTGGCGGCGTTCCTAGCCGCCGCCCACCCGAGCGAGCTCTTCTCGCGCGACGGCGCGACCGTCGACGAGCAGGTCGCGGACCTGATGAACGGCCGCTCGATCGCGGTCGCGGAGTCCTGCACCGGCGGCATGCTCGCCGCGCGCCTGACGGACCTGCCGGGCTCCTCCGTGTACACGAAGGGCGGGCTCGTCGTGTACTCGAATCAGGCGAAGGTGACGCTCGCGGGAGTGAGGAGGGAGACGCTCGCGGCGCACGGCGCGGTCTCGCAGCAGGTGGCCGCCGAGCTGGCGGAGGGCGCGCGCGAGGCGCTGGGCGCGGACGTCGGCGTCGGGGTGACGGGCATCGCCGGCCCCGGCGGCGGCACCCCGGAGAAGCCGGTCGGAACGGTGTGGCTGAGCGTCGCCGGCCCAGGCGAGCGCTCGATGACGCGCTGCGTGCGCCTGCCGGGCGACCGCGAGGAGGTGCGCGAGCGGGCGGTGACGGTCGCGATGCACATGATGAGGCGTGCTCTGCTGTCCGCAGGCTGATTTCTTCTTTTCTTTTTATGAGGAGATGGACCGTCGTCGCGCGCGGACGGGAGCGGCGCGTAATCGATCTCGCAGCGCCCGGTCGGCTGCTGTGGCCGCTGTGGCCGCGGCTGGCCCCGGCCTCTAGCATCGACGGTGGGATGTCCCACCCGGCGACCGCGAGGCTGTTCATCGCGCTCGACCTGCCAGGCGAGCTGCGACAGGAGCTGAGCGCCTGGGCGCGGCTCGCGCAGCGGCGGGCGTGCTCCGCGCGGGGCGCGGACGCACAGGGGCGCGGCTCGCGCGCCGGCCAGGAGCGCTCCTCCCGCCACGGCGGCGGGCTGCATGGCGTGAGGGCGCTCGACCCGGAGCTGCTGCACCTCACCGTCATCTTTCTCGGCTCGCGCCCGGTCGAGGAGATCGAGCCGCTCAGCGCGCTGATCGAGTCGCTTGCCCAGCCGCAGATCGGGGAGACCTCGATCGGGGCGCCGCTGTGGCTGCCCGCGCGGCGGCCGCGGGCGCTCGCGGTCGAGGTGCACGACGACTCGGGGGCGCTGGCGGGCCTGCACCGCGCCGTGAGCGCCGAGCTGGCCGCCGCCGGGCTCGACTCCGCGGCACCGACGAGAGGCGCGAAGCGCCGCGCCTTCAGGCCGCACGTGACGGTCGCGCGCCTGCGCGACGGGGCCGCGCCGCGCGAGCGGACGCTCTCGCCGACGCCGGCGCGGAGCTTCGTCGCGCAACGGCTCGTGCTCTACCGCTCCTGGCTCTCGCCCGAGGGCGCAAGCTACGAGGCGCTCGCCGCCGCCGACACGAACAACTGTTCCGTCCGGACAAGGGGCTAGCTTGCCTGCGAAACCCGCGATCCGGAGGAGTCTGCCATGCCCATCAGCGACCAGGACCAGGAGAAGGCGGCGAAGGCGCGCGACGCCGCGCTGAAGGGCGCTCTGACCCAGATCGAGCGCGAGTTCGGCAAGGGCTCGGTGATGCGGATGGGCGACGAGGGCGCGCAGGTGCGCGTCGACGCGATCCCGACCGGCGCGCTCTCGCTCGACCTCGCGCTCGGGATCGGCGGGGTGCCGAAGGGCCGCATCGTCGAGGTCTACGGCCCCGAGTCCTCCGGCAAGACGACGCTCATCTACCACGTGCTCGCCGAAGCGCAGCGGCTCGGCGGCGTGTGCGCGTTCATCGACGCCGAGCACGCGATGGACCCGCTGTACGCGAAGCAGATCGGCGTAGACATCGACGAGCTGCTCGTCTCCCAGCCCGACTACGGCGAGCAGGCGCTCGAGATCGCCGACATGCTCGTGCGCTCGAGCGCGCTCGACGTCGTCGCGATCGACTCGGTCGCCGCGCTCACGCCGCGCGTCGAGCTGGAGGGCAACATGGACGACCAGACCGTCGGCACGCAGGCGCGGATGATGTCGAAGGCGATGCGCAAGCTCGCCGGCAACCTGAACAGGAGCGGCACGCTCTGCATCCTCACCAACCAGATCCGCGAAAAGGTCGGGGTGATGTTCGGCTCCCCGGAGACGCAGCCGGGCGGGCGCGCGCTGAAGTTCTACGCCTCCCAGCGGCTCGACATCCGCCGCATCGAGACGCTGAAGGACGGCACCGAGGCGGTCGGCAACAGGGTGCGCGTGAAGGTCGTGAAGAACAAGCTCGCCGCCCCCTTCAGGCAGGCCGAGTTCGACATCGAGTTCGGCAAGGGCATCTCCACCTCCGGCTGCCTGATCGACCTCGGGATCGAGCACAGCATCATCGGCAAGTCCGGCTCCTTCTTCTCCTACGGCGAGGAACGGCTCGGCCAGGGCCGCAACACCGCGAAGCTGTTCCTCGACGAAAACGAGGAGATCGCGCGCGAGATCGAGCGCAAGATCTACGCCGCGCACGGCCTCGGCGCCGAGAAGGTGACGCCGATCGAGCGCCCGGCCGCCCGGCTGGGTCTCCGGCGAACCGAACATCACGCCGACCTTCTCACGGATCTGGTTGGTGAACAGGCACAGCGTCTGGGTCCGGTTCAGGTTGCCGGTCAGCTTGCGCATCGCCTGGGACATCATCCGGGCCTGGACGCCGACCGTCTGGTCGCCCATCTGCCCCTCGAGCTCCGCGCGC
>JBAIYK010000138.1:0-2617 GCA_037915935.1 Solirubrobacterales bacterium | reverse complement strand
CGCGAGGGCGCGGCGCTCGCACGCGCCGGCGCGCGAGCGATGATCGACCTCTCCGACGGCCTTGCGACCGACGCCGCCCACCTCGGGCGCGCGAGCGGCGTGCTGCTGGAGATCGACCTCTCGCTGCTGCCGCTCGGAGAGGGCGTGCAGCAGGCCGCCTCCCAGCTGTCGAGCGAGCCGTGGCGGATCGCGGCGAGCGCCGGCGAGGACTACGAGCTCTGCTTCTGCGCCGCCCCCGCGGAGCGCTCCCGGATTGAGCGCGCGCTGCGCGAGGCCGGCGGCGCGCAGGTGAGCTGGATCGGCGAGGCGCTGCCTGCGAGCGCCGGCGGCCCGGGCGCGCGCTTCATGAGCGAGGCAGGCGAGGTGAGGATGCAGGGCTACGAGCACCGCTGGTAGCGGACCCCGAGCCTTCGGTCAGCTCCGAGGGCGAGGTGAGCGTCGCGCCGAAGGCGCTCGCGCGCTGTCGGCGCGTGTGGATCAGCGCCGCGCCGCGGGGCCTGACGCTCGCCAGGCGCGCGAAGACGAGGATCCGCTTTTCGGCGCTGAACAGCGGCCAGCAGGCGGAGAGCACGAGATGAGGCAGACGACTCGGAGCGACCGCGGCTTGCACGTCGGCTTCTGGCACGATCCTGCGATCGGTGACGAGGTAGACGAAGCGGGCGTAGGGCATCGTGAGGAACACCCTGTCCCCAGGCCGCAGCTCGTCGATGTGCCGGAAGGGCGCAAGCCAGGTCGTGCGGTGGCCGGCGATCGCGGTCGTGTCGCCTGCGCCGGGGAACGAGGTCGTCGGATACAGCGACTTCGAGTAGATCCCGGGGCCGAGCTCGAGCTCTTCCTCGCCGCTGCCCTTCACGACCACGTAGCTCGCGCCGATGCGGGGGATCACGATCCTGCCGACCGCGCTGCCGTCGGCGGCGCCGCGTTCGAGGCGCCGCGCGAGGAAGCGCACGCGACGTCGCTCCGCCTTCAGCGCCAGCAGCGCCGCGCGCTCGCCAGCCGGAGGGCTCGCGGTCTCGATCCGGCGCAGCTGGCTTTCGAGGCCGCCCTCGCGCAGGGACGCGATCAGCGCCGAGACGGGCTCGCGCCAGAGCAACGTCGCCGCCGCGTCGGCGAGCAGCAGCAGGCCGACCAGCACGAGCATCCAGGCGAGCGCGCGCGTCAGCCGCGCGCGGCGACGACGCCGCCGGCCGCCCATCGTGAACAGGACTTCCGCCACGGCCTCCTACCTCGATGCGCGCATCGCGCCGCCGCTCAGCGCGCGCTCGCGATAGACCGGCCGCCGCCGCGCGGGAAGCGCTGGGACGCGGTCTTCGATCGGCCGCGCGCCGTGCGCCCGCGGCGGCGTCTCTCTGCTCGACGTCGCGATCGCGATCGCGACGATCGCGCCGCTCGCAAGGCTCCACAACAGCGCCCCGCCGAAGCTCACGTAGCCGCCCGCCACCATCAGCATCGCCTCGAGCAGCGCCTGAGCGGGGTCGAGGCCCAGAGAGAACGCGTAGAAGGCGATCAGCAGCCCGATCGGCGCAAGCGCGGGCACGAGCGCGAGCGCGAGCCGGGCGCCGCGGCCCTGCGGACGGCGCTCGGGGCAGACGGCGAGCGGCCACAGGTGCAGCGCCGGCAGCGCGAGCAGCGCCGCATAGGGGTCGAGCAGCCACACGAGCAGCGTGAGCAGGCAGCCGCTCGCGAGCGCGCCGAGGCCTGCGACGCCTGGGCGCGGCAGGCGCGCCGGCCGCGCCCACGGCGTCAGCCTACGCCACAGCCGCCAGCACGCGACGAGCGTCGCGACGCCCGCCACGAGCGCGAGGGCCGAGCCGGCGTCGAAGCGCAGCGCGGTCGCCCCGAGCGGGCTCGGCGGGGCGTCGAGCAGGCCGACCGCCGCGAGCGCGCTCAGGCTCGCGGCGCAGAGCAGGAACGGCGCCGCGCAGGAGAGCGGGAGCAGCATCCAGCGCGAGAGCCGCTCGCCGCGGCGGGCGAGCCTCACGAGCCCGTCGCAGGCGATCACGAGCGGGCCGATCAGCAGGGTCAGCGCCAGCAGCGCGACCGCCCACTCCGGCAGCGCGCGGCCCGCGAGCAGCAGGCCGGCGCTTGGGCTTGCGCTCACCGCGTCACCGCGGTCGAGCGCGTAGAAGGCGCTCAGCACCGCCCTGCCGGCGGCCTGCAGGCGCGCTTCGCTCACTCCTTCGGAGACCGCAGGGCCGCGTTCGCCGGCGAGGCTCACGGTCACGGCCGGGATGCCCGCGGCGTCGAGCGGCCCCTGTTCGCCGACCGCGAGCGGGAACGCGAGGTGCGCGAGCTGGGAGGGCAGGCTCGCAGCGCCCGGGTCGATTCCGAGCTCGCCGCCCAGCGCGCTGGAGACGGTCCGCGTGAGGGCTTCGGGCGCGGCCCCGACGCCGGTCGAGTACGGCTGCACGAGCGGCGTCCTCAGGGTCGCCGAGGCAAGGCTCCCTAGCACGATCGCGGCGTCGATGCGGCCGCCGAGATGGGACTGCAGCCACCGCGCCGCGGCGGGGTCGCCGCCGCTGCCCCCGTCGGAGAAGATCACGTAGACGGGATGCCTCGTCTCGGTCTGCGAGAGCACGCCCGCGAGCTGCAGCAGCGCGGCGGCGCCGGAGAGGCC
>JBAIYK010000040.1:0-67131 GCA_037915935.1 Solirubrobacterales bacterium | reverse complement strand
GGCAGGATCGCGAAGTACTTCGCGACGTCGTTCGCGATCGAGAAGGTCGTAAGCGCGCCGCGCGTGATCAGGAGCTGCTTGCCCACCTCGACGATCTCGATCAGCTTCGTCGGGTTCGAGTCCAGGTCGACCATGTTTCCCGCCTCGCGCGCCGCCTGGGTGCCGGTGTTCATCGCGACCCCCACGTCCGCCTGGGCGAGCGCGGGCGCGTCGTTCGTGCCGTCGCCGGTCATCGCGACCATGTAGCCCTCGCTCTGCCGTTCGCGGATCAGAGCGAGCTTCGCCTCGGGGGTCGCTTCGGCGAGGAAGTCGTCGACGCCCGCCTCCTCCGCGATCTTTGCCGCCGTCAGGCGGTTGTCGCCGGTCACCATCACGGTCCTTATGCCCATCGCGCGCAGGTGGTCGAAGCGCGCCTTCATGCCCTCCTTCACCGTGTCCTTCAGGTAGATCACGCCGAGGACCTGGCTGTCGCGGGCGACCGCGAGCGGCGTGCCGCCCTCGCGCGCGATCCGCTGCACGTGGCGGCTCAGCTCCGGCGGCGGGTGGCCGCCCTCGCCTTCGACGAAGGCGATCACCGCGTCGCCGGCGCCCTTGCGGATCTGCTGGCCGTCGAGGTCGACGCCGCTCATCCGCGTCTGCGCCGTGAAGGGCACGAAGCGCGCGCCGGCGCTCGCCATCTCGTGCTCGCGGATGCCGTACTGCTTCGCCAGCACGACGATCGAGCGGCCCTCGGGCGTCTCGTCGGCGAGCGAGGAGAGCTGCGCGACTTCCGCCAGCTCCGTCTCCGCGACGCCAGGCATCGGGATCAGCTCGGAGGCGAGCCGGTTGCCGATCGTGATCGTGCCCGTCTTGTCGAGCAGCAGCACGTCGACGTCGCCGGACGCCTCGACCGCGCGGCCGGAGAGCGCGAGCACGTTGCGGCGCACGAGCCGGTCCATGCCCGCGATCCCGATCGCCGAGAGCAGCGCGCCGATCGTCGTCGGAATCAGGGCGACCAGCAGCGCGATCAGGCTCGTCTCGGAGATCGAGGCGCCCGCGAACAGGCCGAAGGGGCGCAGCGTCGCGACCACGATCACGAAGATCAGCGTCAGCGCCGCCAGCAGGATGTTCAGGGCGATCTCGTTCGGGGTCTTGCGCCGCTGGGCGCCCTCGACGAGCGAGATCATCCTGTCGAGGAAGGAGCGCCCCGGTTCCTGGGTGATCTCGATCGTCAGCCGGTCGGAGACGACCTTCGTGCCGCCGGTCACGGCGCTGCGGTCGCCCCCGGACTCCCGGATCACCGGAGCCGACTCGCCCGTGATCGCCGACTCGTCCACGGAGGCGATCCCCGCGATCACGGTGCCGTCGCCGGGGATCAGCTCGCCCGCCTCCACGATCACGACGTCGCCGCGCGTCAGTTGCGAGGCAGCCTTCGTCGAGCCGTCACGCATCTTTGCGAGCGTCTCCTTGCGCATCGATCGCAGCGTCGCCGCCTGCGCCCGGCCGCGACCCTCCGCGAACGCCTCCGCCGCGTTCGCGAAGATCACCGTCAGCCACAGCCAGATCGCGATCGTCAGCGTGTACCAGGCGGGGTCGGCGCCGCCGAGCGCCCTGCCGCCGAAGACCTGGATCAGCCATGTCACGGTCGTGATCACCGACCCGATCTCCACCACGAACATCACCGGATTGCGGATCTGCATGCGCGGGTCGAGCTTTACGATGCTGTCGATCAGCGCGCGCCTCATCGGGTCGTTGCCCTGTCGATCGCGAGGTTCAGCTCCAGCACGTTCACTCCCGGTTCGCCGGAGAAGCCGAGGCCGCGCGCAGAGGTGTACTTCGCGATCAGCGAGTCCACGCGCGCGAGCGAGAGGTGACGCAGCGCCGCGATCCGGTGCGCCTGGATCCTCGCGTTCGCCTCTGAGATCTGCGGGTCGAGCCCGGACGCGGAGCTGTTCACCGCGTCGACCGGGATCTTCGCGACCGTCAGGCCCTTGTCGTAAGGCTCGTTCAACTTCAGATATTCATTGATCTGTTCTTCGTCTGCTTCCCTCGTCAGCTTGCTGTTCGGGCCGAGGTTCGAGAATGTGCTCGCGGCCGCGTTGTCCGGCCCGCCTTCGGTCGCCGATGGACGGCTATGGAACCAGCGCGGGCTCTCGAACGCCTGGCCGATGATCTTCGAGCCCACGAGCGTGCCGTCTCGGTAGATCGGCTGACCGTTCGCGTTGCCCGGGAAGGCGACCTGGCTCACGCCCTCGATCGCGAGCGGGTACACGATTCCCAGCAGCAGCGTGAAAACCAGCATCGCGATCACCGCGGTCACGACGTCGTGCCGCAGAGGGCGCCGCCCCGCCCGTCTCCCGCGCGCCTGCGCCTCGCCCATCGTGTGCTCCGCGCTCATCAGTACAGGTGTCCCGTCAGTCCCTGGACGATCGGCCCGAGCAGCAGCGCGGGGAAGAAGGTGAGCGCGCCGACGATCACGATCACGCCGATCAGCAGCACGACGAACGTGGGATTGTCGGTCCGCATCGTGCCGAGCCCGGCGGGGCTCACGCGCTTGCCGGCGAGCGCCCCCGCGACCGCGAGCGCGAACAGGATCGGCGCGTACCGGGCGAGCATCATCGTCGAGCCGCCGAGTACGTCGGCGAGCTTCACGCCGTGCGCGCCGAGGTTGCCGGCGGCGGGCTGGATGTAGCCGGTGTAGCCGGCGAAGGCGGAGCCGTTGTTGTTCGCCTGCGAGAGGTAGGCGTAGAAGGTCTCCGAGAACGCCTGCGGGCCGCCGGCCGCCACCTTCGAGATCGATTCCCTGCCCGCGTTCGTCGCGGTCGCCATCGCGGTGCAGAACAGCGCCGCAAGCGGCGTGATCAGGATGCCGAGGCCAGCGAGCTTTATCTCCCGCACCTCGAGCTTCTTGCCAAGCCACTCCGGCGTGCGGCCCACCATCAGCCCGCCGATGAAGACCGCGAGCAGCACGTAGAGCAGGATCGAGTAGAGCCCGGTGCCCACGCCGCCGAAGATCACCTCGCTCGCGGACAGGTTCGCCATCGGCACGGCGCCGCCGATTCCCGTGTAGGACTCGATCGCGCTGTTCACCGCGCCGCAGGATGTGACGGTCGTGATCACGTCGAACAGCGCCGAGCCCGCAATTCCGAACCGCTGCTCCTTGCCTTCCATGTTGCCGCCGCCGGACCCCGCGATCACATGGGTGTGCAGGCCGGCGGCGTGCTGGGCGGGGGAGCCGTGCGCCTCGGCGACGTAGGCGACCGCGACCGCTCCGAGGAACATCAGCATCACCGCGCCGTAGATCGCGTATCCCTGGCGGCGGTTGCCCGTCATGCGCCCGTACATGAAGATCAGCGCCGCGGGGATGATCAGGACCAGCAGCATCTCGAAGAAGTTGGTGAAGCCGGTCGGGTTCTCGAACGGGTGCGCGGAGTTGACGTTGAAGAAGCCGCCGCCGTTCGTGCCGAGCAGCTTGATCGCCTCCTGGGAGGCGACCGGCCCCATCGCGATCGTCTGCGTCAGACCGGTCACCGTGTGCGCGGTCAGGTAGCTGGAGAAGTTGTCGATCACGCCCTGGGAGACGAGGATCAACGCACCAACGATCGAGATCGGCGCCAGCACGTAGAGCACCGTGCGCACGACGTCCTGCCAGAAGTTGCCGAGGCTCTTGCCGCTGCGGCCGACGATCCCGCGCACGAGCGCAACCGCGACCACGATGCCGACGCCCGCCGAGAGCCAGTTCTGGACGGTCAGCCCGGCCATCTGGCTGAAGTAGCTCATCGTCGTCTCGCCGCTGTAGTACTGCCAGTTCGTGTTCGTCAGGAACGACGAGGTCGTGTTGAAGGTGACGTCCCAGGTCGCCGAGTGGTAGTGCAACGGGTTCAGGCCGGTGAACTCCCACAGCGTCTGCGTGCGCAGGACCACGTACAGCAGCAGCCACCCGACGAGCGAGAAGACGATCAGACTGCGCGCGTACGCCTTCCAGTCCTGCTCGGCGCGCGGGTCGACTCGGAAGATCCTGTACAGCCATGCCTCGGGGCGACCCAGCAGCGGTGTGAGAAAGACGCCTTCTCCGCCGTAGACGCGCGCCATGTAGCGGCCGAGCGGGTACGCGCAGGCCGTCAGCACGAGTGCGAAGATCGCGATCGTCGCCCAGCCGAAGAAGGTCACAACTTCTCGCCTCTGATCAGGGCGTAGAACAGGTAGACGATCACGAGCACCGAGACGACGAGCCCGAAGACGTCCGCGCCGCTCATATCTTCTCGATCCCTGCGATCATCGCAAGCAGGACCGCGAAGGTCACAACCGCCATCGTGATCGCAACGACGTCCATGGCACCCATCATGGACAGCCGCGCATCACGGCCGCATTACGATGCGTTCCCGTCACATAACGATTTCGTGACGGTGGCGTATCCAGCCGTGAAACCTGCGATCAGGCCGCGAATCGGTAGCCGACGCCCGGCTCCGTCACCACGTAGCGCGGGACCGCCGCCTGCGGCTCGATCTTCGCCCGCAGGCGCGCGATGTGGGTGCGCAGCGCCTGCACGTCGTCGACGTACTCCGGGCCCCACACCTCGCGCAGCAGCGCGCGGTGGGTCATCAACCTGCCGCGGTTGCGCGAGAGCGCCTTCAGCAGGTCGAACTCGATCGGCGTCAGGTGAACCGGCTCGCCGGCCAGTGACACCGTGCGCGCAGCGAGGTCCACCTCCAGCTCGCCCGCGCGAATCGACGGCTGCTCCTCGCCACGGCCGACGCGCCGCAGCGCCGCCTGCAGGCGCGCGACCAGCTCGCGCGAGCCGAACGGCTTCGTGATGTAGTCGTCGGCGCCCGCCTGCAGCGCCCTCACCTTCTGCTCCTCCTCCCCGACCGCGGAGAGCACGAGGATCGGCATCTCGCTCCACTCCCTCAGCCGCCTCGTCACCTCGACGCCGTCGATGTCAGGCAGCATCAGATCTACGATCGCGGCGTCCGGCGGGCGCACCGCTGCCCTGTCGAGCGCCTCCGAGCCGGTTTCGGCGGGCACCACCTCGTAGCCCTCGTCGCGCAGCACGACGCGCAGCGCGCGCAGGATCTGCGGCTCGTCGTCGACGACGAGCACGCGGCTGCTCATCGGTCGCTGCGGCCGCCCGCGGGCAGCCGCTCCTCCGGCGGCGGCGCCTGGGCCGGCTCGCTCAGCGGCAGCTCGAACACGAAGCTCGTGCCCTGGCCTGGCAGCGACTCCGCGTGCAGGCGCCCGCCGTTCGCCTCGGCGAAGCCGCGCGCGATCGCGAGCCCCAGACCGGAGCCGCGGTGCCCGCCCTGCGGCGTGCCAGCTCTGTAGAAGGGCTCGAACACGCGCTCCAGTTGTGCCGGCGGTATCCCTGGCCCACGGTCGACGACGCGCACGATCAGGCGATCGCCGGAGAGGCCGTCGCCGGCAGACGGGGCGGAGAGGGCGCGCACGGCGCGCGCCCGCACCGAGACCGGATGCCCGCCGGAGTGGCGGCGCGCGTTCTCCAGCACGTTCACGAACGCGCGCTCGAGCTGCACCGGGTCGGCCTTCACCAGCGGCAGGTCGCGGTCGATCGCGAGCGCGAACTCCTCCGGCTTCGCCGAGAGCTCCCGCAGCGCGGCATGGATCAGCTCGTCGACCGCCGTCCACTCGACCTGCGGCTCGGCGACGCCGGCTTGCAGGCGCGAGAGGTCGAGCAGGTTGTCCACCAGCCGCGAGAGACGGCGCGTCTCCTGCTCGATGATCGTCGCCATCTCCACGCGCTCCTGCCCGGACAGGGTCGGCGAGGCGATCGCCTCGCTCGCGGTCGAGATCGCCGTCAGCGGCGAGCGCAGGTCGTGGGAGACGGCTCTCAGCAAAGCGGTCTTCACCACGTCGGCGCGGCGCAGGGCGGCGTTCTCGACCACGTCGCCGAGCAGCGATTCGCGCTCGAGGGCCGCGCTCAGCAGCGCCTCGAGCGCAGGGACGACCCGCTCCTGCAGGCGGCGCAGCTTCTCCTCGCCTGCATCCGCAGGCGCGATCAGCGTGCCGAGGCGCCGCGCTTCGTCGCGCAGGGGGAAGGCGAGATGCCTTTCGTCGCCCTCGACGATGCCAAGCTCGATCGAGACCGACGGCATGTCGAGCGCCTGTGCGAGCCGCGCCGCCGCGGCCGGCAGGTCGACGCTCAAGGGGTTGCCGCGCAACAGCAGCCGCGCCATCTCGGCGGCGAGGTCCGCCTCCCGCCGCCGCTGCGCCGCCTCGCGGGCGCGCGACCGCGTCACCTCGGCGACCGAGCTCACGAGCCAGGCGACGATCAGGAACGTCACGAGCGCCACCCACTCGTCGGCGTTGCGCAGCGTCAGCTGCCCCGTCGGCTGCAGATGGAAGAAGTTGAAGGTGAGCGCGCTCACCACGCCCGTGGCCGCGCCGAGCCAGCCGCCCCAGGTCGCCGAGACGAACAGCACCGCCGGCAGGTACACGACGCTCAGCGAGACGACTGGCGCGACGTGCTTCAGCGGATAGACGATCAGCGTGCAGAGCGCGACCGCCGCGAGCGCGGCGAGCACCCCGAGACGACGGGGAGGAGGCTCTGAGCCAAGCAGGTAGCCGAAGGGACTCGCCACGTCCATCAGCGTAAATCAGGCGGCCGCCGCATCGGCGCGCGGGCCGGGAGCGACGCGATCCGAGGCGGCCGCTGCATCGGCGCGTGGGCCAGAACCTCACGCGTCCATCGAGCAAGACGGCGGCCCGCGCGCCCGCGTTTGGTCTAGAGTCGACCGTAGTCAGAGTTCTGACAGCGAAGGGAGGTGAGGAATGCGCAAGATGGCTGACTGCCGTCGCTTCGAGAGCGAGTCGAAATGCACGCTCACGATCATCGGCGAGGAGTCGGAGGTCGTCGAGGCGGCCGCGCAGCACGCCGCTTCGGTCCACGGCCACGCCGACACGCCGGAGCTCAGGGAACAGATCGGGCAGCTGCTCGAGCCCGAGGACAGCTACGTCCCCGGCGAGCGGACGCCGGAGCCGTTCCCAGGCTGAGAGCCGCAGTTGCGGATGGGGGCCTGGCTCGTGGACGGCAGCGTCAACAGAGCTGGATCGATCGGGTCAGGCCTCAGCCCGCGCTTTCGTCGTGGCCGGCGCGGGCCGTCAGTCGCCGGCGGCAAGAAGGTCCGCAAACAATAGGTGCCAGAACATTAGGCATGAGCACCTAATGCCGCTGGGGGGCCCTACCCCAGAGATGCCAACGTTGCCGGAGCTCCGTAGGGGTGCAGGCGCTCCGGCAGCGACACGCTGCCGTCCTCGCGCTGGCCGTTCTCCAGCAGCGCGACGATCGTGCGGCCGACCGCGATCGCGGTGCCGTTCAGCGTGTGCAGAACCTCGGGCGAGGAGCCCTGCTGGCGCACCCTGATCTCGAGCCGGCGCGCCTGGTAGTCGGTCGTGTTCGAGCACGAGGTGAGCTCGCGGTAGCGGCCCTGGCTCGGGATCCACGCCTCGCAGTCGTACTTCTTCGCCGCGGAGCCGCCGAGGTCGTTCACGGCGATGTTCACGACCCTGTAGGGAATCTCGAGCTCGGTCAGGATCTCCTCCTCGATCGCGAGGATGCGCTCGTGCTCGGCGGCCGAATCCTCCGGGGCGACGAAGCTGAACATCTCCACCTTGTCGAACTGGTGCACCCTGAAGATGCCGCGCGTGTCCTTGCCCGCCGCGCCCGCCTCGCGCCTGAAGCAGGGCGAGAAGCCCGCGTAGCGCAGCGGCAGCCGCTGCGCGTCGATCAGCTCGCGGTCGTGCAGCGAGGCGAGCGCGACCTCGGAGGTGCCGACGAGGTGGAGGTCGTCGTCTGGAACGCGGTAGATCTGCTGCTCGGTGTCCGGCAGGAAGCCGGTGCCGTAGAGCGCGCGCTCGCGCACGAGCACGGGCGGGATCACCGGCTGAAAGCCGTGCGATATCAGCTTCTCGATCGCGTAGCGCACGAGCGCGAGCTCGAGCAGCACGAGGTCGCCCTTCAGGTAGGCGAAGCGCGCCCCGGAGAGGTTTGCGGCGCGCTCCATGTCGATCAGGCCGCCGGCGAGGTCGAGGTGGTCGCGGGGCTCGAAGCCCAGCTGCGGCGGCTCGCCCACGACGCGTACGACCTCGTCCTCAGGCCCCGGCGCCGCGCTCGGGTCGGGCATGTTCGGCAGGCGGGCGAGCTGCGTGTCGAGCCGCTCTCTAGCGGCGTCCGCCTGCTCGGAGAGCGCCTTCACATCGGCGCTCATCTGCTTCAGCTTCTCGAGCCAGCCACTCACATCTGCCCCCGCGCGCTTGCCGGCCGCGACCTGATCGGACGCTTCCTTCTGGGCGGCGCGCAGGTTCTCGGCGCTGGCAGTCGCGGCCCGCCACTCCCCGTCGAGCGCCACGATCCCATCCAACACCGCCGCGAGCTGCGGGTCCCGCCGCGAAAGCGCCCGCTTCACCTGTTCTGGCTCGCGCCGGATCAGCTTCAGATCGAGCATCGGGCCGCCTTCGCGATGCCGCTCGCCCGCATCGCTACTTCGCGGCTTCGCCGCCTTCGCCCGGCTCCTTCGGCGCCTTCAGGCCGGAGTACCTCGCGAGGAATTCGGCGACCTCTTGGGCCTGCCTGCCGACGACGACGTTCTCGGGCATCACCTCGCCGGAGAAGCCGCCGTTGCGAAGCGCGTAGAGGACCTGCTGGACGTTCTCCTTGCGGAAGTCGAAGTTCGGGGCGTTCGTCTTCACGCGGTCGGGCACGCTCTGAGCCGAGCCCTCGGCGCCGACGACCGCGAGCGTGTGGCAGCCGGAGCAGTGGTCGCGGAAGATGACGGCGCCGCTGTAGTCGGGGCTCGACTTCGAGAGCTGGATGCCCTGAGTGCCGCAGGCGGAGAGCGCCGCGGCGACGGCAAGCGCGGCGGCTGCACCGGCGATGGTCTTTGCTGCGCCCTGCATGCGCGCGGGAATATACCGGGGTCAGAAGCCGTGGGCCGTTTCGGCGGCGCGCAGCGCGAGGAAGACGACGACCGCGGCGGAGAGCGCCATCACGCCCATCTCGCGCCGCACGATCGCCGCGACGATCTGGCGCTGCTGCGCCGTCGGCAGCCTGCCGACCGCCTGCGCGTCCTGCAGCTCGTGGCGGTCGAGGATCGTCTGGGCGGAGGCGATGCGCAGTTGCTCGGCGACGAACGCGATCGCGAGCGGCAGCAGCGCGTACAGGTAGAAGAGGTGTTCGCGCGAATAGCGGCCGGCGAGCGCGAGCAGGCCGATAGCGAGCGCGAGAGCGAGCGCCGCCGCCTGGCCGACCCGCAGCGCGATCCAGAAGGCCCTGCTCGACTCGCCGCGCCGCCAGCGCCAGCCGCCGAGCAACGCGGGCAGCGCGTTGATCGCCGCGACCGCGATCGCGCCGACGATCACCGCGGCCGTCATCGAAGGGGCCTCTCATCGCAGTAGCACATAGCGCGGCTCGCGTCAATCGTCACTATGTAACAGATTGCCACAAGGGTGATATAACAGCGCCCGTGCTGCGCAGCTACCTACCGGCGATCGTCTTCCTCGCATTGGGCGGCGCCGTCGGGGCTGCATTCGCCGCTCTCAACTCGGTGATCGGGCCGCGCCGCGCGATCGCCCGCAAGAGCGCCCCCTACGAGTGCGGGCTGCCCTCGGAGGTGAAGCGCGGGATGCGCTTCGGGATCAGCTTCTACCTGATCGCGATGCTCTTCATCCTCTTCGACATCGAGGTCGTCTTCCTCTACCCGATCGCGGTGCAGCTGCGCGCCTACGGCGGCTTCGCGCTCGCGGAGACGATCGTGTTCGTCGTGCTCCTGCTCGTCGCGTTCCTCTACGTCTGGCGCAGGGGAGCGCTGCAGTGGAAGTGAGGCGCAAGACGCCGCGCGGAGGAGCTGTCGGGGGGGCGGGCTCCGGTCACGGCGCCTCCCCCCACCGCCCCGGCGCGATCCCTTACGGCGCGACTCCTCGCGGCGCGGCGCTCAACGGCATCGTCGATTCCGAGCGCCTGCGGATCAGGCGCACGAGCGCGCGCAGGCTGCTGCGCGGCGGCGACGTCGAGGGCCCGACGCCTGGCGTGCACCTCGAAGGCGAGCGGATCGAGAGCGACAGCCTGCGCGACGAGGAGCTCGAGCGCTACGTCCACGAACGCGTGCTGACGACGACGCTCGAGGCGGCCGTCGCCTGGGGCCGCTCGAACTCGTTCTTCCCCGCGACGTTCGGACTCGCCTGCTGCGCGATCGAGATGATGTCGATCGTCGCCGCCCGCGTCGACGTCGCCCGCTTCGGCTACGAGGCGTTCAGGGCCTCGCCGCGACAGGCGGACCTGCTCATCCTCTCCGGGCGCGTCTCGATCAAGATGGCGCCGGTCGTGCGCCGCATCTACGACCAGATGCTCGAGCCGAAGTGGACGATCTCGATGGGCGCCTGCTGCTCCTCGATGGGCGTCTTCAACAACTACGCGCTCGTGCCCGCGGACAAGTTCATGCCGATCGACGTCCACGTGCCAGGGTGCCCGCCGCGCCCGGAGGCGCTGATGCACGGCGTGCTGAAGCTGCGCAAGATGGTCCAGGAGGACCCTGACCTCAGCTGGCGCAAGCGCTACGGCGCGGTTGGGACCGAGGAGCGAGCTCCGACGCTCGAGGGGAGCCCGGTGGTTGAGGGACCGCTTGTGCGAGGGGACGCATCGAGTGCCTGACGCGACCGGGCTCGAGCTGATCGCGCAGGAGCTGCGAGCCGACGAGCGGATCGGCGCGGACGGCGTGCTGCAGACGACGTTCTTCCGCGAGCGCGCGAGCGTCGCCGTCTCCCCGCGCGCGATCCTGCCGGCGCTGCAGCGGCTGCGCGAGCGCGGCTATGCCTTCATGTCGAGTCTCCACGGCGTCGACTACCACCCGCACGAGCCGCGCCTCGGCGTCCACTACGAGCTGCTCGACATGGCGAACGTCGACAGGATCACGGTGAAGGTGCGCGTCAGCACGGAGCACCCGCACGTCGACTCGGTGTGCGAGGAGTGGCCGACGGCGAACCACCAGGAGCGCGAGGTCTACGACATGTTCGGCGTCATCTTCGACGGGCACCCCGACCTGCGCCGGATCCTGATGCCGGAGGACTACGAGGGGCATCCCCAGCGGCGGGACTTCCCGATCGGCGGCGAGCCGGTGCTGTTCACGTTCAACGATTCCGATGCCTGAATTTCCCGCCCGACCCACCCCCAACCACCTCGCAGTGACAGTCATGCTCGGCGGTAGCGCGCAATGAGCCCGGCGCAGCAGCCGACGAAGTCCCCCTACCGCCAGATGGAGGAGAGCATCACGCTCTCCCCGCTCGACCGCCCCGAGGCAGACCAAGCCGGCGCCGAGGAGTGGGTGCTCGACTGGGGCGGCGGCCGCGAGCGCGAGGAGCTGCTCACGCTCAACATGGGCCCGCACCACCCCGCGACGCACGGCGTGTTGCGGCTGCTGATCACGCTCCAGGGCGAGGTCGTGCGCGACATCAAGCCGATCATCGGCTACGTCCACACCGGCATCGAGAAGACGGCCGAGGACAAGTCCTACTGGAAGGTGATCCCCGTGCTCGAGCGGATGGACTACCTCTCCTACTTCTTCAACGCGATGGCCTTCTGCACCGCGGTCGAGGCGATCGCCGAGGTCGAGGTGCCGCCGCGGGCGCAGTTCCTCAGGATCATCCACCTCGAGCTGAACCGGATCATGTCCCACCTCGTCTGGCTCGGCACCTCCGCGCTCGACCTCGGCGCGATCTCGATGTTCTGGTACTGCTTCCGCGAGCGCGAGCAGATCCTCGACCTGTTCGAGATGTCATCCGGGCAGCGCATGCACACGCGCTACTTCCAGGTCGGCGGCGTGATCGAGGACATCCCGCAGGGCTTCGCGCAGAAGCTGCGCGAGTTCGTCGATGCGATGCCGAAGCGCGCCGACCAGTACAACGCGCTCTTGCACGGCAACGAGATCGTGCTGCAGCGCCTGCGCGGCACCTGCGCGCTCGATGCCGAGAGGCTGCTGAGCTACGGCGTGACCGGGCCGCTGCTGCGCGCTGCCGGCCATCCGTGGGACCTGCGCAAGGCGGCGCCCTACTCCTCCTACGAGAAGTTCGACTTCAAGGTCCCCGTCGGCACGGTCGGCGACAACTACGACCGCTTCGTCGTCCGCCTCGCCGAGATCTACGAGTCGGTGAAGATCATCGACCAGGCGCTGCAAGGGCTGCCCGAAGGCCCCTACATCACGACCGACCGCAAGGTCGCGCTGCCACCGCGGCACGAGCTCGCGACCTCGATGGAGGCGCTGATCCACCACTTCAAGCTCGTGACGGAGGGCATGCGCATCCCGCCTGGCGAGGTCTACTCGCCGATCGAGTCCCCGCGCGGCGAGCTCGGCTGCTTCGTGCGCTCCGACGGCTCCTCGAAGCCCGCGCGCGTGCACATGCGCGACCCGAGCTTCGTGAACCTGCAGGCGCTCTCTGAGATGGCCGAGGGCTCCTACATCGCGGACCTGATCGCGACGCTCGCGATGCTCGATCCGGTGCTCGGAGGCATCGACCGATGAGCGCTGCCAGCGGCTGGGACCGCGCGACCGAAGCGCACAAGCCCCCCGCCGAGATCCCCAGCCCGGAGGAGGTCGAGGTGCCGCAGGCGCTGCGGCAGGAGATCGAAGGCCACATGGCGCTCTACCCCGATCCCACCTCCGCTGCGCTGCCGGCGCTCGCCGCCGCCCAGCGCCTGCACGGCTGGTGCTCGCCGCAGGCGATCGAGCAGGTCGCCTGCGTGATGCAGGTGACGCCCGCCTCGCTGGAGGCGGTCGCGACCTTCTACGACATGCTCGAGACCAAGCCCGTCGGGCGCCACTCGGTCTACGTCTGCACGAACATCTCCTGCTCGCTGCGCGGCGCGGACGCGCTGTTCGAGGCGATCCGCGATGCGGCAGCAGGCGACGCCGATCTCAACGTACGGCCCTTCGAGTGCCTCGGCGCCTGCGACATCGCGCCGATGGCCTCCGTCGACGGCGTCTACGTCGGCCCGCTCGATATCGAAGACGTGCCGGCGCTGCTGGAGGACCTGCGCGCGGGCAGGCCGGTGCTGCCGGACAAGCAGCTCGCGCGGATGCTCGTCGCCGATCCGCTCGCGAACGCGCGCGAGTACCCTTCCCACCCCGTGCAGACAGCTGACCGAGGCGATAGCGGATGAGCGCCGTCACCGCGGAGCGGCGGATGCTGCTGCTCGCCGACATCGACGAGCCGGGGCTTGCGACGCGCGAGGTCTACGAGCGCCGCGGCGGCTATCAGGCGCTGCGCAAGGCGCTCACGATGGAGCCCGACCAGGTGCTCGCCGAGCTCGAAGCCTCCGGCCTGCGCGGCCGCGGCGGCGCAGGCTTCGCGATGGGCAAGAAGGTCTCCTTCCTGCCGAAGGGCGCCGCGCGCAAGTACCTCGTCTGCAACGCCGACGAGTCGGAGCCCGGCACGTTCAAGGACCGCGAGCTGATGCAGAAGAGCCCGCACATGCTGATCGAGGGAATCGCGATCGCCACCTACGCCGCCGGGATCGCGGAGGCGTTCATCTACATCCGCGGCGAGTACGTGCTGCAGGCGGACACGCTCGACAGGGCGCTCGCCGAAGTGCGAGACGCCGGCTACGTGGGAGAGGACGTGCTCGGCAGCGGCCACTCCTTCTCGCTCGTCGTGCACCGCGGCGCCGGCGCCTACATCTGCGGCGAGGAGACGGGGCTGCTCGACTCGCTCGAGGGCAAGCGGGGCAACCCGCGCCTGAAGCCGCCGTTCCCGGCGATCAACGGCCTCTACCAGGGGCCGACGCTCATCAACAACGTCGAGACGCTCTCGACCGTGCCGGCGATCGTGAAGATGGGCGGCGAGTCCTACGCCGCGATCGGCACCGAGACCTCGAAAGGCACGAAGGTCGTCTCGATCTCCGGGCACGTCCAGCGCCCCGGCAACTACGAGATCGAGCTCGGCACCTGCTCGCGCGAGATCATCTACGGCCTCGCGGGCGGTCCGCCGGAGGGCCACGAGGTGAAGTGCTGGTTCCCCGGCGGCTCCTCCGCCCCCGTCCTCACCGCCGAGGATCTCTACGTCCCCTACGACTTCGACTCGCTCGCGAAGGCGGGCAGCATGCTCGGCTCCGGCGCGATCATCGTCGTCGACGACTCGACGCCGATCCTCGACGTCGCGCTGAAGGTCGCGAAGTTCTACAGGCACGAGTCCTGCGGCAAGTGCACTCCCTGCAGGGAGGGCACGAACTGGACCGTGAAGATGCTCGAAAGGATCGCCGCCGGCGAGGCGACGCCGATGGACCTCGACATCATGGCCTCGGTCTGCAGCAACATCATCGGCAACTGCCTGTGCGTGCTCGGCGACGCGATGGCGATGCCGATCGGCTCGATGATCGCGAAGTTCAGGGACGAGCTCGAGCAGACGATCGAGCGCGCGCGGCTGCGCGCCGAAGGGGCGCTCGCGCATGAGCTGGCATCCGACGTCGCGCTCGACGTCCAGAAGGTGCTCTTCTGATGCCGCGCCCGCAGCAGCGTCTCATCACCTTCACGATCGACGGACGCGAGGTGCAAGCGCCCGAGAACTCGATGCTCGTCGACGCCGCGAAGCACGGCGACGTCGAGATCCCCGTCTTCTGCTACGAGCCCAAGCTCGGCGGCCCGGTCGGCGCCTGCAGGATGTGCCTCGTCGAGATCGAGGGCATCCCGAAGCTGCAGACCGGCTGCTCGACGCCGGTGAAGGACGGCATGGTCGTCAACACGCTCTCCGAGCGCGTGAAGGCAGCGCAGCGGGGCGTCGTCGAGTTCCTGCTGATCAACCACCCGCTCGACTGCCCCGTCTGCGACAAGGGCGGCGAGTGCCCGCTGCAGGACATCTCATTCGGCTGGGGCGGAGGCATCTCGCGTTACGTCGAGCCCAAGCGCCACTTCGTCAAGCCGGTCGCGCTCTCCTCGAAGGTCGCGATCGACAGGGAGCGCTGCATCCTCTGCTACCGCTGCGTGCGCTTCTCCCAGGACGTCTCCGAAGACCACCAGCTCGTGCTGCTCGAGCGCGGCGCGCACTCCTACGTCGCGACGTTCGACGGCCACCCCTACGAGGCGCCCTTCTCGGGCAACATCGTCGAGCTCTGCCCCGTCGGCGCGCTCACGGCGCTGCCCTACAGGTTCAGGGCGCGCCCCTGGGACGTCGAGGACGCGGGCACGGTCTGCACGCTCTGCCCCTCGCAGTGCAACGTCACCCTCACCGTCCGCGACGAGCAGGTGCTCAGAGCGCTCGCGCGAGAGAACCCCGAGGTCGACGACGGCTGGCTCTGCGACCGCGGCCGCTTCGTGCGCGAGCAGGTCCACGGCCCGCAGCGGATCACGCAGCCGCTCGTGCGCGACGGCGGCAGCCTGCGTCCCGTCTCCTGGGAGCGCGCGCTGCAGGAGGCGGCGGACGCGCTGCGGCGCGCCGGCGAGCGCAGCGCGGCGATCGCCGGCGGGCAGGCGAGCAACGAGGAGGGCTTCCTGCTCTCACGGCTGATGCGCGAGGGGCTTCGCTCGCCGCACGTCGACTCGCGGCGCGCGGGGACGTTGCCGCTCGACCTGCACCGCGGCCTCGCGCAGCCGGCGTTGCAGGCGAGGGTCTCCGACCTCGAGCACGCGCACGCGGTGCTGCTGCTCGACTGCGAGCCGGTGAACGACATGCCGATCCTCGACCTGCGCCTCCGCAAGGGCGTGCGCCACAAAGGCGTCACGCTCGCGATCGCCTCCAGCGCGCCGAGCGCGCTCGACCGCAGGGCCGCGCTGTCGGTGCGCTACGCGCCGGGCATGGGCCCCGTCTTCGCGCAGGCGCTCGCCGCGGCGCTGGCGGAGACCGGCGCAGACGGCCGGCAGGCAGCGACCGACGCCGCCGCGGGCGCCGGCTCAGCCGCCGATCCATCGGCCACCGAGGACAGCGGCGCAGGCGCGGCCGACGTCGACGGGCTCGCCCGGCGCGCCGGCGCCGACCCGCAGGCGGTGCGTCAGCTTGCGGCGCTGCTCAGCACGGGCGAGACGGATGCCGGAGGCGCCGCGAGCGATGCCGCCGAGGAGGGAGCGCCCTCGCGCGAGGTCGCGATCGTGTGGGGCGAACGCCTGACCGCGGGCGCCGAGGGCGCGGAGGGCGCCCGCGCGCTGCTCGCGATCGCCGAGCGCCTGCACATCGGCGCGACAGACGGCGCGGGCCTGCTCGAAGTCCCGGCGGGCACGAACGCGCGCGGGCTGCGCGAGGCGGGGGCGCTTCCGAACGCGGGTCCCGGCCTCGCTCCGCTCGAGGAGCACGAGCGCGGCCGCGACGCCGACGGCATCGCCGCGGCGCTCGCCTCCGGAGAGCTGAGCGCGATCTACCTGATGCAGCGCGACCCGCTCGCCGAGGGCGAGGACGCCGAGCTGTGGGCGAGCGCGCTCGACCGCGCCACGACCGTGATCGCACACGCTTCGCAGCTGACGCAGGGCATCGCTCAGCACGCGAACGTCGTCTTCCCCGCCGAGTCGCACGCTGAGAAGGAAGGCACCGTCGTGCACCCCGACGGCCGCATCCAGCGCCTGCGACCGACGATCGGCAGGCTTGGGCAGACGCGCGCGGAGTGGACGGTGATCGCCGAGATCGCGCTGCAGCTCGGGCTCGACCTCGAGGCCGACTCCGGTGCCGCGGCGACCGAGCAGCTCGCGGAGGCGGTGCCCTTCTACGCCGGCCTCACGCTCGAGGAGATCGGCGCGAAGGGCGTGCGCTGGCAGGAGCGCGAGGCGGCGGCGAACTTCGATCGCGAACGGACGGCGGCCTCATGAGCGCCCCCCTCGCGGTCGTCGGCTACTACGAAGAATGGTGGGTACAGATCCTCAAGGGGATCGTCATCTTCGCCGTCGCGCTGCAGCTCGTGCCGCTCGTCCTCATCGGCGAGCGCAAGCTGCTCGGGCGCTTCCAGGGCCGCTACGGCCCGAACCGGGTCGGCCCCTACGGCCTGCTGCAGCCGCTCGCGGACATCGTGAAGCTGCTGACGAAGGAGCAGTTCCGGCCCACCACCTCCGCGGGGCTGATGTTCGCGCTCGCGCCGAGCATCTCGATCGTCACCGCGGTCGCCGCGTTCGCGATCATCCCCTTCGGCGACGTCCAGCACATCTTCGGCGAACGCGTCGGCCTCTACGGCGTCGACGTCTCGATCGGCCCGCTGTACCTGTTCGCCTTCGGCGCGATCGCCTTCTACGGGATCATGCTCGGCGGCTGGGCCTCCGGCTCGAAGTACTCCTTCCTCGGCGCGATGAGAGCCGCCGCGCAGCTGATCTCCTACGAGGTCTCCCAGGGGCTCGCGCTCGTCGGCGTGATCTTCACCGCCCAGACGCTGTCGCTGACCGGGATCGTCCACGCGCAGGCGGGGATGTGGTACATCGTGCCGCAGTTCGTCGGCTTCCTCATCTTCCTCGTCGCGGGCTTCGCGGAGACGAACAGGGCCCCCTTCGACCTCACCGAGGCGGATGCCGAGCTCGTAGGGGGCTACAACACCGAGTTCGGCGGCGGCCGCTTCGCCTCCTACTACTTCGCCGAGTACCTGAACGTGCTCGTCGTCTCCGGGATCGTGACGACGGTGTTCCTCGGCGGCTGGCTGCTGCCGTTCGGCATCCACCCGCCCGGCTGGGTCGACCCGATTGTCGTGCTCGCGAAGATCACGCTCGTCACCTTCTTCTTCATCTGGGTGAGGGCGACGCTGCCGCGGCTGCGCTACGACCAGCTGATGAGCTTCGGCTGGAAGGTGCTGCTGCCGCTCGCGACCCTCAACGCGCTCGTCACAGCCGTGCTCGTGGTGGTGACCCACTGATGCCCTGGAGTCCCGGCGAGGACGTGATCGCCGTCCAGCGCGCGCCGCAGCCCGGGCCTGCGCGCAGCCTCTGGCGCAGCTTCCGCGAGACGCTGCGCGGCCTGCTCACGACCGGCGGGCGCGTGATCGAGGGCCCGGTCACGATCCAGTACCCGGAGGAGAAGGTGCCCGTCTATCCGCGCTTTCGGGGCCGCCACAAGCTGCACCGCTTCGAGGACACCAACCTCGAGAAGTGCGTCGGCTGCTCGCTCTGCGCAGCCGCCTGCCCCGCCGACTGCATCAGGGTCGTCGCCGCCGAGAACACGCCCGAGCACCGCGTCTCCGCCGGCGAGCGCTACGCCGCCGTCTACGAGATCAACATGTCGCGCTGCATCTTCTGCGGCTACTGCGAGGTCGCCTGCCCCTTCGACGCGATCACGATGGGCCACGACTACGAGCTCTCCGCCTACGACCGCTCGGACCTCATCTTCACGAAGGAGATGCTGCTCGCCGAGCCGCTCGAGCGTACGCCGCTGCGCCGGGAGGGCGAGTGATGACCGCATCCCGCGCCCCCCGCGAGCGTCGAGCGATGGCCGCGCCTCCCGCGTCCTCTGAAGGGACCTCCCGATGAGCGCCGTCGTCTTCTTCATCGCCGCGATCGGCGTGATCGCGGGCGCGATCGGCGTCGTCATGCTGCGCGACGCCTTCTACAACGTGCTCGCGCTCGTCGCGCACCTCGTCTGCCTCGCGGTGCTGTTCCTGCTGCTGCGCGCCGAATTCGTCGCCGCGGTCCAGGTCGTCGTCTACGCCGGCGCCGTGATGGTGCTCTACGTGTTCGTCGTCGCCTACATCGGCGAGGAGTCCGCCTCGATCGGCGACCGCCTGCGCGGCGCGAGCGCGGCCGTCGGACGCACCCGCACGCTCGCGGTGCTCGTCGGCGGCTGCCTGCTCGCAGAGTTGCTCGTCGCGCTGCTCGGCACCGGCCTGAAGGCGATCGACTCCTACGGCGCGGGATACCAGCCGGGCCCGAAGACGTTTGGCACACCCGCCTACATCGGCGAACTGCTGCTCACGCGCTTCCTGATCGTGTTCGAGATCGCCTCCTTCCTGCTGCTCGTCGCCGCCGTCGGCGCGGTCGTGCTCGCGCGCCGCCGCGGCGGCCTCAGCGAGGAGGAACCGGCGCGTCTCTCCCCGCTGAACCTCTTCCGCCCGCTCGGCACCGGCACGATGGCCGAGAGCGTCGAAGGGCGCCTGCCAGCGGCGCCACCTGCTGGCGGCGAGCAGGCCGAGCGCGAGCCGGAGGTGGTGCGATGAGTCGCACCGAGATGCAGCGGAGGCTGGCACGATGACCATCGCCTGGTACCTCGCCGTGTCCGCGATCGTGTTCGCGCTCGGCGCCGTCGGCGTCGTCACGCGCCGCAACCCGCTCGTGATGCTGCTCTGCCTCGAGCTGATGCTGAACGGCGCGAACCTCGCCCTCATCGCCTTCTCGCGCATGTGGGGCAACGGCGACGGCCAGATCTTCGCGATCGTCGTGATGACGGTCGCGGCCTGCGAGGTCTGCATCGGCCTCGGCATGATCGTCGCGATCTACCGCCGCAGGCTCCCGATCGATGCGGACGAGCTGAGGGAGCTGCACGGATGACCGCTGCGTTGCCCAGGATTCGGAGTGTCTTGACATGACTCAGACCACCTTCGGCTGGCTCGTGCTCGCATTCCCGCTCGTGGGCGTGGTGACGCTCTCGCTCGGCTGGCGCCGCTTTGAGACGCCGGGCGGCGGATGGGTCTCGACCAGAGCCGCCGGCTGGATCGGCACGGGCGCGATCTTCCTCTCCTTCCTCGCCTCGCTTGGCGCTCTCATCAGCATGCAAGGCCACGCCGCGAGTCACCGCACAGCGGTCTCGGCGCTGTGGGAATACTCGGTCAGCAGCGGCATCGACGCGCGCATGTCGATCCTCGTCGACCCGCTGTCGGTGTTCATGATCCTCGTCGTCTCGGGCGTCTCGACGCTCATCCACCTCTACTCGATCTCCTACCTCGACCGCGACAGAGGCTTCGTCCGCTACTTCGCCTACCTCAACTTCTTCGTCTTCTCGATGCTGCTGCTCGTGCTCGCGAGCAACTTCCTGCTGCTCATCGTCGGCTGGGCGTTCGTCGGCGCCGCCTCCTACCTGCTCATCTCCTTCTGGTACAGGCGCCAGACGGCGACGAGGGCGGGCATCAAGGCGTTCGTCATCAACGTCGTCGGCGACGTCGGGCTCGTGCTCGGCACGTTCTTCATCTTCAAGCACACCGGCACGCTCGAATTCCTGGGAAGCTTCCACGCCGCCGAAGCGGGCGCGTTCGGCTCCGGCCCGAACGCAGGCGACCTCGTCGCGGGCTGCGTGCTGCTGCTCGTCGGCGCGTTCGCGAAGTCGGCCCAGATCCCGCTGCACACCTGGCTCCCGGACGCGATGGAGGGACCGACGCCGGTCTCCGCGCTCATCCACGCGGCGACGATGGTGACCGCGGGCGTCTACCTGATCGCGCGCATGCACCCGCTCTTCGAACACGCGCCCGCGGCCGAGGACGTCGGCGCGTCGATCGGCGCGGCGACGCTGCTGATCGCGGGCAGCATCGGCCTCGTCCAGACCGACATCAAGCGCATCATCGCCTACTCGACGATGTCCCAGATCGGCTACATGATCATGGGCGTCTCCGTCGGCGCTTATGCGGCGGGGCTGTTCCACCTGATGACGCACGCCTTCTTCAAGGCGCTGCTGTTCATGGCGGCCGGCTCGGTGATCGGCGCGATGGCCGGCGAGCAGTCGATCGAGCGGATGAAAGGCTTCCGCAGGGCGATGCCCTTCACCTACGCCTGCTTCCTCATCGGCGGGCTCGCGCTGTCGGGCGTGCCGCCGTTCTCGGGCTTCTTCTCGAAGGACGAGATCCTGCTCGTCGTCGGCGAACGCGGAGGCTGGCACTGGATCCTCTACGGCGTCGGCTACCTCGGCGCGTTCCTCACCGCGATCTACACATTTAGGATGATTTTTAGGACTTTCCACGGTGAGCCGTGTGCCGAGGCGCGGCAGCTCGAAGCCGGCCACCTCCACCACGCCGAGCAGCCGTTCAACCCCGCGAACGGCGAGATCGAGGACGTCGACGTCGGCTTCCCCGGCCCTGAGCACCCGATCGCGGAGCGCGTCGCGCCGAAGCGGGTCGCGCTGCCGATGCGGGTCGCGATGTCGCTGCTCGCGCTCGGCGCGCTCGGCGCCGGGCTGCTGCAGATCCCGCGGACCGACTTCGTAATCGACGACTTCCTGAAGCCGAGCTTTGCGACCGACAGGCTCTACGAACCGCAGACCCACACCGCGAACCTCACCGCGGGACTGATCGGCGGCACCCTGCTCGCGCTGCTCGGGATCGCGATCGCGTGGCGGCTGTGGGTCGTGAGGCCGGGCAGCGCCGCCGTATTTCAGCGGAAGCTGCGCCCGCTCTACACGCTCTTCGCCGCGAAGTGGTGGTTCGACGAGGCGATCGACGTGCTCGTCGTGCGCCCGGCGGCGGCGCTCGGGCGCTTCGCGAACGACTCCTTCGAGCGGCTCGTCGTCGAAGACGCGCTCGTCGGCGGCGCCTCTGGGATCGTGCGCGCCGGCTCGGCGATCGTGCGCTCGGTCCAGAGCGGCCTGCTGCGCTACTACGCGGCGATGATCGTGCTCGGCGTAGCGGCAGTCGGCCTCTACTTCCTGCTGCAGGCGTGACGATGCCACCGCTCTCCGTCCTCATCTGGCTTCCCGCCGCCTGCGGCCTGATCGGCGCGATCGCCTCGCGCGCGCTCGCGCGCGAGGACGGCCGCGGACGGGGCATCCCTGGCGCGCTCGCGCTGATCGGCTCGCTCGCCGCGCTCGGGCTCTGCATCGGCTACATCGTCGAATACGAGCCGGGCACGCAGACAGGACTTGGCGCGCAGACCCTGCAACACGTCACCGACGTCACCTGGATCGCCGCGCTCGGCATCCACTACAAGCTCGGCGTCGACGGCCTCAACGTGCTGCTGATCGGGCTGACGAGCCTGCTGTTCGCGGTCGCGATGCTCGCCTCGAACCTGCGCAGCGAGTCGCGCGCGATGAATGAGAACCCCGCCCGCCCTGGGTGGGGATCGGGTCTGTACTACCTGTTCTTCATGGTCGCCGAGTCGGCGGTGCTCGGCGCGTTCCTCGCCCAGGACCTCGCGCTGTTCGTCGCCTTCTTCGACCTCATGCTCATCCCCTTCTACTTCCTGATGGGGATGTGGGGAGGCGGCGAGCGCTCCGCGCGCGTGCGAGCGACGGTCAAGCTCGTCATCTACACCTTCGTCGGCTCGCTGCTGATGCTCGCCGCGGCGGTCGCGACCGGCGTCATCGCCTCCCAGCAGCACGGCACGCCGATCACCTTCGTGCTCTCGAGCCTCCAGGGCCTGCCGATCGGCAGGGGCTCGCAGGAGTGGATCTTCATCTTCTTCGCCGCCGCGTTCCTCGTGAAGATGCCCGCCTTCCCGCTGCACGGCTGGATGCCGGACGGCTACCGGACGATGCCGATCGAGGTGCTGATGGTCTTCTCCGGCGTGCTCTCGAAGGTCGGCGCGTACGGCTTCCTCGCGATCGTGCTGCCGCTGTTCCCGCAGGCCGCGGTCCACTTCCAGACCCTCATGCTGCTGATCGCGCTGCTCTCGATCCTCTACGGCTCGATCGTCGCCTTCACACAGACCGACGCGCGCCTGATCGCCGGGTACTCCTCGGTCGCGCAGCTCGGCTTCATCACGCTCGGCGTCTTCTCGCTGCAGCCGCAGGGCGCGCAGGGCGCGCTGCTGCAGATGGTCAACCACGGTCTCGTCGTCGCGCCGATCTTCTTCATCGTGCTGCTGCTCTCGCGCAGAGCGGGGGGCTCGGAGGACATCAGGAACATGGGCGGGGTCGCCTTCAGGGCGCCCGTGCTCGCCTCGCTGTTCCTGATCGTCGCGCTCGCGACGCTCGCGATGCCGGGCTCGGCGAACTTCGTCGGCGAGTTCCTCATCCTGCTCGGCGTCTTCAAGACGAAGCTCGCGATCGCCGTGATCGCGTTCGCCGGGGTGGTCGCCGCGAGCGTCTACGCGCTGCGCCTGTTCATCAGGGCGATGCACAACCGCGTCGGCCCTGAGGTGCGCTCGCGCGACATCGGCCTGCGCGAGGGCGTCGTGCTCGCGCCGCTCGTCGGCGCGATCCTGTTCCTCGCCTTCTACCCGCAGCCGGCGCTGAAGCGCAGCGAACGCTCCGTCACCGCCGCCGTGGCGCAGGCGCGGGCGGCCGCCTCGGTCAAGCCGGTCGCGGCTCGCCCCGAATCCGGCGCGAGCGAGCCCGCCGCCGAAGCAGCCCCCGCCACCACCGCGGGCGAAGCCAGCGCAGCAGGCGGCGAATCGACAGCGGAAGGAGAAGGCCGATGACCGCGCTCGCCGCCTCGCACATCCCGACCCCCCACGTCGACTTCGCCGGCCTCTCGCCGCTCATCGCCTTCCTCGGCGGCGCGTGCCTCGTGCTGCTCGCCGGCCTGCTCGGACCGCGCAGGGTCCGCGAGCACGGCGTGCCGCTGCTCACGCTCGCCGTTCTCGGCGCCGCGGCCGGGCTCGTCATCTGGCAGTGGCAGGCGCAGAAGTCGCTCGTCGACGGCGCGCTGCGGCTCGACAGCCTCGCGCTCGTGCTCGACCTCGCCCTCATCGCCGCCGGCGGGGCGACCGTGCTGCTCGCCTGGCGCTCCCGGGCGAGCCACGAAGCGGCCCACGGAGAGCTGCACGCGCTGCTGCTCAGCTCAATCGGCGGCATGTCGCTGCTCGCCTCCGCCCAGAACACGATCGCCCTGTTCATCGGGCTCGAGCTGCTCTCGATCCCGCTCTACGTGCTCTGCGCGACCGAAATGAGACGCGAGCGCTCGCTCGAGTCGGGCCTCAAGTACCTGATCATCGGCTCGGTCGGCTCGGCGACGCTGCTCTATGGGCTCGCCCTCGTCTACGGCGCGACCGGATCGACCGGCTTCGGGCAGATCGCCGCCGCGATCTCCTCGCGATCGCTCGCCGGCGATGCGATGCTGCTCGGCGGGATCGCGCTCTGCGCCGCGGGCTTCTGCTTCAAGAGCTCGGTCGCCCCGTTCCACCAGTGGACGCCCGACGTCTACGAGGGCGCGCCGACGCCGATCACCGCGTTCATGGCAGTCGCGACGAAGGTCGGGGCGCTCGGCGCTTTCCTGCGCTTCTTCGACGTCGCCCTGGTCGAAGCGAGCAGCTCCTGGGCGCCGGCGCTCGCGGTCCTCGCGACGGTCACGATCATCGTCGGCAACGTCGGCGCGCTCGGCCAGAGCTCGCTGAAGCGGATGCTCGCCTACTCCTCGGTCGCGCAGGCGGGCTACATGCTCGCGGGGATCGTCGTCAGCTCCTCGCTCGGCGTGAGGGCGACCGTGCTCTACCTGCTCGTCTACCTGATGATGAACCTCGCCGCCTTCGCGGTGATCGTCGCGCGCGAGCGCGAAACGGGACTTGGGGACAGCATGCAGGCGATCGCCGGGCTCGGCCGCCGCCGCCCGCTGCTCGCCTGGCCGCTCACGCTCTCGATGCTCGGCCTCGCAGGAATCCCAGCGACGGCGGGCTTCGTCGGCAAGTTCTACCTGATCGACGCGGCCGTCTCCGGCGGCTACGCCTGGCTCGGGGTCGCGATCGTCGTCGGCTCGATGATCTCGCTCGCCTACTACCTGCCCGTCGTCGCGGCGATGTGGATGCGCGAGGCGCCGGAGACCGACGCCGACGGGCGTGCCCTGGAGCCGGCGTCCGAGCGCGGGCCGCTGCCGGCGATCGCGGGCGGCTCCCCGGAGCTCGACACACAGCCCGAGGTCGTGCTCGTCGCGGTGCTGGCCGGCGCGGCGACGCTGTTCTTCGGGATCGTGCCGCAGCCGCTCTTCGACCTCGTGCGCCACGTCGCGCGCGGGCTCGGCCTCTTCTGAGCCCTCAATGCCGACGGCGGCGGCGAGCGCGGTGGTGTCCGCGCCGATGGTGGCCACGCCCGCCGTGGTGGACGGAGACGCGACGGCTGGTCACGCTCGGCTGCACGCTGCTTGCCGTCGAGGCGCCCGCTTCGGCGTAGTAGGCCGTCCACGCGAACAGGCTCGTCGTCGCGGCAGAGGTGCGGAACATCCCAGGGTGCGTTTGGGGATCGGTGATCGGGCCGCCCCACCAGCTCGAGAGCCACAGCCCTTCGCCGTCGCTTGCGTGCGCGGCCGCGGCGCCGGCGTTCACTTCGGCGAGCCTTGCCCAGTATCGCTGCCCAGTCGCCTTGCCGTAGGCCATCATCCACTGCATGAAGATCGCGTCGTACTGGGGGCCGTAGTTGTATTTGTAGCCCGACGCGTTCACGTTCTGCTCGGCCATCGTCGCCGCCACCCGGCCGGCGTGAACGCAGTATTCCTCGCCCGCGCCGTCTTCGCAGAGCAGCTGCTGGGCGTAGACGAGCGGCGCCTGGACGTAGTCGTTCACCGATTCGGGCCTGTTCGGCTGCTCGAGGTAGAGCTGGCGTTCGTCGTGGTTGTCGGCGACGTTCGCCCAGTCCACGTATGCCTTCGCGTCGGTCAGCTGCGAGCTTTCGTGGTCGTCGGCGTAGAGCAGCATCCCGAGCAGGGCGTCGGAGGCGAGCGCGGGGCCGGAGTGGTAGGGGTGCGTCGTGTTCCACCACATCCCGCCTCCGCCGGCGGAGTCCCAGCCGTGTGCGGAGATGAAGCCGAACGCGCGCTGGGCGTCGCGCAGCCAGCGAGCTTCGTGGGTCGCGGCGTAGGCGTTGGCGAAGGCGATCCCGAGCCAGCCGTTGTCGTCGAAGAATGCCTCGACGTTGCCTTCGCGGTCACCGGGATAGGGCGCGTAGCCGCCGAGCGCCCTGTCCCAGTAGTGCTCGGAGGCGAGGCCGAACTTTTCGACCAGGCGACGGTGGGCGCCGCTCGGAGCGGCGAGCTGCAGCGCGTCCGCGGTCTCGAACATCGGCACCTCGCCCCAGATCGTCAGCAGCGGATAGGGGCCGCTGCTGCAGCCGAGGTACTCGCAGTACCAGCCGCCGAGCCGCCAGCGATCGCCCTTGCCGACTCCGGCTTCGGCGAGGCCGAGGTAGTCGACCGGGCGCGGGCGCGGCAGCGTCAGCAGCGGTTTGTGCCAGGGCGTGAGCGGTTCGAAGCTGCTCAGGTCGCTCGTGACGATCGCGCCTGCGCGTGGGATCGATGGCAGCGCAAGGCAGGCGACGAGCAGCGCGCCGAGGGTGAACGCGGCGCGGATGGCTCCCCGTCCGCCCCGCCGGTGGAGCTTTGCGCAGGTCGCTTGCATCTCTGACGCGCCGAGCATCGTACGATCGCGCTCCCGCATAGAGCGCAGGATCGCGTCGTTGGACCATGATCTGAGCGGGGTCAGGCCCCGCTCGCCTTCGCGGCCGCTTCGGCCTCGCCCAGCCGCCGCTGCAGCAGGTCGAGGCCGGCGTCCCAGAAGCCTGGGTCGGCGAGGTCGACGCCGACGATCTCGCCAAGCTCCTCCGGGCTGCGGGAGCCGCCCGCTTCCAGCAGCCGCAGGTAGCGCGGCACGAGCTCCTCGCCGAGCTGCTCGTAGCGGTGGTAGACCGAGAGCGCGAGCAGCTGGCCGTAGGCGTAGGCGTAGACGTAGCCGGGCGTGCCGATGAAGTGCGGGATGTAGGACCACCAGCTGCGGTAGCCGTCGGTGATCTGCACCGAGTCGCCGAGCATCTCTGCCTGGCTCTGCTCCCAGAGCTCGCCGAAGCGCTGCACCGATATCTCTCCCTGCTCGCGGCGCTCGGTGTGAACCGAGTGCTCGAAGCGGTTCATCGCGACCTGCCTGAACACGGTCGCGATCGCTCCCTCGATGTTCTCGGCGAGCAGCGCGAGCCGCGACTGTGGCGAGCTGTCCTGATCGAGCAGGCGGCCGAACACGAGCGTCTCGCCGAAGACCGACGCGGTCTCGGCGAGCGTCAACGGCGTGTGCTGGTGGAAGGGCCCCTGGGCTGCGGCGAGCGCGAAGTGCACGCCGTGGCCGAGCTCGTGCGCGAGCGTCAGCACGTCGCGCCGGCGGGCGGTGTAGTTCAGCAGCACGTAGGGGTGCACCGAGGGCACCGCCGCCGCGCAGAAGGCCCCTCCCCGCTTGCCCGGCCGCACCGGGGCGTCGATCCAGGCTCCCTCGAAGAAGCCGCGCGCGACCTCTCCGAGGCGCGGCGAGAAGGACGCATAGCAGTCGAGCACGATCTCGCGCGCCTCGCGGTAGCTGAAGATCGCCTCGTCCTGCGTCACCGCGGCCATGCGGTCGTAGTCCGCGAGCCGATCGAGGCGAAGCAGCTTCGCCTTCAGGCGATACCAGCGGCGCGCGAGCTCGTAGCGGCCGCGGACCGCCTCGATCAGCGCCGCGACCGCGTGATCGTCGACCTCGTTTGCGAGGTTGCGCGCCGCAAGCCAGCTCGGATACCGACGCAGGCGGTCGTCGAGCGCCTTGTCCGCGAGCAGCGTGTTGAACAGGAATGCGCGCGTGCGCAGGCCGGGCTGGAGCGCCGCCGTCACCGCCTCCGCCGCGCCGCGCCGCTGCTCGCGGTCGGGCGAGGTGAGCCTGCTGAGCGCGACGTCGAGCGGCACGCGCGCCGGCGCGGCCGCGTCGCCGGCGGCGGCCGGTGCGCCATCGGTCGCGGTGGCCGCTCGGCGCGCCGTCGTCGCCCCGCCGTCGGTCGCGACCGTCTCGCCGTCCGCGTCCGGAAGCTCCACCTCGATCGCGGAGGTGAGCTCCTCGAAGAGCCGCCCCCACGCGCTCGCTCCGGTCAGCGCCTTCTCGGCGAGGATCCGCTCCTCGGGCTCGGAGAGCATGTGATCGCGGTAGCGGCGCACCCGCCGCAGGTGGTGCGCGCAGAAGTCGAGGCCCTCGGTGGCGAGCAGCTCCTGCGCGCGCTCCTCCTCCAGCGCCGCCCATTCGAGCTCGAAGAACAGCAGCGTCGTCTCGATCTCCGTCTCGCGCTCCTGGACGAGCTGCAACAGCGCGCCGTTGTCAGGGTCGGAGGTGTCGGCGGAGAAGCGCAGCGCCGCATAGCCGCCGGCCCTTCCGGCGAGATCGTTGATCGCAGCGAGCTCCTCCATCGCCTCGACCAGCCCAGCGCCGTCCAGCTGCGAGAGCTTGCCCGCATGTCGCTCGGCGAAGCCCTGTGCCCGCTCGAGCGCCTCGGCGAGGCGCGCCTTCACCGCCGCGGCGCCCTCCTCGCCGTCGAGCAGCGGCGCGAGGTCCCAGGCGGTCTCCTGCAGCTCGCGGTCTTCCAGATCCTTCGCAGTCTCTGACATCTCGCGCAGCTTAGCCACCAGGTCGCGGCCGACAGCACTCGCTCGCAAGCGCGGCGGCCAAGCGGTGGAGAGGACCGGACGCTGGACGAACCTGGCGTTTGAGGGTTCCAGCGCTGGATATCTCGGGACACACGGACGGCGCGTGTGCCTGTCGCTCCTGGCGCGCGCGAATCGGCAGGCTCATGACGGGCGCCAATCAGCTCGATTCAGCCCATGTCCCGAGGTCAGCGGCGGCGTAGCGCTGCTTGTCGTCCGGAGCAGGCGTCTCTCTCGCTACTCGGGCGCGCCTCCTTTCGCGCAGAGCAGGCACGCCCGCGACGCGCGACGGCCCGGGGAGCGCTGCCCGGCGAGGACAGGCCCCACCGCGCCCTCGGACGCCTGCCGGTGATTCCCAAGCGTATCTCGGCCCGTGCCAGAGCGCCGCCCGGTCCCGTTGCTGTCGACGCCGGACTTCTGAATGCGGTACAGTTCTGTCTACCTGACTAGGGTACGGGATACAATCAAGGGGGTTAGCTTGCAAAGACTGGTGATGGTCGTCGCGCTAAGCGTCGCGATGGTCGGGGCCGTAACGCAGAGCGCGGGCGCAGCGGTGCCAGTGGCGCCGTTTCCGCAGTGCCCGGCCATCGGTGCCGACACGAGCTGCGCTCTACTGATTTACATTGACCCGTCGGGCACGCCATCGGTGGCGGGCGACCCGACACAGGGGCCGTTTGATGGTATTGAGGACACGCTCATCGGAGTACAGAACGACTCTTCCTCCCCAGTCTCGTCGTTGCCCGTGTCCTCGCAGACAGGCAAGGCGCTGTTCTCGTTTGACGGCGACGGCCTGTGCCAGTTCGGAACGGTGAGCGGCTGCCCGTTCGACTCGACCGGCTACGCCGGTCCCGGGGTGTCGTTCACCGTCAGCGGCCCTTCCGACGGCTTGGTCACATTCAACCCGCCCCTGGCTCCTGGCGCCCACACATATTTCTCGCTTGAGGAAGCCCTGTCGACGGTCCCGCCGTTTGATATCTCCCCGACCCCAGGGCTAGCCACCCAGTTGGTTGGTGAAGGAGCAGCCGAGCCTGTGGTCGCGGTCAACCCTACCAACGCGAACAATATCGTCGTTGCGTTCAACCACGCGACCCGCAACGCCGTCACCGGCACGCAGTCTTTGCATTGCTCATATGTAACGAGTTCAGACGGCGGCCTGCACTGGTCGGGGATGAACGACCTCGCACTGCCGAACGCGCCACATGTCAGCGGCGCGGGCGATCCGTCGCTAGCGTTTATGCCGAACGGTACGCTGTTCTTCGGCTGCATGGCCAATGCGGACGATGACGGCACCGGCGTGGCCTCCCAGGTGTACGCCGCCATCGGTTCCGACAGCTCCAAAGGACTAACGTTCGGCCCATCGAGTATTCTTGTGCATGGCAGCAGAGGCGCCGCCAGTCCGGACCAGGAGTATCTCGCAGCGGACCCAAACGGCGGCAGCGTGTACATGTGCTATACATTTTTCGCCGGGGACGGGACCGGTGTGCGGGTCGCCAAGCTCGGCATCAACGCTCCTCCTGGTGGTCCGTTGCCGTACATCGTCAACCGATCGAGCGCCAGCGCTGGAACCCACCAGCAGACCCCTCAGGGGTGCACGCTATCGGTAGCACCATCGGGAAGGGTGTGGGCAGCGTGGTGGGACGGCGCGCCGTACGGGTCCAAGAACCAGCCCGACCCATCGGTCAACCAGGCGTTTGCCGCCTATTCCGACAATGGTGCAGCCAGCTTCACCAATGTTACCTCGCTCGGCGCAAAGCGCGGCAGTGACACGAACACCGGCAAGGTCTTCCATCCGGGCAAGCGTGTCTACATCCAGGCATCCCCGTCAGGCGACGGTCGCGTCATCGCGGTCTGGGAGGATAACCCAGCCGGCGCCGACAATATTCAGCAGACGGTGAACTCCGGCGGTGGCTGGGGCGCGGCGAGTACGGTGCAGAGCGCAGCCACGCAGCCATCGCTGGCCTGGGGAACTGACGGGAAGGTCATCTACGGCTTCTACGCGAACTCGGGGATCAACGGGTCAGGGTTGCTGTATCAACTGGCTCGGACCACTGGACCGGCGACAAGCGTGCTTAGCCCACAGCAAGCACCTGCAAGCCCGTCAACCGAGCTGACGTTTCTGTCGCCGTTCTGTGGATCCTTTGCGTGCCGGTTCGGCGACTACAACGGTGTCGCGGAGGACAGCAATGGGACGACATTCAGTGTGTGGACCGACAATAGTGTCGACTCGGGTCACGCAGAGACAGTATGGGTAGCACACAACTAGACCCGGATCGTTTTCTGCTCTCGGCGGAAAGGAGCGGCCAACCAAGGCGCGACCCGGCTTTCGCAGCTTGAGCCAGACCGGGTTTGGCGGAGAGCGGGTTAGTAGGTTTTGCTCTTCATCTTGTGGGTGTGCGTGGTCTGCTCTTTGGCAGCGTAGAGGTCCTCGATCTCGGCTGGCGGCCGGTCGTCGAGGTTTTCGTGTTGTTGAACCAGCTGATGTACTCAACGATCGCCAGCTCGAGCTGTGAGCGGGTGCGCCAGACGCGATCGGCGATCAGCTCGGTCTTGAAGCTGTCGAGGAAGCTCTCCGCCATCGAGTTGTCGTAGGCATCGCCGGTGCTGCCAACCGAAGCGAGCACATCATGGTCGGTGAGAGTCTGTGTGTAGTCAGCCGACACGTATTGCGAGCCCCTGTCGGAATGGTGAATCAGCCGGACCTCCTGCACTCGCTCGCGAGTGCTTAGTGCCATTCGCAGCGCGTCGAGCACGAGCGTGGTGCGCATGTGGCTGGCGAACTGCCAGCCGACGACCTTGCGACTGAACACGTCGATCACGAAGCTGAAGAACACGACGCCCTCCCAGCAGCGTAGATAGGAGAAGTCGGCGACCCACAGCTCGTTTGGCCGCTGCGCGTTGAAGTCTCGCTGCACCAGATCGGGGCGGCGGTGCGCGAGCGGGTCGGGCTGGGTGGTCCGCCACGGCTTCCCGCGACGCTTGGCGCCCTGGATGCCGGCCTGTCGCATCAGCCGCTGCACCTGGCAGCGTGGAGCGCTCTCTCCGAGCCTCTGCAGGGCCTTCCAGGTGCGCCGGTAGCCGTAAGCGCAGTAGTTGGCCTCATGCACCTCTCTGATGCGCTGCAGAAGCCGCTCGTCCTGGAGGCTTCGAGCCGAGCGCTGCCCCGTGGCGCGCTGGTAGTAAGCGGACGCCGACACGCCCAGGACCCTGCAGCGCCCAGGCGATCATCTCGGGTCCGTTGTCTGCCCGCAAGTGTTCGGGGGCGCCGCGGGTGAGGACGAGGTCCTCGTGCACCGCCGACGGACTGGTTGCCGTGGTCGTCCGGTCGACCCTGATCGCCAGCGCCTCGCGGGTGAACTCGTCAACGATGGTGGCGATCTTCAGTCGGCGGCGGTTGCTGGTCTCATCGAAGATGAAGTCGATCGCCCACACATGGCCGGGCCGCTCAGCACGCAGCCGCTGCTTCTGACCCATGGCTATCCGTCGGCGCTTGCGTGTCCTCACGGGCCGTCGCAGGCCCTCCTGGCGCCATATCCGGCGGGTGCGCTTGTGGTTGACCTTCCAGCCCTCTCGCAGCAGGATCTGATGGGCTCTCTTCCAGCCCCAGCGGGGGTGCTCCCCGGCGATCTGGCGCAAACGAGCGGCCAGGCGCTGATCCTCGCTGCTTGCCGGCCGTCTTGGCTTGCGTTGCGTGGAGCGATGCTGGCCGACCACGCGGCAGGCACGGCGCTCTGAGACCCCGAAACGATCCTGCAAGGCCTTCGCGACCGAAGGGTTAGGCGGGTGAGATGGCCGCGGCCGCGAGCGACTGACGGGGTGGCAGGGCGTTTCGCCGCCGCCATTTCACTGCTGGATCGGTTCCAGGTAGCTCAACAAGCTGTGCTGGGCGCTGCCCGGTATTGCCCACTGCTCGTTCAGCACGCCGTAGCTCTCGGGCGCGTCGAATGCACGAGGGGGCTTGACCACGGTTACCGGGCCGCTGTCCGACATCGTGCCGTTCAGCGCCCAATACGACCAGCCGAAGTGGCGTTCTTCGAGATAGCTCACCAGCTTGGCGAACCACCGATGTTGGTCGGTATTGGGCACGAGCTGCTCGGGCCTGTCGGGGCCGACCCAAGCGCTGGTGCCAAACTCTCCCAGCCAAACCGGCGTCACCGTGCCCGTGTCGTCACCTGACTTGGCCAAGAAACCCCATTGGCTGTCCAAAGCGCGACCGACGTCCTTCCAGTTGGCCAAGAAGTCAAACGTGGTGAACGGCGTGCACGGGAACCCGATGGGGCCGAGCCTGCACGGCGGCGGACTGCCCCCGCTCGCGCCTCCCTCCCACGTGGAGCCAAGCGGGCACTGCGAGGACGAGTTGGCGTTGCAGTAATCGGAGTTGCTGTACACGTGGGGCGAGTACACCAACTCGTCCGGTTCGGCGAGGGCGACGGGCGACGTGTATGCGCCGGTGAGGTCGGTCGCGTAGCTCGTGCCCTCGACGAATATCAGCTGGCCCGGGCGCAACTGGTCGATGAAGTCTCCCTCGCGCTGCGCCGCCCAGCGCCAGTCACAGGCTTCCACCGAGCCGGGCACCGGGCACGCTTGCCCCGTGTTGGGGTTCGCCTGCGAGCTGTCGGCGACGACGCCGTCGGGCAGCCCGTCGCGTGTCCCGCCCCAATAGGCCGACCCGCGCGGCTCGTTGCGGAGATCGACGCCGATCACGGCCGGCTGGTCTTCGTAGCGCCGCACCATCGTCGTCCAATCGGCCACCCAATGCGCTTCGCCGGCTTCGAAGTCGACGGGGTCTTCGTTACTGCGCCACCACAAGTCGTTGTTGTCCGATGTGCTGCAGCACCAACCGGCGTCGGTCAAATGGTTGTCCAAGATCACCATCAAACCCGTCTTCGCCAGCGCGTTCACGACTCGATCGAACACGGTCATGGCAGGCTGGTTAGCCAGTTGCTGGTTTGCGTTGACCAGCTTCGGGGCGACCCGCGGGTTGCACTCGACCAGCTCGTTAGACCACGGCAGGCGCACGGCGTTAAAGCCCATCGCTCGGATCTCCGCCGCGATGGCATCCACCGGCTGCTTGTCAAGTCCCATCGGCACGAAGTCGGCCGACTCTGCGCCATACCAATTCACCGCAGCCAAGCGAACGGGTTCCCCACGTTCATCGACGATCTGATTGCCATTCGTGTGCAAGGGGCTCCACGGAAGGCCGCCAGCGCGCGTCGACGCGTGTTCGGGTTCATAAGAGCCAAGCGGCTGCGGCGTCGCGGACACTGGAGGGACCGCGGTCATGGGCGCTTCGCTCTGGCACTTGAACTCCGGTTGCAAGAAGTGCCCGACGCGCACGGTCAATGTTGCCGACGTCACCGCGCCCTCCAGCGAGAAGTATCGCGACTCACCCGCGCCAATGCCCGGCCCTTCAAAGTCGATTTCACCGTCCGCCGACGTCGTGGGATCGACTACAAAACTCACTCCCGGACCCTCGTATCCGGTTGCCGGCGGGGGATTCGAGGAGCAATAGCCGTCTCCTGAGAACCCCTCCCTGCAGATCCCGTCGCCGTCGAACGCGAACAGCCCCGAGGGACCGTAGGCGGTGATCGCCGTCACGGGGGCCGACGAGTCGTTTTGGATACCGATCAGCGTGTCGTCGGCTCCGTCGTACGGCCCCTGGCTCGGGTCGCTGAGGACCGCAACGGTGCGATCCGCATTTACGACGATCAAGGTGTCACAGCCATGCGTGTCCAGCCCAACATCCGGGCAGTGCGTAAAGGGCGGGGTGGGCGTGCTCGCCCACGAGCCGGCCGGTGCGGCGGCGAGCGCGAACAGCGCCAGCGCTCCCGCCAGCAGCCACCACAATCTCGTGGCGGTCATGACCGTCCCACGAATGCGCATCTGCCGTCCCTCCTCTCGTGACAGACGCCCTAAGGACTTCGCGCCCCCGAGCGCCCCTTCGTCGCGTCACCGCGATGTTATCACGAGATAGCCTGGTCGGGCGTGTTTTCCCCGAACGCGAGTTGTTTCATTCGGAATCGTTTCCTATGGCAGGAAATAGCGTTCGGCGCCAAACGGGCGTAGGTGAGTCGAATCCGACACCTCTCGCATCGGACAACGACGAGTCACGTGTGCTGTCGGCCCCGAGGCCAGTGCGGGAGCATTGCAACCAGCCTCACTGACGACCGGCGGTCGTCCGATGCAGGCGCGGGAGGGACTCTCGCCACCACGCTTGCTCTACACTTCCTGAGCACACTGTCCAGGGTCGATCTCGCATTGTCCCGCACGTCGGCCTGACGCCCTTGTCAGGCCAGGATCGTTGGTTCCGGTAGCCTCTAAGTCGCCAGACAGCTAGACAAGCGCGCAAATATGATCCAACTTGCGGCGATCCTCGCAACCAGCGGTTTTCAGAGGATTCTCACCTCCATCGCCGCGGGCCAAGCGCCGTCTGAGGAAGAGTGGGCCGCGGTCAGTCTTCAACTTCTCCAGGCGGCGCTGGTCGGGCAAGACCAGACGCTCAGGATGATCGAGCGCGTCGAGGAAAAGGTCGATGCTGTTCTGTTTGAGCAACACCTCCGCGCCGGACTGCGCATGCTTGAGGATGCGCTCTCGGTGTGTCGCGAGCGATCGCATCGCGAGGCCCTTGTCCGGGGAGCTCGAGAGCAGTTTATCGAGGCCTCCGTTGGTGCGCCGAGCGCCATAAAGCGTGCCTCAGCCGAGTGGCACCTCGGAATCACCTGGCTATTGAGCCAAGAGCCCGATGCTGCCGAAAAGGCATGGATTCAGGCGCGAAATGCCGCTCTCTGTGGCTTGGCAGAAGCGCGAGACTCCCTCGACCCAACGAGCGATGAAGTGGTGCCCGAGCAAATGAGGCTATTGAATCCGGTACAGCGTTTTCTTGGGAGTACGAATATGAAGCTAACCTACCCGAGCCAATGGGACGCGGCGGTCTCCTTAATACGTTCGCGCCGACGGCCGGAGATGGAGGCTGCGCTCGCACTCGCCGTCGCAATTCAAGGCAGCAGACAAGCCCTTGGAGTGGCGGGCATCCGATGCGCATCCCCGGCCCTTGGCCCTCCTCGGTCAGGAGGAGAGCCTGAGGTCATCATTCCACTCGGTGACGAGCCGATCGATTTCTGCGGATGGGCCGTCTACGTCCACGACGCGCGCAACATGCGCGAGGTCATGCGGAAACGGTTCTACCGGGAGTTGGAATGCACCGTTGAGCTGATGCTTCGTGCGACTGAAGGTGACGCCACTTCGGAGCTGCGGTTGGAGGGGGGTGTACGTCCTGACGACCGGTACCCAAAGCCTGAGGCGTACGCGGAGGAGACGCCTATCATCGTTGGGGTCAAATGGCATCAGTTCGGGACTGATGACAACCTCTGGTCGCTTGACGACCTCTCGTCACTTGGCGACACTGGTGTTCGCACGGTGGCTCGGGTTCACCCTGATCCGCCCTCCCCGCCGGGCGGTGTGAGGCCGAGGCGCCATTCAGGGATCGCCGGTGTGGTAGACCTCAGGCGGTACGTGGTCCCGCCCGCCACCGCTTCGTAAAGCACCCTCAAAGCGAGGCGTCACCGGCAAGCTCATCGATCCAGTCAACGTCCTCGGTGTAGCCACAGATTGGTATGGGCACCTAGACCTCTGAGGAGCCACCATGAGGCGCGGGTGACGCCGCACAGATGAGCCGGCGCAGACTCGGCTGCCGCGGCCCAGCGCTTAGCTTTTCCCGCTCGGGTCAGCCGGCGTCCGCCGCGAGGTCGCTGGTCATTCACCACTGCTGTGAGCCATGACCGCAGCAAATTCCCTCGTAACGGTCTGCGCACCGCCGTGGTGGCTTTGTGCGCGAACTACGATTTCGGGTTTGGCGCGTCTTAGTCTCCGTCGCAAGCGTCGCGCAACCACGAGAGGCGCCGATACGGTGAGCACGCCGGGGTGCTCCGTCGCAAATGCTGCCGTCCCAAGGGAAATGCTTTTGCTACCTTGCGGCCGTCGCAACCCGAAGGCGACTGCGTCCGAACAGCCAGTCGACGTGCTGGCCGGACACACGATCGTGGCTTTGGCCTGTCCGTATTGGAGACTCGCTTTGGCGCTTGCCACTTCGACTCCTGGATGTCCACTCACGTTTGCGACAACGATCATCGCGAAAAGGACGACGCCAGCGACCATAAGTAGCTATTGAAAGAAGCTCGCGAACTCAATCGTGGTGCACCATACCTTCAACGTCGACTCGGCAAACTGGCTGACGTAGTCACCAATCCCAACAAGGCCGGCCACGACCGACAACCCGAGGAGGATCCACGAAGCTTCAAGCAATGGGAGTTCATGGCCTGTATAGAATTTATCCAGAAATGTTGCGCTAAGCACCACCGTACCGGTCGCCAGGGTGGTAATGACGCTTAGGGTTCTCGCCTTGATTAATCGCCGGTAGATCAGTGATCCCTTGCAGTGCATCCTGATGCCCCCGACCGCTGCTTCCACACGCGAGCGAGCGCGGGGAGACCAAGGTCTGAGATGCCTGCTTGGGACGAGAGCCGCGTAGCTGGCGCTTACAGGGCGCCTGCTTCCGCATCGGGGAGCATCCGACGCCAGTTCGCATCTGGAGTCCTCAAAAGCCGCACGCCCCGATGGGCGAGGTGCTTTGAGATCGCAATCTGTGATCTCAAAGACCAGGAGCGTGTCCGCTGCCTGTGGCACCCTGCCGGCGATGGCGGACCGGTCCAAGCAGCCGAGCTCGGTGGAGCTGATCCCGATCCCGGCTATCAAGCAGCACATCCTCCTCGTTCGCGACCGCCACGTGATGCTCGACGAAGACCTCGCTCGCCTGTACGGCGTCGAAACTCGCAGCTTGGTCCAGCAGGTCGCGCGCAATCGCGAGCGATTCCCCCCAGACTTCATGTTCCGGCTCAGCAAGGACGAGGCTGCCGCTTTGAGATCACAATCTGTGATGTCAAACGCCGGACGCGGCGGACGCCGCTACGCGCCGTACGTGTTCACAGAGCAAGGCGTAGCGATGCTTTCGAGCGTGCTCCGTAGCGAGCGCGCGGTCGCCGTCAATATCGCGATCATGCGTGCGTTCGTCGAGCTGCGGCGCGTTGCCGCCTCCTACGCGGCGTTCGAGCGGCGACTGGATGACCTCGAGCGCGAGACCACGACCAAGCTCGGCCGCCACGACGAACAGCTCGACGCGATCTTCAAGGCGCTGCGTCAGTTGATCTCGCCGCCCGCGAAGCCCAAGCGCCCGATTGGCTTCAGTCCGCCCCAGGACAAGCCAGCCCGGAAGCGATAGATAGCGTCCATCGCACCGCTGACGTGGCCTCCTGAGGCGCCTGGGCCTCGCGAGGGAGCTGGTAGAGCAGTGGGGTCTATCGATCCGCGATGGGAGGAGGATTCCCATGACCGTCTCGACTCTCCTTGATTCTGCTGGGCGTCGGCGCTCGCCAGCGGCGATGCCCGGCTACCACGCTGGACGACCGCCTCGCAATAAGGGGCTACGCTACCCGGCCGACCCGCCCGCGGTGCAGGAGATCATCGCGGTGATGCGCGAGGCCGGCACCAGCCGCCACGGCGCTCGTCTGCGTGCGCTGATAGTCGTGCTCTGGCGTGGCGGGCTGCGTATTCAGGAGGCGCTCGCTCTGAGCGAACGCGACCTGGACCCGCAACGTAGCTCGCTGCTTGTGCGCAATGGCAAGGGCGGGCGGCGCCGCGAGATCGGGATGGATGCTTGGGGCTGGGAGCAGATGCGGCCCTGGCTCACCGTGCGCGTCGAGCTGCCGGTTGGGCCGATGTTCTGCGTGATCGACGGACCGACATGCGGCCGGCCGTGGTCGAGTGCTGCGGTACGCAGCGAGCTTCGTCGCCTCGCTGCGCAAGCCGGGGTTCGGCGGCGGTTCGCTCCGCACCAGCTACGCCATGCCCACGCGGTCGAGCTCGCACGCGAAGGAGTGCCGCTGAACATCATCCAGCGCCAGCTCGGGCACGTCAACCTCGGGACGACCTCCATCTACCTACAGGGAATCGACACAGAGGAGATCATCGCGGCCGTGAGCTCACGCCGAGCGCCGATGATGCCCGCCAGCGCCGGCCTACAGTTCTGAAAAGACCAGTCAGCGAATGCGGGGGCCGACTTGGGGCTCCCGCTTCGCCCTGCCGAAACGGCAACGCGCAGAGCGTCGCCGAGACCACCACCGCTCGTCAACGCGAAAGTATCGCCGCCGCTCGCCGGGTGCCTCCCTTTCGCACGGAGCAGAAGTGAGCGCTGGCGTAGGATCTAAGATGACCCCCCGCCAACGTCCGCTCGCCGATCGCCTCGAGGTGGGAGCGCACATTTGGCCGCGCTCCGAGCGCGGACTGTCGAGGTAGCACGAAACTAACCCACGATGACCGACCCTAAGAACGAGCCCTCATCTGGCAGCCCAAACGCTGATCGCAAACCTCCTGCGGTACCACTCCCAAAACCAGCACAGACCAGCCGCATCACGAGCTTGCGTGTCCAGATCTGGGCTTTGCTTACCGGATTCAACCGCGGAGTCCTCGCGGTCGGGGCATTTGCAGCCGCCATTCTGGCGATAGGAGGTGTCGTACTCGCGTTGGAACACATTCTCCACTCTAACTCCTCAAGCACGCGACCATCTACCAACGCAAGCTCTCCGCATATCGCCCTTAAAAAATCTGGCACTAGCGCCACCGAGAAGCCTCTCAAAGAGTCAATGCCGTCTTCTCAAGACGAAGCACCACCCTCGCCTCGCACCAAATCTCCGGCCGCAGATGTCACCCTGTCGCTGCGCGCCTCCACCGACGCATACGTTTGCCTGATTGGCGATAACGGACGCAAGTTGATCCCAGGCAAAATACTGCAGCCCGGTTCCACAACCCAGGTGTACCGCGCCAAGCGCTTTGCGATCACTCTTGGCAACAGCTCAGTAACAATGATCGTAAACGGGGTGCCCCTCAGGGTCCCGTCGTCCAGTCAGGCGATTGGCTACTCGATCACAAAGAGTACCGGCCGTCGGCCGCTGGCGACCAGGCAGCTACCGACATGCCAATGAGCGTACCCAGGATCGTCGCGTATGTAAGCCGGCCATGACCGCGTGGGGCGATTGCGTTCGCGATCAGCGTTGGCGGGGGGCATAGCTGGCACCTTGCAAGCAAGCGCATCCTCCAAGCGCTGCATGCGCTTTCCGATCCCAAGTGGTGGAGGTGGACAGGCCCACGATCGAGCTGTGATCGTGTCCGGACATGCATTCATGGCCGGTGCGCACATTATCCCTTACGGTTGACGGGCTCGCGCAGCATCTGCTGCAGGCTGAGATAGTCCTCAAGCTTGACGCGGTAGCGCAGGTCTCGCTCGATCGCGCGAGCACCGGGCTCGAAGAAGGACGTGGTCAGCAGGATGCCGGCGCTCGCGTTCGCCATGTCGATGGTTCCGTAGAGTTCGCGAACCACGCCCGCGCCCACCCTGCGGTGAGCCGCCCAGCGCTTTGCCTGGACGACCCAGAGCGTCTCGCCGATGCCATCGCGCGAGACGACGTAGACATCGACCCCCTGGTCACCGGAGGCGGGGGTCAGCGTTGCCTCATATCCTCGGCGACGGTAGAGCTCCGCGACGAGCTGCTCGAACTTCCTGGGATCGAGCTCGTAGAGCAGCTCGGGATGGTCGACGAGGTGCTGGATCAGCTCGTCGCTGACCTCGGTCATGGCAATGTCGAACTCGCGGCGCTGCGAAGCCTGCTCGCCTAGCGGTTTGCCGGTAGCATCTCTCGCCACGGGCAGCGCGCGGTCTTCGATCCATTCTAGAATGCGCTCGGGTGGCATCCCAGCAGCGAGGCGCTGGGAGATCAGCCCCACGGCAGCCGCGTTGCCGGCGAGCCGATCGACCAATACGTCGAGTCGGCCAGGATCGCCGCTAAAGCCGGCGCGCAGCAGTTCAAGAACCTGTGCGACTGTCAGCGGCGGCATCTCGACCGCCGTCGTCTGCGGAGTCGGTAAGAGCTTGACGCGGGAGGTCATCAGGAGTCGTGTCTGCGGATAGTTCCCGGCAAGAAAGCCAAAGAAATCGGTGAGCGCATCCATTGGCGTGTGCTCTACTGCATCCAGCACGAGTAGCCCTGGCCGACGCGGATTGATGGTTCCGAGCACCGCTATGGTCAGCGGTGAGTAGAGCGAAACGTCGAGGAAGTAACTGCCGCCGGTGAAGTGATGCTCGTAGCGGTGAGCGAACATACGAGCAAGGCTCGTCTTCCCAGACCCTGGTGCGCCGTAGAGAACAAGGTGGCGCTCCTCGCCATCGACAAGCGCATGCGCCAAAGCCCTCATCTGCTCATTGCGTATATCTAGGTAGGGAATTGGTGGCATGCGATCATTGTCCATGCCCTGGCGACCGCTGGAGGATATTCCCACCGGTTTAGAGCTTCGTTGGCGGCCCAGGTGAATATGCGTGTCCGGCTTCATCGGCACCGATCATACCTGCGTTTCGATGCGTGGAAGGCCGGCCGCGACCCGCCCCGATGACGACACGACTCGCCTCCGCCAACAGACCCCAGGGTTCCCCCTCACACGCTCTTCCGCCAGACCCGGTGCCCTCAGTCATCCTATGCTAATCCCTACAGTCGCCGCCCGAGAGTCCCCTTGAGCCGTGGGCGGCGCGCGCGGCTAGTCGCCGTTTCGTCAAAATGGTCATGTGCAAGCACCGCGTACGTGGCTGGCATGTCACTGTTCACTCGGGGGGACCGACTCTTGATCCAGTCGATCAAGATCGGCGCCGCGCCTGTTGCCGCAACGCCGACCGATTTCATCGCCAGACCTGTCGCGAATCCCGGCGAACCTTCGAGCAACCCGCAAACGACCCCTTGCGCGGTGGGCCACCGGCTCTCATCCATCCGCCGACGAGCCTCTTCCGCTCGTTCCACTAGGTCCGTCGAGAAACCTTCGGCGAGCCGTCTGCGCAATTCGGGATCGCCCTCCTGGGCACAGGTCACAACGTGAGCCTCGACCTCACGCCTCAATGCCTGCAGCAACGATCGATTCTTTTCCTTGAACTTGACCAGCTTCTTCAACGAGACCGACTTGGTGGGAGCCGGGAGCACCCCTCGTAGTACCGCTCCTCGCAGATGGTCGAGTGATGCGATAGTCGAGAGACTCCCCGTCCCGCTTACAGCTTCGAAATAGCGAGCTTGATCTGTAATGGGCTCCATTTTGAGCTTATGCTTTTGCGATATACGAAGCGCGAGATATGCCATATACAACGCGGCCGCATTTCCCTCGACCGCAATCCAGTCGCCGGAGTACCGACCTCGATGACTCGCGGGGGGAGAGGATGCCACGAGTCCTCGTTCATCGAGCAACTCGACCACGTCCAAGTTAGTCTTCTCCTTGTGGATGAAGAACGGTGCTGCTGGTGACCGTTCCGCTGGCGTGGCGTCTAGCAACTCTTCGAGATCTTGCAATACGATCGACGAGCTGACATGCTCTCCGGGACGTATTGGCTTGACCAGCTCTGCCTTTACGAGTTCGTCGGTCCATGGCCCGGTCCGTATCCCGTTCGGGGTGATCGCGCCAAGGGTGTCCCAGTACAGCAAGACCCGCAACACCGAGACATCTTCCGGCACTTCGATGTATGGAAAGTAGAGAGCCGAGTCGGCCACGCCCGTAGTTTAGCCCACGAGATCAGTCACCACAGTCAAACTCTCCCGGTCAGTGAGTCACGCCTCTGTACCTGTCTATGATCCGAACAGTGGACACGGCCCCCGCGCGGACAGAAGCGCGTCCTGTCAAACGAGTGTCCCCTGGTGTACCGGCTGCGCCACGGACGGTGGCGTGGTGCGACGTGGCTGGAGGCCGATGCTGGACGGTTCTGGCTCTGCGTCAGCGCGCAGCGCGAGGAGGGCTCCAGCAAGGACGCCTACGAGCTCTTCGTTGCGCTACATCGAGCGGGACGGCTCCTGCCCGATAACGACGACCGGCTCCGCGACGCGCTCGAGTGCAACGCATCATCGACGACGCCCGACTCGATCGCCCCCATCTTCGCCGAAGCCTTCGATCATCGAGGCCGCAATGTCGCAGTCTCGTTCGGCAGGCTGGTCGATTCTCGTCTGCACGTCATCGCGCCCGGCGAGGGAAGTGTGGGTCGCGATCGCGACTCAGGCGACGGGCCGCTTCGTCGAGGAGCACCTGCGGGACGTGCTTCGGCTTTGGCCTTGGCGGTCGCGGAGGCCGAACTGTGGGAGCCTCGCGCGGACTGGCCCGGGCAGGTTCGCATTTCTGCTTTGCGTGAGCAGAGCACGCGTCTCTATCAGCCCTCGGCGGGTGCCTGCTTTGGACGAGATGCGAAAGCACAAGGGCGCGCGGGAGGACCCGATTTGCTTCTATTTGCGGCCTCGGGCCGCTGGAGCAAGTCGTCCCCTCCTGGCCTGCATAGCAGTGTGGCGCCCCAGCTCGGGGCCGCCGCTCGCCGCGGCGACTCCAGAACGGCGCTGGCATCCGGCAGCCACGCAAGGTCTGCCTTCGGGTTCTCGCCTCGCGGGTCATGTAGGGTCAGAGCCCTCGAGTTGGCCTCGCAGGATCTCAAACGGTCCAGGTTGGCAGCCGCAGCCGAGGAAGTCGTTGTCTCCAGTGAGGATCGCGGCGTCAAGCAGGAGCGCGAGGGCCACTACGGGCCAGTCCTTCGGGTCGCGGGGCACCCGCCGCCGCGCTGCCTTCTCAAAGCCCGCGTACATCTCGGGACCGACGATCTCGACGGCCTGAGTGTCGATCATGGTGCGCGTCGCCTGCTCCAGCACGCGCCGTCCGTCAGGCGTGAGGCGTCGTGTGCTCTGCATGATGTCGAGCCTGCGCGTCAGCTCGTGCTCGGTCTCGTTCCATTGGTCCTCCGGCGACGACGACATGCAGGGCTGGATGCAGGAACAGCTCTCGGCCTCGTTTGCGCAGCAGCTCGCCGACGAGCACGCTGGCAGGTGGGTCGCCATAGTCAGTGTCCTTTCAGCGCAAACGCGAGGGTGTAGCGTCCCCGCGTGAGACAGACGCCATAGACGCCAAGCAGATATCCGGAGCGCAGTGTCCAGAGTCTGGAATCGGACCCGGCTCTGGCCCGCCGGACGCCTGTCCGGTACGGTACGCAACAGGGGAGCGCAGAGCATGGACATCGCGCAGGTCATCGAGCAGTACCACTCGGCGTGTGACGCGTTTGCGATCGGTGATCCGGCGCCGATCAAGGCGCTCTACGGACGAAGTGAGGATGTGTTGTTGGCGAATCCGTTCGGCGGCGTGTCGCGCGGCTGGACGGCGGTCTCCAAAGCGCTCGACTTCGCATCGTCGAACTTCCGCGATGGTAAGCCTGTCCGATTCGAAGCGATCGCGTGCTACTCCGGCGCTGACCTCGTGGCGCTGTTCGAGCAGGAGCATTGGGAGACCAAGGTGGGCGCTCGCAACGAACTGGCGCCATTCGATCTGCGCGTCACGACTACGTTTCGTCTGGACAGCGGTGGGTGGAAGATCGTCAGTCGGCATGCCGATCCTCTGACGACACCTCACCCTGATGGGCCGCTGCGGCCCTCGAGCTGATCGCGTTCGGGGCTCGAAAGCTCACCCGTCGTCCGCAAGCGCTACAGCGGCGCGGACAGGAAGGCGATCGAGGCGAGCCCCATGCTTGTAGGCTAGATCCCTACCTTCTGGTAGTCTTGTAGCCTACTGATGCGGAACCCGTTCACCCACCGCTTCCACGCAACCGTCTCTGAGCTGATCGACCGCGAGGAGGAGCTGACGCTGCTGGCCCGGCGGATGGCGGAAGGCGGCCGCGTGCGCCTCGCGGCGCCCCGCGGCTACGGCAAGACGACTCTCGCCGAGGCCGCGCTCGCACGGGCGCGCGAGGACGGGGCACTCGCTGTGCGGGTCGACCTGTACGGGGTGACGAGCCGGATGACGCTGTGCAGCCGGATCGAGGAGGCGTTCGAGCGCGAGCTGAGCGGAGCGAGCGGCGCTTGGGCGAAGGCGAAGGCGAAGCTTGCGCGTCGCGGCGGCGGGATGCAACTTCCCGCGGGGCTCGGCGGCGCGCAGCTCGGCCCGGAGGACGCCGAGCGGCGCCTGCTCGACGCGCTCGACCTCCCCGGACAGCTCGCCACCACAGGGCCAGTGATCGTTTGTTACGACGAGTTCCAGGAGGTGCTGCGCGCCGGCGGCGCCGAGCGCGACCGCCGTGGCCGGCCGCGACCTGGGGGACTGGACGCGGTGATCCGCAGCGTCACACAGCGCCACGGCAGCAGCGTCGGCTACCTGTTCTGCGGCTCACTGCCCACCCTGCTCGGCGAGCTGTTCGAGCACCCCGACAGCCCCTTCTACCGCCAAGCCGACCCGATGAGCCTCATCCCCCTGCCCCGCGCGGCGCTCGGCAGCTACATCGAGACCCGCTTCGCCGCGAGCAACCGGGATGTCGGAGAGGCGTTGCAGCCGCTGCTCGACCTCGCGCGCGGGCACCCGCGCGCAGCGATGATCCTCGCGCACGCGCTGTGGGAGGAGCTGCCGGAGAGCCAAGCCGCCGATGCCGCCGCCTGGGAGCGGGCGTTGGCGCGCCTACCCGGCTATGTGACCGAGGAGGAGATGCATGCTCGCTGGGATGCGCTCACCCCGATCCAGCAGAAGGTCGCCGAGGTCGTCGCCCGCCGCGAGGGCTCACCATTCTCCGTCGCCGTCCTCGCCCGTTACAACGAGACCAAGGACGCAGTTCAGGGCGCTGTCGAGACACTGGAGCGCGAGGCCGTGCTGTTGCGCGACCACGGCCGGCCGTTCCGCGGCGTGCTCGTAGACCCGCTGTTCGAGCTCTGGATCGCCGCCGGACGACACTGGCCGCACGCCGTCCGGGCGCCGCCCTAGCATCCGCGACCCGCGATGCACGAGACAAAGCCATCCGTCTTCCTCATCGCCCGCCCCGCGGTCGACCTCGACGGTCTGCGCGCCTACCTCACCGACGTCGGCGGCGAGTCCTGGCTGAGGATGCGCACCGAGGCGGGCCGGGTCGAGGCGCAAGCCGAGGCTGAGACGCAGCGCAAGGGGCGAGCACCAGCCGAGGCTCATACGTCGGGAGCGACTCGGGCGCAGGAGGTCAACTCGGGCGAGCTGCTCGTCGAGTTCGCCGGCAGAGCCTGCTACCGCAGCTGGGAGCCGGGCCTCAATCCGAACGTCACGAAGATCAGGACCGACCAGCACGAGTACTTCGCGAACATCCTGAGAAGCGCCCACGGCAGCGTGCTCGAGCACGCGAACTACTCGTTCGCGCTGCGCAACGTCTCACGGACTTTCACCCACGAGCTCGTGAGGCACAGGGCCGGCTCCGCGTTCAGCCAGGAGAGCCTGCGCTACGTGAGGCTCACGGACATCGGCTTCCGCGTGCCCCCGGCGCTAGAGCCCCTGCGCCAACGCGTGCTCTCGATCGTGGAGCAGCTCGAGGAGTTCCAGCGGGAGGCGGCGAGCGAGCTTGGCATCGAGGAGGAGGGCGTGCCCTTCCACGTCAAGAAGGAGGTCACCTCCGCGCTGCGCCGGCTCGCGCCGATCGGCCTCTCGACGGACATCGTCTGGACCGCAAACGTCAGGACGCTGCGGCACGTGATCGAGATGCGCACCGCGGCCGGCGCCGAGGAGGAGCTGCGGCTCGTCTTCGACGAGGTCGCGGAGATCATGCTCGCCGAGGCGCCAGGGCTCTTCCAGGACTTCAGCCGCGAGGCCGACGGGTCCTGGATTGCCCAGCATCGCAAGGTCTAGGGAGCCGCGAGCCGACCAGCGAGCGCCGGCCCGCGACATGCGCCTACGCCTAGTCTTCCTGCGCCCTCAGCTCGGTCACGCGCGCTTCCAGCTTTGCGGTCACCTCCGGGTCGCGCAGCGTCGTCACGTCGCCGAGCTCGCGACCCTCGGCGATGTCGCGCAGCAGCCGGCGCATGATCTTGCCTGAGCGGGTCTTCGGCAGATCGTCGGTCCAGATGATCCGCTTCGGCCGCGCGAGCTTGCCGATCCGCTCGGCTACGGTCTCGCGGATGCTCTGCACCTCCCGCTCGTCGCCCTCGAGATCGCCCTGCAGCGTGACGAAGGCGACGATCGCCTGGCCGCTCTCCTCGTCGTGCTGGCCTATCACCGCCGCCTCGGCGACGTCGGGATGGGCAACGATCGCCGACTCGACCTCGGCGGTCGAGAGCCTGTGCCCGGAGACGTTGACGACGTCGTCGATGCGTCCGATCACCCAGATGTAGCCATCTGAGTCCCGGCGCGCAGCATCGCCGACGACGTATGTCTCGCGGCCGAAGCGGTCGAAGTAGGCGTTCACGTAGCGCTCCTCTTCCTTGTAGAGCGTGCGCAGCATCGCCGGCCAGGGCCGCTTCAAGACGAGCAGCCCCTGGCCTTCGGTGACGGGCTCGCCGGTGCTCTCGTCGAGCACGTCCGCATCCACGCCCGGGAAGGGGTTCGTCGCCGAGCCCGGCTTCGTGCTCGTGATCCCCGGCAGCGGCGTGATCATGATCGAGCCGGTCTCCGTCTGCCACCAGGTGTCGACGATCGGGCAGCGTTCGTGGCCGATCACCTTGTGGTACCACAGCCACGCCTTCGGGTTGATCGGCTCGCCGACCGTGCCGAGCAGGCGCAGCGAGGAGAGGTCGTGCGCGTTCGGCCACTCCGCGCCCCACTTGATGCAGGCCCTGATCGCGGTCGGCGCGCAGTAGAGGATGCTCACCTTGTAGCGCTCGACGATCTCCCACCAGATGCCCTTGTGGGGGTAGTCGGGAGCCCCCTCCCACATCACCGAGGTCGCGCCGTTCGCGAGCGGCCCGTAGACGATGTAGGAGTGGCCCGTCACCCAGCCGACGTCCGCCGCGCACCAGTAGACGTCCTTCTCCGGCTTCAGGTCGAAGACGTAGCGATGCGTCGCCGCGACTCCGGTCAGGTAGCCGCCGGTCGTGTGCAGGATGCCCTTCGGCTTCGCCGTCGATCCGGAGGTGTAGAGGATGTAGAGCGGGTCCTCGGCGTCCATCGGCTCGGCCGGGCACTGCGGCTGCGCCGCTTCGACGATCTCCTCGTAGAAGACGTCGCGGCCCTCCTGCATCGGACAGGGACCGCCCTTGCTGCGCACGACGACGATCCTCTGCAACGAGGGCAGGTCGCTCATCACCTCGTCGACGCGCTCCTTCACCGGCGTCACCTTGCCCTTGCGGGCAGCGGCGTCGACGGTGATCAGCAGCTTCGCGTCGGAGAACTCCATCCGCTCGCGCACCGCCTCCGCTGAGAAGCCGCCGAAGACGACGTTGTGAGGCGCCCCGATCCGCGCGCAGGCGAGCATCGCGACGACGACCTCCGGGATCATCGGCAGATAGATGCCGACGACGTCGCCCTTGCGCACGCCAAGGTCCTTCAAGGCGTTCGCGAATCGCTGCACCTCCGCGAGCAGATCCGCGTAGGTGAGCTGGCGCTCGCTGCCGTCCTCGCCGCGCCAGTGATAGGCGACGCGACCGCCGAGCCCTGCCTCGACGTGGCGGTCGAGGCAGTTGTGGCTCACGTTCAGCTTGCCGCCGACGAACCACTTGTAGAAGGGCGGGTTCGACTCGTCGAGCACCTGCTCGAAGGGAGTCGCCCAGTCGAGCGCCTGCGCCTGCTGTGCCCACCAGCCCTGCGGGTCGGCCGCCGCGCGCTCGTAGAGTCCGGGGTCGGAGAGCAGCGCCTGCTCCGTGAACTGCGCCGGCGGATCGAAGCGCTGCACCTCGAGGAGCGCCGCGAGCTGCGCGTCGAGCTCCTCGCCGCTTGTCAGCTTTTGCTCAGTAGCCATCCTTCACCTCATTCGATTGGAAAGCCCGGGCGCTCCTCACGCCCACATCATGCAACATCCCCTCGCTTCCGCACATTCGCTGGCCGCGGACACGCCGCGGGGGCGCGGCCTCGCCTTCACCGGCCACGCCCTCCGCGACTCTCCCGGCCGTCGGGAAGCTCCTCCTCAACGGCGCGCCGGGCCGGCTTCGCGTGCTGGGCCGGCTTCGCGTGCTGGGCCGGCTTCGCGCACCACCCCGGCCTGCAGCGGGATCGTCGGCAGGATCGTCCTGCCGAAGGTCGCGTTCGTCACCGCGGCAAACGACGCGTACCAGGCGGCGGCGGCGGTCGCGATGCCGATGTAGCCGCCCCAGTGCGTGACGGTTTCGTGCCCGCCGGTCGCGCCGATCGCGAGCAGGATGTACGTCGCGGTCAGCAGCACGAACACGAGCGCGACGGCGGCGCTCACTTTCAGGGAGGCGACCGTCATGTAGGCGGTGAAGATCGCCCACGCCCACAGATACAGGCCGATTGCGTGGCCGACGTTGCCGCCGATGCTTTTCGCGTAGAACACCTCCAGCGCCCAGAACGAGAGCCAGAACGCGCCATAGGACGTGAACGCGACCGCGCCGAAGGTGTTGCCCGTGCGGAACTCCCACATGCCCGCGAGCAGCTGCGCAAGGCCGCCGTAGGCGAGCGTCAGGCCGAGCACGACCGGCAGGCCCTTGATGTCGACGAGGTTCGCGTTGAACATCGAGAGCACGAACGTCGTCATCGCGAAGCCTGCGAGGCCGAGCGGAGCGGGGTCGGCCGGCTTCCAGACCGCCGCTCTCAGCGGCTCTCCGGGCCCCGGCTCGGCGGGCGTCCTGCGGATCGCTTCGCCCTGAGCGGGATGAGGATGGATCGATGCAGCCTCCATGGAACCCTCCTTCAGGCCGTGCTGCGTCGCCCGGCCGTAGAGATGCTTGCGATGGAACGCGGGCGGCATCCGCCTGCAGCGGCGGCCGCTTCGTAGATCGCTTGTAGCGATACACACATATTCCACTGCGATTATTCCCCGCTGACGGGTTCGCATTCATCGGGCGGACGTGCAGATCGCCTGCGCGGAACTACGCACAGCGACCCGCCCTCAGCGACGCATGTCGTCGCGAACAGCTCGGCGATGGCCTAGCGCCGAGAGCCGCGCTTGCGCCGCCGGCGCGATCTGCTCGGAGTGGGCACGAGGCTCTCCGCCGGCGCGACAACGGCGCCGTTCTCGGCCGTGGCGGGCTGTTCCTCCTCGACGCCTGCGAGCTGCTTCTGCTCGCCATCGTCCGCTTCGCCGCCGGACGCCGAGTCGCCGCCAGACGCCGGTCCGCCGCCGGAAGCCGCTGAGGCGCCATCTGCCGCCGCAGCCCGCTGCTGCGCCCTCAGCTCCGCCTGGCTCGGCCACGGCCGCGCCTCGCCGGCCGCCCAGGCGGGCGGCTCCTGTCCGGGCCAGCGGCCCATGTAGAGCAGGCCCATCGCCGCGAGCCAGAACGCGGGAATCACGGTCAGCGTCTCGCCGCCGATCGGCAGGACGATGAGGAGCGCCGCGAAGATTCCGAGGACGTTCATCCACCTCGTGAGCAGGCCGGCGCGCATCGCGCCGAGCGAGGCGGAGATCATGCCGACGAGGAGCGAGAGGCCGGCGAGCAGCGAGATGTAGTCGATCACGACTTTTGCCGTGCTCGTGCTCAGCGCCCTGTCGACGGCGCGATTGCTGAAGTCGTGGCCAGTCGCGAAGTCATGCGCGAGGATCGCCGTGACGACCCAGTGGCCGATCGCGACCGCCGCGAAGCCGATCCCGCCGATCAGCACGAGCGAACCCGTCGCCTGCCAGGACTCAGGTCGCCTGAACCGCGTCGCGCGCACGAGCAGGACGAGCACGGCGGTGAGCGCGAGCAGGGCGAGCGTCGTCAGCGCGCTGCCGGCGATCAACGCGAACGCGTGGTGGCTGATGTAGCGCACCTCCGCGACACGAGGGCTTTCCCTCGGCGTCCCTTCGCCCTTCAGCGCGGGCGATATCGCCTGCAGCAGCCCGACGGTCGGCGCTTTGCTCAGGGCCGAGCCGATGATCACCGCGCCGATCAGGTAGAGGAAGCCTCCCGCGATTGCGGGCACGCCGAGCTGGGCGCGGCGCCCCCCCTCCCAGGCGAGCTGCTCGGCGACCTCGCCGCTCCGTCCGTTGCGCGACTGCGTATCGCTCTTGCCTTGCAGGGGCATGCGACCCAGAGTCTATGATGGCGGCATGGAGAGCGGCGGCCTCGGCGACCTGTTCGGAGACCCTGAGGAGCTTCAGCGGCGCCTTGCCGAGTTCGCTGAGCAGATGCAGGGCCAGCAGCGGCTCGCCTGGGCGGACAACGCGATCAAGCTCGCGGTCGACATGACCGTCGCAGCGGTGAACCGCGTCAACCTCCAGGGAAACGCCGAGGCACAGGCGGAACAGATCCGTTCGGTGATCGCGGTCGTGTTCCCAGAGGCCGTCACGCTCGTGCGCGAGGCGCGCGAGGGCCTTCAGTAGGCCGCGCTACGCGCAGGCGGCCTTCAGTGGGACGCGCAAGGCGAGGGCGGCCTTCAGGAGAGCCTTCAGTAGGCCGTGCGAGGCGCGGGCGGACCTTCACAGCAGGCGGCACGAAGGCCGAAGGCCGACCTATAGATCCTCGGCGTCGGCTTCCTCTTCTTCGAGCTCGTCGAAGTCGAGCTCCTCTTCGTCGGTGCCAGGAAGCTCCTCGTCGTCCTCTTCCCAGTCCTCCTCTTCGAATTCGTGGTCGAGGCTCTCGAGCGTCGCCGTCTGCATCACAGCTCTCCCTTCTTGGATCGGTGTGCGTGGATCGCCGTCGCCCCCGAAGGGCAGAGCACCCACGTTACCCTCAAAGCGCGCGCATCATAGACGCGTCCGGCGCCGATCGCGAGCCGCCGTCGCCTCCTGCTCATCCGCAGGCGGGCGCCGCTCCTGGCAGCAGCAGATCGAGGGTCGGTTCGAAGCGCACGGTGAACGTCCCTGCGTGCGAGGCGACGATCGCGCTGAACCCGTTCGGCATTGGGGAGATGCAGCCGACTGAGCGTGGACGCAGCTGCCAGTAGGGCGTGTAGTTCACCGCAAGCGGATAGCGCCCCGCGCCGCTTACGCTCAGCGTCAGCGATGCGTGGCCGACGCTGATCAAGCGCGCGCTGCGGCCCGTGGGCGCGCGCAGCAGCGGCATCGGATCGGCGAGCGCGAAGATCGTCGTGAAGCGGTCGCGGTAGACGGTGCGAAGCCCTGAGCGGCCCGCTTGCAGCAGGCGAGCCTCGGAGATCGAGCTGTAGTCGAGCGCGTCGTGCGGCAGCAGCACGTAGTCGACGGCGTTCTCTCGCAGCCAAGCGCGGTAGGCGGATCCCTGCAGCGAGCTGCCGTAGAGCAGCGCGTCGTGCGGGAAGTCGTCCTGCCGAAACCAGCCCCGCACGATCGGAATTCCGGCCGCCGGCAGGTAGTAGGCCTCCCAGTGGCCCGCGGTGTCGAGCGCCTCGACGCGGAAGGCGGTGCTCGAATGCGCGTGCAGGAAGGCGATCGCGCCCCGCCAGAACCGCGGGCTTTCGGCGCGCGGGTCGAGCGCGAGACCGGCGCTCACGAGCGTCGGCGCGAGCTGGCCGCCGAGCACGAGCGCGCAGACGGCCGCGACGAGCGCCCGCGGGGCGCGGCGCTCCGCGCGCTGGCGCGCGGCGAGGATCCAGATCAGCGGCGCGCCGACGTAGTCGACGAGACGCGTCGCGTTGCCGCCGAGCGGCGAGGGCACGAGGTAGGCCGCGATCGCGGCGATCGCCATCGCGACGAACAGGCTGCGGATCACGCCGACGCCGCGCAGGCCGATCGAGGTGAGAAGCGCGATCACGCCCATCGCGAGCACCTGGAAGAGCGCCCAGAAGCTGAAGTGGAAGGCGCCGGTGACGGGAAAGTCGAACTGCATCGCCGCCGCGACGACGCCGCAGAGCCCGAGTCCGACGATCAGGTCGACGCGCCGCAGCAGCAGCCTCGCCACGCGGCTCGCGCTGCCGGCCCCGAGCGCGATGCCCGCGAACGCCATCAGCAACAGCAGGAACGCGAGCGGGCTAGCGAGCAGCGTCGCAAGCGCCGCGAGGGTCGCGAGCGGCAGCCTGCGGTGGCGGGCGAGCGTCAGCGCCGCGAGCCCAAGCGCCATGCCGAGCGCGAACGGGTACTCGCCGCTCACCCAGATGCACCCTGCGGCGGCGGCCGCGAACAGGCGCGAAGGCCATCGCGAGGCGGCGCCGAAGCGCCGCGAGACCAGCCGCGCGAACAGGAAGCCGCTCGCCGCGAGCGTCAGAGCGACGGTCGCGAAGCGCCCGATCAGCCCCGCGATCGGGTAGTAGAGCAACGAGTAGTCGACGAGCGAGTAGCGCCCGTCGTACCAGTAGTTGTCCCAGAACGAGAACCCTGAGCGCAGGAAGCGAAGCGTCTGGTAGGCGTGCGCGGCGCCGTCGATGCCGAACGGCACGATCACCCTCAACAGCGCGGCGCTCGCGGCCGCGAGCGCCGCCGCGAGCAGCGCCTCGCGATAGGAGCCTCGCCTCAGCCTCGCGCGCGCGAGTGAGACGAGGTGGGCCGCCGCGACGAGGTGGGCCGCCACGGGAGGCGCCGAGGCGAGCGCCGCGCCAGCCGGCGAGAGCGGCGTCGGGAGCCGTGCATCAGGTGGGACCGATGGTGAGAGCCGCGCTTCGGGCGAGCGCTCTCGAGGCGAGGGCGGTGACCGAGGCGGAGTCCTCGCTTCAGGCAAGCGCCGGACGTCAGGCGCGCTTCCCCGCGGCGCGATCGCGCCGGTTACGCCGACCTGCTGCGGGGACCGACGCATCCCCGACGACTTTACCCCGCAGGCGCCTGCTGGGCGCGCGATCTGCGCACTAAGCGACCTTCGCGAGCGCCTTCAGCACCTGCTCGTCGTGGGTCTTCGGCGAGACCTTCGGGATCACGTGGGCAACCTTGCCGGCCGCGTCGATCACGAACGTCGCGCGCTGCACGCCCCAGTAGGTGCGCCCGTACATCGACTTCTGCACCCAGACGCCGTAGCGCTCGGCGACCATGTGGTCCTCGTCGGCGAGCAGCAGGAAGCCGAGGCTCTCGTCGTCCGCGAACTTCTTGATCCTGCGGACTGGGTCCGGCGAGACGCCGAGCACGGTCGCGCCTGCCTGCTCGTAGTCGGCCCGATGGTCGCGCACGCCGCAGGCCTGCACGGTGCATCCGGGGGTTGCAGCCTTCGGATAGAAGTAGACGACGACCGGTTTGCCGCGCAGCTCGGAGAGCCTCACCGTCTCGCCGTCCTGGTTGGGCAGCTCGAAGTCGGGCGCCTGCTCTCCCTGCTCGATCATCGGTGGCCGAGATCCTAACCTGGCCCTCCGCCGACAGGTTCGCCGACCCACTGACGAGGAGTGCCCAGGACGCGGATCGCGGTCGACTTCGCTCCGGCCGATCCGGAGTGAGATCGCGGCCGATCAGGAACCGAAGTGATATTGGGCCCATCTTGGGTGCAGATTGGGTGTCGCACATGCGATCTGGTACGCTCGCCGGAGATGAAGACGATCCAGGTGCGCAATGTCCCCGACGAGGTCCATCGTGTCCTGCGGACTCGCGCAGTGGCCGCGGGCGTCTCGCTCTCGGACTACGCGCTCGGCGAGCTGGAGCGCGTCGCGTGCAGGCCGCCCGTCGCAGAGCTGCTCGCAAGGGCGCAAGCACGAGCCGGGGGCGCGGACAGCGCCGCGATCGTAAGCGCGATCCGCACGGGACGAGACCGCGACTGAGGACGTGCTCGTCGTCGACACTTCCGCGGTGCTCGAGGCTCTCGCAGCGCGAGACCCCGCGCCGGGACTGATCGAGCGCCTCGCCGACGACGGCGACCTCAACGCCCCGCACCTCATCGACGTCGAGGTTCTCCACGCTCTACGCGGCATGACGATCAGAAGCGAGATCACCGCCGAGCGCGCGGCGGACGCTCGCAGCGACTTTGCCGAGCTCGCGCTCGTCCGGTACCCTCACGCGCCGCTGGCCGACCGCATTTGGAAGCTGCGCCACAACCTCAGCGCATACGATGCCGCCTTCGTCGCACTCGCTGCGCTCCTTGCCGTGCCGCTGATCACGTGCGACGCGCGCCTTGCCTCCGCGAGCGGCCAACACGCGACGATCGAGCTCTTCGACGTCGCCGCGAAATAGCAAGCGACGCACGTCCGGTCACGAGTGAGGCACGTCCGCGACTCCGGGCGGGAGGCGCCAAGATGACCGTGGGATCGAGACTGATTCCTATTCACATGTTATGCTGCGGCGGTGCCTAAGCCAGGCGGCTGGGAGGCTTCGACGTGAGATCGCGGCTCGGCTTCGCTGCCGTGGCGTTCGCTTGCCTTACCGCCTTCCTCGCCGGCTGCGGAGAGGTGGCCCCGTCAGTGGGAAGCTCCCCGTCTGGGAAGCTGCAGGTGGCCGCGGCTGAGAGCTTCTGGGGCAGCATCGCCGCTCAGCTCGGGGGGGACGAGGTCGCGGTCAGCAGCATCATCGACTCCCCGAGCACCGACCCTCACTCCTACGAACCGACGGCCGCCGACGGCGTGACGATCGCGCGTTCGCAGATGACGATCGTGAACGGCATCGGCTACGACGCCTGGGCCTCGAAGCTGCTCGCGGCGAACCCGTCGAGCAGGCGGGCCGTGCTCGACGTCGGCCACCTACTCGGCCTGACGCAGGGCGAGAACCCCCACCAGTGGTACTCGCCCGTCGGCGTGCAGCGCGTGATCGCGCGGATCGCCGCCGACTACGAGCGGCTCGACCCGCAGAACGCCGCCTACTTCGAGCGGCGTCGCGCCTGGTTCCAGACCACCGGCCTAGCCGAATATGACCGGCTGCGCGACGAGATCCGCGCGCGGTACGCGGGCGTCCCGGTCGGCTACTCGGAGAGCGTCTTCGAGCCGCTCGGACAGAGCCTTCGCCTGAAGCTGATGACGCCCTACAGCTTCGCAAAGGCGATCGCCGAGGGCGTCGACGTCAGCGCCCAGGACAGGCAGACCGTCGACCGGCAGATCGAAACGAAGGCGATCGCGGTGTGGGTCTACAACAGCCAGAACGCGACCCCCGACGTGCAGCGCGTCAACCAGCTCGCGCGCGCCGCACACGTTCCGATCGTGAGGATCACCGAGACGCTCTCGCCCGCCTCAGCCACCTTCGAGCAGTGGCAGAGCGCGCAGCTGAAGAGCCTGATCGCGGCGCTTCGCAAGGCCACCGGACGATGAGCGCACCGCCCCCGACACGGCCGACGTCCGCGACTCCGGGCGCTGCGATCTCGAGCGAGGCGACACCAAGCGCGACGACTTCGCGCGCGGTCTCCTCGCCCGTGGACACCGCGGTATCGGTAAAGGACGGCTGCGCCCAACTCGGCGGGCGGGTGGTTTGGAGCGACGTCAGCCTCGAGATCGCGCAGGGCGAGTTCGCAGCGATCCTCGGTCCGAACGGCTCGGGCAAGACGACGCTGCTGCGGGTGCTGCTCGGGGATCTGCCGCTGTCCCACGGCGCCGCGTCGGCGCTCGGCCGTCCTGCGGGCGCCTCGAAGGGCCAGATCGGCTATCTGCCCCAGCGCCGCAACTTCGACGCTGGCGCCCGCGTTCGCGGCATCGACCTAGTGCGGCTCGGGCTCGACGGCACACGCTGGGGGCTGCCGTTGCGCCGCGCAGGCGGCGAGCGCGTCGAGCAGGCGATCGAGCTCGTCGGCGCGGAGGCGTATGCGCGGCGACCGATCGGCGCGCTCTCGGGGGGCGAGCAGCAGCGGCTGCTGATCGCCCAGGCGCTGGTCAGCGAGCCGCGCCTGCTGATCCTCGACGAGCCGCTCGACAGCCTCGACCTGCCGAACCAGAGCGCCGTCGCCGCGCTGCTGCAGCGCATCTGCCGCGACCAGGAGGTGACGATCCTGCTCGTCGCCCACGACGTCAACCCGCTGCTCTCCTACCTCGACCGCGTCGTCTACTTCGGCGCCGGGCATGCGGTCGTCGGCGCGCCGCGCGAGGTGATCACCGCGCAGACGCTCAGCCACCTCTACGGCATGCCGGTCGAGGTGCTGCAGGCGGCGGACGGACGGCTCGTCGTCGTCGGGCTGCCGGAGGCGCCGGCCCACCACAGCGACCGCCATGCTCACCACTAGCGCCACGATCGTCGGCATGGGTCCTTCGCTCGACCCGATCGCCGACCTGCAACAGCTCACCGCCTACCCGTTCATGGTGAACGCGTTCGAGGCGGGCACGATCGTCGCCGTGCTCGCGGGGCTCGTCGGCTGGTTCATGGTCCTGCGCCGTCAGACCTTCGCTGGGCACACGCTCTCCGTCATGGCGTTCCCCGGCGCGAGCGCCGCGCTCCTCGTCGGCCTCTCCGCCGCGGCAGGCTTCTTCGCGTTCTCCGGCCTTGCGGCGCTCGCGATCGGCCTCGCCGCCGGGGCGCGGCGCGGCGACCGCGCGCAGTCGTCCGCGATCACGGGCGCCGTGCAGGCATTCGGGCTTGCGTGCGGGTTCCTCTTCCTCAGCCTCTACGGAGGCGTGCTCGCCAATTACGAGAGCCTGCTCTTCGGCAGCTTCCTCGGGATCACGACCGGCCAGGTGCTGACGCTCGCGATCGTCGCCGCCGCCGCGCTCGCCCTGCTCGCGATCGCCGGACGGCCGCTGCTGTTCGCCTCGCTCGACGAGGGCGTCGCGCGCGCGCTCGGCGTGCCGACGAGGGCGCTCGGCCTCGGCTTCCTGCTGCTGCTCAGCTTCGCGGTCGCGGAGACCGCCCAGATCACCGGGGCGCTGCTCGTGTTCGCGCTGCTCGTCGCGCCCCCGGCTACAGCCCAGCTGATCACCCCCCGCGTCGGCGCAGGTCTCGCGCTCAGCGTGATCATCGGCGTGCTCACCACCTGGCTCGGGCTGGGGCTCGCCTACTTCTACGGCTACCCCGTCGGCTTCTACGTAACGACCGTCGCGTTCGCGGCGTACCTGCTTGCGCGCGTCGGACGTGCGCTCGCCGACCGCCCGCGACCGCTGCGCGCTCACCCGCAGCCCGCGCAGGCGAGGGGTTGAGAGGGCGAGAGAGAAGCGAGGGACGTGTTCGCGCACGAGTTCTTCCGCAACGCGCTGCTCGCCGGCACCTTCGTCGCGCTCGCCTGCGGCGTCGTCGGCTACTTCGTCGTGCTGCGCGTGCAGGTGTTCGCGGGCGACGCGCTCAGCCACGTCGCGTTCACCGGCGCGCTCGCCGCCGCGGCGGCCGGCCTCGACACGCGTGTCGGCCTGTTTGCCGCGACGATCGCCGTCGCGCTCCTGCTCGGCGGGATCGGTCCGCGCGCACGCGCAGACGACGTCACGATCGGCATCGTCTTCGCCTGGGTGCTCGGGATCGGCGTGCTCTGCCTCGCGCTGTTCAGCACGAGCGCGGGAGCAGGAAACGGGCTGCTCGGCGCACGCGCGCTGTTCGGCTCGATCTTCGGGCTGAGCGCAGACGCCGCGCGTCTCGCTGCGCTAATCGGTGCGCTCGCCGTCGTCGCCTTGCTCGCCATCGCGAGGCCATTGCTGTTCGCGAGCCTCGACCCCGTCGTCGCCGCCGCGCGCGGCGTTCCCGTGAGGACGCTCGGGCTCGCGTTCCTCGCGCTCGTCGGCGTCACGACCGCGGAGGCGACGCAGGCGATCGGCGCGCTGCTGCTGCTCGGCCTGCTCGCCGCGCCCGCCGGCGCCGCGCACCGGCTGATCGCAAACCCCTACCTCGCGCTCGCGCTTTCTGCGGCGCTCGCCGTCGCGTCGACGTGGCTCGGCCTCGCGCTCAGCTACGCGATCCCGAGCCTGCCGCCGAGCACCGCGATCGTCGCGGTCGCGACTGCGAGCTACCTACTCGCCTTCGTGCTGAGCACGCGCCCGCCCGCGAGAGCATCGGCTTCCGACCCCTCGCCTGACCGTCCATCCGCGTCTGCCCCTCCATCAGCGTCTGCCCCTCAATCCGCGGCCGCCCATTCAGCCGGAAACTAGACTGAGGCTCGAGTGACGAACGCGCACGCAACAGGCTGGGCGGCCCACGCGCAGAAGGTGCTCGCAGAGAGCGGCCACCACTCGGGCCAGGCACGCCGCGCGCTGCTGCAGCTGCTCGACTCGCAGCGATGCGCGCTGTCGGCGATCGAGATCGAAGACGCGCTGCGCAAGAGCAGACGGCCGGTCGCGCGCGCGAGCATCTACCGGATCCTCGACGAGCTCGAGCGCCTGCGCCTCGTCCAGCGCGTCCAGGTCGGCCAGGACACCACTCGCTACGAGCCCCAGCGCGGCGGCGAGGGACATCACCACCACCTCGTCTGCGAGAGCTGCGGCGCCGTCACCCCGTTCACGGATCAGGGTCTCGAGGACGCGATCCACAGGCTCAGCCGCCGCCTGCCGATGCGGGTGGCGGAGCACGAGATCGTGCTCCGCGGCGCCTGCCGCGCCTGCGCCGCGAGCTGAGACTACTTCAGCAGCCGCGAGAGCCGCCGGTCCTTCAGCGGGCGCCCGCCCGTCTGGCAGGCTGGGCAGTAGGCGATCACGTGATCCTCGAAGTGGACTGCGAGCAGTTTCTGCCCGCAGCGAGGGCACGGCTGCCCCTCGCGGCCGTGCACCCGCAGCGGCATCGGCAGCTTGTCTGGGATCGGCAGCCTCAGGATCCGCTCGTAGTGGGCAATCGCGCCGCCGAGCACATCCCCGATCGCCTGCTGCAGCGCCTGCATCTCGCCGGCGTCGAGGTCGCAGCCGCGCTTGTAAGGGGAGAGCTTCGCCTCCCAGAGGATCTCGTCGGCCCAGGAGCGGCCGATCCCGGCGATCGCGCGCTGGTCGCGCAGCAGCGCGTTCAGGGGGCGCGGGACCGCGAGCAGCTCCCCGAGCGCCGGCGCCTGCGGCCACGCCTCCGGGCCGAGCTTCGCGAGCGCCTCGTCGCCCTGCAGCGCATCCGTCGCAAGCAGCTTCGCCCAGGCCGCCTGCTTCGAGCCGAACTCGCGCAGGCGCAGCTCGCGCTCGGGTGCAGAAGCGGGCTCGTCGCCCTCGTCGGTGACGGCTCGCGCCGCGCTGCCGCTCATGGGGCGCAGCCGCAGCAGCAGGCGAGAGGTGCGATCGCGCGGGCCGGCGCGCTTGTCGTAGAGCTGCAGGCGCCCTGCCGACATCAGGTGCATCAGCAGCGAGAGCCCCCCGTCGAAGTCGACGATCAGGTGCTTGCCCCGGCGACGCAACGCCGTGAGCTGCTGCCCAGTCAGCGCGGACAACGGCGGGTCGAACGTCTTCAGGACGTTGATGCCGGGAGCGAGCGCGGAGTCGACCGTCGCGCCGCGCAGCTCCGCGTCGAGCAGGCGCGCCGTCATCTCGACCTCGGGCAGCTCTGGCATCGCGCCTCATCGTAGGCGCCGATGCGCTCGCCCTCGCCTCAGCTCACGGCGATCGGTAGGCCCCGATCGGCGGGCCTTCGTACTTCACGCCTGACGGGCTCGTCCAGCGCACGCGCCAGTGGCTGCCCTTCACCCTCGACCGCAGCGTCCAGTAGCCGAGCGGCCCCGTGCGCACTTTCCTCAGCACGGACCAGCGACGGCTGTGCGGGCGCTGCACGAGCACCGTCACCGTCGTCGCCTTGCGCAGGGGACGCACGAGCCCCCAGAGCTCGTAGCCGTGGCGGGCGAACGTCACGCTCAGCGGCACCGGGAAGGCGTAGTAGAGCGGCTTCTTCGCCCCGTTCGAGTACTCGAGCCCGGTCTGGAAGGTGACGACGCCGAAGCCCCGTCGCGTCGGGTCGTCTCGCAGCAGGTACTGCGAGAAGGCGGCAACGCGCGGGTCTTCCCAGGCGATCCGCTCTGCGATCGCGTCGTACTCCGCCTGCTTTGAGACGGGCACGCCGAAGTAGCGGTTCGGCTTGCTCATCACGCCGAACTCCGTGAGGAAGATCGGCGCTCTCGCCCTGATCGCGCCTGCCCGCGCCGCCCTGTCGAGCGCGCTGCCGAGCCGACTCACGGTGCCGATCGTCACGCTTTCCGGGCTCGCCGGCTTGTAGAAGGGGCCGAGCGCGTTCGAGGCGTAGGGGTGCTGGGCGTAGGCGTAGGCGGGCAGCTTCGAGCAGGTCCTCGCCTTGCGGTAGCTGACGCTGAGGCAGAGCGCGCCGCGCAGGAAGGCGAGCGGCGCGACGCCCGACCAACTCGGGACGTGCCTTGCCATCTTCACGAACCCGCCAGGCCCCGTTTCGCCCATCAGCACCCTCGGCGCTTTGATGCCCGCGGCCCGCAGGCCCGCGTAGCCGGCCTGGAAGAGGCCCCTGTAGATCAGGCCCGCCGCCGGATTGCCCTTGCGGTCGAACTGCGGGCGCAGAGCGTTGAACTCGTTCGGCTCGTTCCAGATCGCGTAGTAGGAGACGATCGCGCCGTAGCGGCGCCCGACTGCGGTCATGAATTCCTCGAAGTCGCGGTCGTCGGGCCGCGTCACGAAGGGCGCGGCATGGTTCGAGGTCGCCCACCGCGGCGCGGGCGGTGCGATCGTCAGCAGCACCCGCCAGTGCAGCCGCTGCATTTCGGCGAGCAGCGAGTCGTAGGCGCCCCAGTCGTAGGAGCGCGGGTCGCTCAGCGCGAGGCTCGGACGGCTCGCGCCGTTGCGGCTCGGCGCGACCGCGTACCAGGAGAGCTCGATCCGAACCGCGTTCACGCCGAGGTGTTGCATCTGCGAGATCGCCCGCGCGCGCGTCGAGGGGTTGAGCAGTTCGCTTGGCGCCTCGAAGAACAGCGCCTGGGTGTGCGACGCGTACGCGGTCGAGGCGGAGAGGGCGCCGCCGGCGCCCACGAGGACGAAGAGGAGCAGGGCGGTGAGCGAGGCTCTGATCCGAGGCATCGGGTTTCTGATCGAAGGCATGACGGCAAGGACACATCCCGACCGCGAAGGTTGCGCACCGCTGGAGAGTCCAAATATCAAGCCCGGCGCGCGCCTCCCCCATATCGCCGGCGTGTAGCGTGCAAGCGATGAGCGCGACGATCGCCCCGGACGACATCGTCCGGCGACACTCCGACGTGCCCGCCGGCGCGCGCGCGCCGCTGCTCGTGATCGAGCCGCTGCAGCGGTTCCTCGATCAGCACGGCCTCGGCGAGGGCGCGATCGAGGCGGCCCCTGTCGGCGAAGGGCACTCGAACGTCACCTACCTTCTCAGGCGCGGCGAGCGAGAGCTCGTGCTGCGTCGCCCGCCACGGGGGCCGCTGCCTCCCAGCGCCCACGACGTGCTCAGAGAGGCGCAGCTGCTGAAGGCGCTGCAGGACACGCCCGTCAGAGTGCCGAGGGTGCTTGCGGTATGCGCCGAGGAGCAGGTGATCGGCTGCCCCTTCTACGTGATGGAGTACGTGCCAGGAGAGGTGATCGTCGCGCAGGTGCCCGACGCCCTCGACAGCCCGACCGAGCGCAGGCGGATCGCGGAGGAGCTGATCGACGCGCTCGTCGAGATCCACGCCGTCGACTGGCGCGCCGTCGGCCTCGAGGGCTTCGGCAAGCCGAGCGGCTACCTGCAGCGCCAGGTGAGGCGCTTCTCGGGCCTCTGGGAGCACAACAAGACGCGCGATATCCCCGCGGTGCAACGCGTCTCCAGCTGGCTCGCGCAGAACATGCCCTCCTCCGGTCCCGCGACGATCGTCCACGGCGACTACCGGCTCGGCAACACGATCTTCGCCGCTCAGCCGCCCGCGCGCCTGATCGCGGTGCTCGACTGGGAGATGGCGACGATCGGCGATCCGCTGGCGGACCTCGGCTACCTCTGCATGTTCTGGGCGCAGGACGACGACCCTGACGACAGCCTGCGGATGCAGGCGGGACAGGTGACGCGCAAAGAGGGATTCCCCAGCAGGGCGGAGCTCATCGCCCGCTACGAGCAGCGCTCGCAGCGCTCGATGCGGGACCTGCGCTGGTACACGACGCTCGCGCTCTGGAAGGCGACGGTCTTCATGGAGGGCAACTACAGGCGCGCGGTCGCGGGCAGCACCGACGACCCCTACCTCAAGCTGTTCGGCGACGGCGTCATCGAGCTCGCGAAGCAGGCGGAGCGGGTCGCCTTCGATGGCTGAGGCGGCCGGAGAGGAGCCGCAGCCGGTCGAGGCGGACGCTCCGGCCCTCCGCGGCCTGCTGCTCGACTGGGGCGGCGTCATGACGAGCAACGTGTTCGCCTCGTTCGCCGCCTTCTGCGAGGAGGAGGGCCTCGACCCGCAGGCGCTCGCGATCGCGTTCCGGCAGGACGAAGTCACGCGCGAGCTGCTGTTCGGCTTCGAGGAGGGCAGGATCGCCGAGCGCGAGTTCGAGGCGGAGCTCGCGCGCCTGCTGCGCCCCAGCTCGAGCGAGGGCATCATCGACCGTCTCTTCTCCGGCGCGCAGCCCGAGCAGGCGATGGTGGAGGCTGTCAGAGCGGCGCGGCGCGAGGGCGTGAGGACGGGCCTCGTCTCCAACTCCTGGGGCACGACCCGCTACCCGCGCGAGCTGCTCGCAGAGCTCTTCGACGGCGTCGTCATCTCTGGCGAGGTCGGCATCAGGAAGCCGACGGCGCGCATCTACGAGCTGGGCGCGGAGGCGATCGGGCTTCCTCCTTCTGAGTGCGTGTTCGTCGACGACCTGCCCTTCAACCTGCCGCCGGCCGAAGAGCTCGGCATGGCCGTCGTCCACCACACCGCTCCCGACGCGACGATCGAGGCGCTGCAACGGCTGCTGCGGATCTCGCTCTCCGCGGCCGCCTAGTCCCGCCTGCCGCGGCCGTAGAGCAGCTTGAACAGGCGCTGGATGATGCGCGTCGTCTTCGCCCTGTAGGGGAACATGTGGATCTCGCGCTTCATCGCAAAGCGCGAGGTGATCACGATCGCCTGCTCCTCGCAGTACTTGCGGATGCCGTTCGCGCCGTGCCGCGAGCCGAGCCCTGAGGTCTTCGCGCCGCCCATCGGCAGCTCGAGCGCGGTGTAGTTGATCAGCGCGTCGTTCACGTTCGCCGCGCCCGCCTGCAGGCGGCGCGCGATCTGCTCGCCCCGCTGCGCGTCGCGCGTGAACACGGAGGCGCCGAGGCCGTAGGGGGACTCGTTCGCGAGCCTCACCGCCTCCTCCGCGTCCGCCACCTTCATGATCGGCAGCGTCGGCCCGAACGTCTCCTCCGTCATCGCCTTCATGTCGTGGCTCACGTCGACGATCACGGTCGGCTCGAAGAAGCGGCCGGGACCGGGGAGCGCGCGCCCGCCGGTCAGCACCCTCGCGCCCTTCTGCCTCGCGTCGGTCACGTGGTCCTCGATCGTCTGCAGCTGCGGCCCGAAGGTGATCGCGCCGACGTCGACTGAGCCGGGCCCCCCAGGAGCGCCTACGCGCAGCGCCTGCACCTTCTTCGTCACCCTGCTCACGAACTCGTCGTAGACGGGCGCCTCGACGTAGGCGCGCTCGATCGAGATGCAGGTCTGCCCCGCGTTCTGCATCGAGTAGTAGACCGCGAGGTTCGCGGCGCGCTCGAGGTCGGCGTCGGAGAGCACGATCATCGGGTCCTTGCCGCCGAGCTCGAGCGAGCACGGGATCAGGCGCTTCGCCGCCGCTTCGGCGACCTTCCTGCCCGTCCTCGTCGAGCCGGTGAACATCACCATGTCGACGTGCTCGATCAGGGCGGCGCCGGTCCCGCCGCGCCCGGTCGCGACCTGCAGCACGTCCGCCGGCAGCCCGCACTCGATCAGGGCTTCCGTCATCAGCAGCGATGTGAGCGGCGTCACCTCGGAGGGCTTGACGATCACGCTGTTGCCCGCCGCGAGCGCGGGGATGCAGTCGCCGAAGGAGTTCGAGAGCGGGTAGTTCCAGGGCCCGATCACGCCGACCAAGCCAAGCGGGCGGTAGCGCACGAGCAGCTTCTTGCCCTTCACGAGCAGCTGGCTCGATTTCACGCGCCGGTCGGCGAGGTACTTCGGCGCGTTCTTCGTCCAGAACCCGAACGCGTGCGCGGCGTAGGCGATCTCCGCGAACTCCGCGTCCTCGTAGGTCTTGCCCGTCTCAGAGACGATCGTCTCGATCACGCGCTGCGAGTTGTCGATCAGCCACTTCTGGGCACGCCTCAGCACCCTGCCCCTGCCCTCGAAGCCGATCCCCTGCCACTGCGGCTGAGCCGCCCTGCCGCGCCTTGCGAGCTCCGCGACCGCGGCTGCGTCGAGGTCTGGGACGGTCGCGATCACCGCGCCGGTCGCGGGGTTCTCGACGGGGATGCCAGGCGCTGGGCTCGCGGCGGTGCCCGCGGGCTGATCGACCGTGGCGGCGCCGCTGCCCTCGCGCTCCTCGACAGCTGGCGTCGCGGCGCCGTTGCCGCTTTGCGCCCGCTGATCGACCCGCTGCTCCTGCTCGACCTTCGCCATCTCGGTCTCCTTCGCTCTCGCTCGCTCGAACCTCAAGGCTACTCCTGAAGGCGCGCCTGCGCCAACCTCCTGGCCAGATAGCCAGCTTCGCTCAGGAGACTTCGAGCTTCTCGATCCCGATCGGCTCGATTGGGCGGTCCGAGCCGTCGGTCTGCACGCCCTCGAGGCTGTCGACCACGTCCATGCCGGCGCTCACCTCGCCGAAGACCGTGTGCTTGCCGTCGAGCCAGGGGCACGACTTCGCGGTCACGATGAAGAACTGCGAGCCGTTCGTGTCGGGGCCCGCGTTAGCCATCGCGAGCGCGCCCCGCCTCACCTTGTGCGGGTTGATCTCGTCCTCGAAGGTGTAGCCAGGACCGCCGGTGCCAGTGCCGAGCGGGCAGCCGCCCTGGATCATGAAGTCCTTGATCACCCGGTGAAAGGCGAGCCCATCGTAGTAGCCGTCCGCCGCGAGCTTGCGGAAGTTCTGCACCGTCTTCGGCGCGTCCTCGTCGAAGAGCTCGAACGTGATCTCGCCGGCACTGGTCGTCATCGTCGCTGTCGACATCGTCGTTTTCAGCCTTCCTGTCGATGGTGGTCGATCGCTGAGGTTAGTGCCCTCAGCCTCGAGGGTCGCAGCGAGTACGACCGCGTCGCGGCTCAGCCCACCCGCTCGGCGTGCAGCGGCCGGCCGCGCACGCGCCTGCCCGAGAGCGCCTCCATCACGCCGTCCGCCTCCGCTGCCGGCACCGACAGAAACGAGAAGCGGTCGAGCACGATCACGTCGCTGATCGCCTCGCCGTCTAGCCCGGTCGCGCCCGTCACGGCGGCGACTATGTCGGAGACGCGCAGCCCGGCGGCACGGCCGCCCTTCAGCGCGAGCTTCGCGCGCGGCTCGTTGCCGTCGCGCGTGATGTGCGGCTTCGAGTGCCGGCGCGGGCGCTCCTGCACCGGCGTCGGTCGCGCCGTCGCGCCGCTGCGCCACGTCTCGATCGTCGTGCCGATATGGCGCTCGATCGCGGAGAGCTCGCCTGCCTGGCGCGGCTCGACGAAGGTGATCGCCCTGCCCGAGCGCCCGACCCTGCCCGTGCGGCCGATGCGGTGGACGTAGGTGTCGGGGGAGGTCGGCACGTCGTAGTTGACGACGTGCGTGACGGTCGAGATGTCGAGGCCCCGCGCGGCGACGTCGGTCGCGACGAGCACCGGCACGCGCCCGCCCTTGAAGGCGAGCATCACGCCGTCGCGCGCCCCCTGGGTCATGTCGCCGTGCAGCGCCCTCACGTTCAGGCCCATGTCGCGCAGCAGCTTGAACAGCGCCTCGCAGCGGATCTTCGTGCGCACGAACACGATCGTCTGATTGACCTCCTCGCCCGCGCCCTCGGCGCGCAGCACCTCGACGAGCGCCTGCGGCTTGCGCTTCGGGTCGACCGCGAGCTGAAACTGGGCGACGGTGTCGATCGTCAGCGTCGTCGCCTGCACCTTCACGAGCACGGGGTCGTAGAGGTAGCGGTCGGCGAGCTTCCTGATCGGCGGCGGCATCGTCGCGGAGAAGAGCGCCGTCTGGCGGCCGCTCGGCGTGAGCGCGAGGATCCGCTCGACGTCCTCGAGGAAGCCGAGATCGAGCATCTCGTCGGCCTCGTCGAGCACGACGAACCTGCAGTCGTGCAGCAGCAGGCTGTGGCGCGAGATGAGATCGAGCACACGCCCGACGGTGCCGACTACGACGTGCCCGCCCGCGCGCAGCTGCGCCTGCTGGGTCCTGATCGGCGCGCCCCCGAAGACCGCGACGACGTCGACGCGCTTGCGGCTGCCATAGGTCCGCAGCGCCTGGCAGACCTGGATGCAGAGCTCGCGCGTCGGCGTGAGCACGAGCGCCTGCACCTCCGCGAGCCCTGGGTCGACGTACTCCATGATCGGCAGCCCGAAGGCCGCCGTCTTGCCGGTCCCGGTCTGCGCTTGGCCGATCACGTCGCGGCCTTCGAGCAGCGACGGGATCGCCTGCTCCTGGATCGGGCTGGGCGACTCGTAGCCGACGTCCTTCAGCGCGTGCAGCGTCGACGCGGAGAGACCGAGGTCTTCGAAGCTCTTGCTCATGGGGGCGGCAAGCTTACGGGCTCTGCGCCTCGACGGCGAGCGCCGGTCAGGCGCGGGGGTCGAGCAGCAGCTTGCCGCTGGTGCGCCGCTCGCGCAGGTCGACGTGGGCGTCCGCGGCCCGCTGCAGCGGATAGGAGCCGCCGAGGATCGGCTCGATCTCGCCGGCGAGCGCCCGCGCGAAGAGGTCGGCGAGCGGCTCGCTCATCATGCCCTCGCGCGTCACGCAGTCGAATAGGTAGAAGCCGATCGCCGCGCGTGAGTGGCGCAGCAGCGAGCCGGTCGAGACCCTGTTCGGCTGCTGGGAGGCGATGCCGCAGACGACGATCCGCCCGAACGGCGCGAGCGCCGCATAGGAGGCGTCGAAGACCTCGCCGCCTGCCATGTCGAAGACGACGTCGACCTGCCTGCCGTCGTTCGCCTGTAGGAGGCGCTCGGTGAGGCCGTGAGGGTCGGGATCGATCGCGACGTCGGCGCCGAGCCGCAGCGCGAGCTGGCGTCTGCTCTCCCCGGACGCGGTCGCGATCACGCGCCCGGCTCCGAACGGCTTCGCGAGCTGCACCGCGAGCGAGCCGACCCCGCCGGCGGCGGAGTGGACGACGACGCTCTCCCCTCGCGTGACGCGCCCTGCGGTGCGGTGCAGGTGCCAGGCGGTGAGACCCTGGATCAGCAGCGCGAGCGCGACGCCGTCGTCGAGGCCGTCGGGAATCGGGAACGTCAGCTCCTGCGGTGCGAGCGCGTACTCCGCGTAGCCGCCCGTGCCCGTGAGCGCGACGACGCGCTCGC
>JBAIYK010000089.1:0-7658 GCA_037915935.1 Solirubrobacterales bacterium | reverse complement strand
GCTTGATGGCGCGGTGGATGAGGACCTTGGTGGCGCCGTCGGAGCGCCCCAGCGCGCGCGCGATCTCGCGGTTGTCCATGCCCAGCGCGAAGCGCATGATCAGCGCCTCGCGGCGGTCGTCGGGCAGCAGCCGCACGCCCTCGAGCACGCGGCTGAGCTCCTCGCGGCCCTCGACGAGCTGCTCGGTCGTGTGCGTGGCCGCGATCGTCGTCGTCTCGTCGATCGGCGAGGCGGGCTTGCGCGAGCGGTCGCGATAGAGGTTGGCGGCGAGGTTGTGGGCGATCCGGATCAGCCACGGCCGCAGCGGACGCCCGCGCGATTCGAGCTGCGCGCGCTCGAAGTGCCTGTAGGCCTGCAGGAACGTCTGCTCGGTGAGGTCCTCCGCGTCGTGGTGGTCGCCGACGCGATAGTAGGCGTAGCTGTAGACGTCTCGCAGATGCGTGCGGTAGAGCTCTGAGAACTCCGCGTCGAGCCGCGCCTTGCCGGCGTGCTGCGCGTCCTCCTGCTTGCCGTCGCTCACTCACAGCAGCCTACCCTCGGCGCGCCTGCGACTCCTAGGCCCGATCGGCAGCGGTCTCCGCGGGCACGGCAGCGGTCTCCGCGAGCGCCTCAGCGGCCTCCACAGGCACGCGCCTCTCTGCGGCTGCGAGGCGAGGCGGTCGCGGCGGGACCTCGCCGCCAAGCCACTCCCACTGCAGCGCGACGCACGCCCAGACGCGACCGGTCACCCCGGCCGCGAGCGAGGGCGAGACCTCTTCGGTGCGCGGATAGCGGGCGCTGCGCCCGAAGCGGACCCTCACCCTGCGCGGCCGCAGGCGCCAGCCGTCGCGAACCTCGTCGGTGCCGACCACCGCGACGGGCACGACGACCGCGCCCGTCTCGAGCGCGAGCCGGCCGACTCCGCGCCGCGGGGTGCCGAGCGGACCGGGGCGCACGCGCGTGCCCTCCGGGAAGATGAGCACGCAGTCGCCGCGGTCGAGGATCGCCTTCGCGGTCGCCATCGCCTCTCGGTCGCCGGCGCCGCGATCGATCGGGAAGGCGCCGAGGCTGCCGAGCAGCCACGCCTGCCAGCGCCGCTGGAAGAGCTCCCGCTTTGCGACGTAGTAGACGGGTCGCTTCATCAGCACGCCGATCGCGAACGGGTCGAGGAAGCTGCGGTGGTTGGAGGCGAGCAGCAGCGGGCCGCGCCGCGGCAGCTCCTCGCCGCCGATGCCCTCGAGCCGCAGGTAGAGGCGGAAGGCGAGGGTGAGAGCAGCCCGCACGAGCACGTACAGCGGACGGTTGATGCCGCGCCTCAACGTCCGCGCGCGGAGATCTGCGAGATCCGGCTGCTCCGGCGCGAGCGCCGCGGCGAGCGCCTGTGGCAGCGCGGCGGCGCGGGCGCCGAGCGAGCGCCGCTCCACGTCGATTCCCATATGCCTCGAATACCCGAACGAGCGGGGCGCGTTACAGCATCAGGTATGCGCGGGCACGAGCCCGAGGTGCGTCAGCAGCTGCTCGTCGGAAAGGTACGCCTGCGCCTCGAGGATCCTGCCGTCGGCCGACAGCTGCGCGATCATCGCGGCGGGCGAGAGCAGATCGCCGTCGAGGTACACCTCGGAGAGCACGAGCAGGCAGTCGCCGTCGAGAGCGCGCACCTCGCGCACGCGAACCTGGTGCTGGACGGTCGCGACGCCGAGCTCGCTCACCCAGCGCCGCAGCCCCTCGTGGCCGTGGTAGACGCGGCGTCCGCCGACGAGCAGCGTCGGATGGAACTCGATCTCCGGGTCCGAGAGCGCGATCAGCGCGTCCGCGTCGCGGCGGTTGAAAGCGTCGATGAACCGATGCGCGATCGCCTCGATCGACAGCGGCGCCTCGGACATGGGGCGAGTCTACGCCCTGAGGACATGTCAGTCCAGTGACAGGAACGGGCGGCGAAGGGCTTCGTCGAGCCGCCTCGAGCTGGCCCCTGAGGCGGCCGCTCCAAGGGTCAAGGGGGCCTGAGGCAGTGGCCGCCAGATGACCGACTGGATCGGTCCGCGATTCAAACGACGGCGAGTAGCATTGGGAGCCGTTGCCGACGTAGCTCAGCTGGTAGAGCACCGCTCTTGTAAAGCGGATGTCGCCGGTTCGATCCCGGCCGTCGGCTCTCTCTCTCTCTCTCGGGACGGGTCACGCTCTGCCGTTGCGCACGGCGTCAGGCGCCGCATGAGCCGGCTGCCTGCTAAATATGCCTATACTGCAGGCATGCAAAGCATTCAATATACCGTCCGCGGCGTGCCCGCCGAGCTCGACGCTGAGCTGCGCCGCGAGGCACGGGCGACGGGCAAGACGCTCAACTCGCTCGTAGTGGAGACCTTGGAGCAAGCGAAGCTGCCGCTTTCAACAGTCGTCCACGAGGACCTGGACTGGTTCATCGGCGCGCTGGATGTCGAGGACGACTTCGATTCCGCACTGACTTGGCTCGACGCGCTGCCGAACGACGCCGCGTGAGGCTCGCGCTCGACACCAACGCCTACAGAGCATTTGGCGAAGGCGATCAAGGACTGGCGGAGGCGGTGCGCCGTGCGGAGACGATCGGGCTTCCGGTGGTCGTATTGGGAGAGCTCTGGTTCGGATTCATGAACGGATCCAAGCTGCACGAGAACACCGAAACCCTCGAGCAGTTCCTTGCCGTCCCGCGCGTGCAGGTCCTACCACTTGGCGAGAAGACCGCGCGTATCTTCGGCGAAATCGCGAAGTTGCTGCGCCAGACGGGCATCGCCATCCAGCAGAACGACATCTGGATCGCCGCGCTCTGCAAGCAGCACGACTTTGCGCTCGCAACTCGCGATAGGGGCTTCAAACACGTACTGGGGCTCGACGTGATCGAGATCCCGTCGCCTCCGCCCGCCCAGCCTTCCCATCGCTAGACCGCTGGCTCAGGCCGCGAAGCGCTGCGCCGCTCGCGCCCGCGCCCGCGCCGCCTCGACCTCGCGGTCCCGCGGCGGCGCCGCGGTGACGAGCGCGTCGAGCAGCTGCATAGAGGCGGCCGCGACGGCGTCGACCGCGTTCGCGAATGCGGCGGCGTTCGCCTGCGAGGGCTTGCTGAAGCCGCTGATCTTGCGTACGTACTGCAGCGCGGCGGCGCGGACCTCCTGCTCGCTCGCGGGCGGCTCGAAGTTGTAGAGCGTGCGAATGTTCCTGCACATGCAGGGCATCCTAGCGCCGCACCCACGACCTCCACGCCGCCCTGGGTACCCGCGCGGCCAGCGCCTGCGACGGCGTTTATAAGGTGTTCTCGATGGCCCTCGTGAAGCTGAGCGCCCCGCTTGCGCGCGAGCTCGATCGCTGGGCGCCCTCGCGTCCGTTCAACGTGCGCTTCTGGGACGGCGTGAAGCTGCCTGCGAGCGCGAACGGCGACGAACGTGTCTCCAGCGAGCAGGTTCCGACCTTCCACGTCCGCAGGCCCTCGGCGCTCGGCCACCTGCTGCGCTCGCCTGGGCGGCTCGGGCTCGGGCGGGCGTGGGTGGAGGGATCGCTTCGCGTCGACGACCTCGACAGGGCCCTGCGCGTGGTCGACTCCTGGCAGCCGCCGCCGCTTCACGCCTCCGAGCGCGTCCGGCTCGGCGGCGCGATGCTGCTCGCGGCGGCGCGCGGCGGGATGCCACGACGACCTGAGATCGAGCTCGTCCTGCGCGGCGGTCGCCACACGCCGGCCCGCGACGCCGACGCTGTCCGCTACCACTACGACGTCGGCAACGAGTTCTTCTCGCTGTTCCTCGACGACTCGCTGACCTACAGCTGCGCGATCTTCTCCCGCGGCGCGGAGACGCTCGAGCAGGCCCAGGAGGCGAAGCTCGACCTGATCGCTCAGAAGCTGCAGCTGCAGGCGGGCCAGCGCGTGCTCGACGTCGGCTGCGGCTGGGGCTCCTTCGCGATCCACGCGGCGACCCGCTATGGCGCAACCGTCACCGGCATCACGCTCTCCCCGGCGCAGGCCGAGCTCGCGCAGAGGCGCGTCGCCGAGGCGGGCGTCGCTGAGCGGGTGCAGATCAGGCTCGCCGACTACCGCGAGATCGAGGAGGAGCCGTTCGACGCGATCTGCAGCATCGGCATGGCCGAGCACGTCGGCGAGAGCCAGATCGACGCCTACGCCGCCGTGCTCGCGCGCGCGCTGCGCCCCGGAGGGCTGCTGCTCAACCACGCGATCGCGCTGAGGCGCGCCGACGACGACTCCTTCGACGAGTTCACTACGCGCTACGTCTTCCCGGACGGAGAGCTGCTGCCGCTCTCGCGCGTGCAGCTCGCATTCGAGCGTGCTGGCCTCTTCACGGAGCACGTCGAGGGCTTCGTCGATGACTATGCGACCACCCTGCGCCACTGGAGCGAGCGTCTCGATCGCAACCTCCCGCGCGCCGAGGCGATCGCGGGCGAGCAACGCACGCGCGTGTGGCGGCTCTACCTGCGCGGCTCGAGGCGCGGCTTCGAAGACGGCTACACCGCGGTCTACCAGGTGAAGGCGCGCAAGCGTGGCTGAGCCCGCCGGGCGGTCGGCTCTTCGTGTTCAGGCCGATAACCGCAGTCGTGATCTGCCGAAGTCGACTCGATCGCATCACTACGGCGAGCTATACGGGGTTTATCGAAAAACCGTAAGCCCCGCAGAACTCTCTACAAGTGCCTGCCATGCCCGCTTCGCTATCTTCCTCGGCATGGGTGAGCGCAGCTCCTACGCTGCCGGGACGTTCTGCTGGGCGGAACTGTCGAGCCCAGATCCCGCCGCCGCGAAGTCCTTCTACGGTCCGCTGCTCGGCTGGCAGAGCAACGACGTCCCGGTTGGCGACGGCGCCACCTACTCGATCATGCAGGTGAACGGCCTCGACGTCGCCGCGATCGCACCCCAGCCGCCCCAGCAGCGCGAGGCGGGCATGCCGCCGGTGTGGAGCTCCTACGTCGCGGTGCAGAGCGCCGACGCGACCGCCCAGCACGCGAAGGACCTCGGGGGCGAGGTCCACGCCCCGCCGTTCGACGTGATGGAGGCGGGCAGGATGGCCGTGATCAAGGACCCTGAGGGGGCCTACTTCATGGTCTGGCAGGCGCATCATATGATCGGCGCAAGGCTCGTCAACGCCCCTGGCGCGCTCGTTTGGAACGAGCTCGCCTCGCCCGACCTCGACGCCTCCGCCACCTTCTACAGCCGCCTCTTCGGCTGGGAGATCACGCCCTTCGAGGGCTCGCCCGAGCCCTACCTCTCGATCAAGAACGACGGCGCGAACAACGGCGGCATCCGTCCACTGACGCCGCCTGGCGTGCCGCCGCACTGGCTCGTCTACTTCGGCGTGAGCGAGATCGAGGCCGCGCTCTCGCAGGTGAGAGAGCTCGGCGGCAGCGTGCTCGCGGGGCCGATCGACATCGAGATGGCGAAGATCGCGGTGATCCAGGACCCGCAGGGCGCGGTGCTCGCGCTCTACGCGGGGGCGCTCGAGCCGTAGCACCGGAGCCCAGCTCCGCGATCCGAGCGTCCCATCCGGCAAGGCCCAGTCGGATAAAGAGACATGGCCCATACGATCGCGCCGCCGGCAGTCGCCTCAGGCCCGCCGGCTGAGCCAGGTCTCGGGACGGTCGTCCCTGCGGCCGTCCCCATCGGACCGGTAGCATGAGTCGATGGCCGCATACGGACAGACGACTTTGCCGCCGCACCGCCTCGACGTCGAGACCTACAACAAGATCGTCGATTCCGGAGCGCTCGAGGGACGGCACGTCGAGCTGCTCGACGGGCTCCTCGTCGAGATGAGCCCGCCGTCACCGGCCCATGCTGCCGTCGTCGGCAGGCTGCACCGACACCTCGGTGAGGCGAGCCGGTGGTGGCTGCGGGTGCAGAGTCCGCTCGAGGTGCCGCCGCGCTCGGAGCCGGAACCGGACGTCGCGGTGTTCGCGGAGGAGCCCTCGCCCAACCGCCATCCTCGCACCGCGCTGCTCGTGATCGAGGTCTCAATCAGCTCTCAGCTCATCGACCGCAACATCAAGGCGACGAGGTACGCCGAGGCCGCGATCCCGACGTACTGGTTGGTCGACGTGCCTCGCAGGACGGTCGAGGTGCGCACCGAGCCTGGTCCCCACGGATACGAGCGCTGCGAGACCTACACGGAGCACATGCGGGTGCGATGCCCGCTCGCGGGAGTGGGCGATCTCGACGTCGCCGCGCTGCTCGCGGGCGTCACGGGTTGATCCAGCGCCGCGCCTGCTGAGCCGCCGCGTGAGTTGGCGCCTCGCCCTATGCCTCAGCGCTTCACGCCTGCACGGTCACGAACCCGTGCATGTAGTCCTCGTGGCCCATCGCCCACGGATCGCAGGGATAGATGCAGAACCATTCGTAGTGACCGGCCTTCGAGGGGGTGACGAACGTGAAGACGGTCCTGTGAGGCGCCTTCGGGGAGCCGGGCGTGATCGTCACGTCGAGGCCGATCGTCGGCGAGGTGAAGGAGTGCGGGGCTTCGTCGTAGTTGTAGACGGTGACGATCACCCTCTGGTCCGGCTTCGCCCTGATGCGCGCCGGCAGGAAGGCGTCGTGCCACACGCCTTCGGGCCCCTTCTTCGCGTGCTCTTCGTCCGTCTTCACGATCATCCTGACGCGCTTCGGCGCGAGCGCATCGGCGTTCACCCGCGCGGCGGCCGCGAGCGGCATCGTCGTCGGCCGGTAGCTCTGCGCGTACTCGCTCATCCTCGCCGCGCCCGAGGACTTCGTGAGCAAGCCGACGACGCCCGTGAGCGCCGCGATCGTCACGATCGCGCTCGCGAACGCGATCTTCGCCGTCAAGGATCGTCCCATCACCTTGCCTCCTTTGTGCACAGAACCCGTCCGCCCGAGAGTTAGGGTACCCTAACTCGACTTAGGGCGCCCTAAGTAAAGCGGCCCCGCAAGACGGATCGCGCTACCCCGGCGCGTAAGGTGGGCCTCCCCCAGCCCTCTCACATGGACATCGAAACCGAGCGACCCTTGCACGCGACGAGCGCAATCTCGAGCACGATCGAGCTGCTGCAGCCACAGTGGCGCTCACAGACGCCGCCCGGCGGCCAGGCGCGGGCGATGAAGACAGGGCAGATCGGCGACGGCTATCTCGACCTGCTCGGCGAGCGCGAGGACCCGACCGGCGGACACCCCGGTCAGCGCCTGATGCTCAGCCGGGCGCTGCCGCTGATCTACGAGCGGCTCTGGCGCCCGGTCGGCGCGCGCCTGCTGATGGGTCTCGGCGGCCCGCGGCCTCAGCAGGAGCATCGCCTCGCGATGCGCATGCTCGCGCTGCGCGCAGACGACCGCGTGCTCGACCTCGCCTGCGGGCCCGGCAACTTCACGCGCAGCTTCGCGACCGCCGCGAGCGCGGGGCTCGTCGTCGGCCTCGATGCCTCCGCGACGATGCTGAAGCGCGCGGTCGCGGACACCTACGCGGCAAACGTCGCCTACGTGCGCGGCGACGCATCTCAGCTGCCGTTCGAGGACGCCTGCTTCGACGCGGTCTGCTGCTTCGCCGCGCTCTATCTGATCGACCGGCCGACGAGGGCGCTCGACGAGATCGCGCGGGTGCTCGCCCCGAGCGGCCGCGTCGCGCTGCTGTCGAGCTGCAACCGCGGCCCGCTGCCGAGCGGTCTGACGGACGCGGTCGTGCGCGGGCTGACCGGCATCCGCGTCTTCGGCAGAGACG
>JBAIYK010000065.1:0-6976 GCA_037915935.1 Solirubrobacterales bacterium | reverse complement strand
CGCCTGCCTTCCTCGCGATCAGGCACGAACTCACCGGGCCAGCGGCCCGCGTCGCGACGCTCTTCCACGACTTCGAGCTGCTCGCCCAGCAGGGCTGGAGCCACAGCAGTCAGACGATCGGCTCGCTCCGCGGCGGCGAAGCGGCTGTCGCGAGCTTCGAACGCTCGAACGCCGGCCTCTACATAGACAGCGTCTACGACGGCGCCTTCGACGCCTCGCTGATCGGCGAACGGGTGCTGCACAGCTACGAACGGCTCGGCGCGGGGCGCGCCTTCGGCGCCTCGCTCACGCCCGCGCAGGTGCGCTCGATCGTCGCCGTCTATTCGCCGAAGGCATGTCGCCTCGTCCCGCACCTCTGGCGCGAGCTGCTCGCGCAGACCTGAGGCGCTCAGACGGCGGACGGGCGCGGACCGGGGATGCCGCGGAAGCGGAACGGCTCGCTTTGCCGCCCCGCCTGCACGTACCAGCACTCCCCTGACATCTCACCCTCGAACAGGTCGAGCACCGCTTTCGCGACCTGCTCCGCGGGAATGATCGGCAGCCCTTCGGCGAGCAGAGCATCCCTGATCGGCTCGATGATCTTCGACTCTGCGAAGCCGGGGCAGACCGCGTTCACGCGGATGCCCTCAGGCGCGAGCGCGGGGCCGAGCGCGCGCACGAGCCCGACGACTGCGTGCTTGTTCGCGGTGTAGACGGGATCGAAGGGCATGCCCGTCAGGCCGGCGAGCGAGGCGGTCGCGACGATCGCGCCGCCGCCGCGCTGCCTCAGCGCGGGCAGAGCCGCGTGCACGCCGAAGATCACCCCGTCGAGGTTCACCCCCATCGCGCGCCTGTAGGCGTCGAGGTCGAAGTCCTCTCCGACGCCGCAGCTCGTCGAGACGCCCGCGTTCAGGTGCACGAGATCGAGCCCCCCGAAGCGCTCGGTCACGCGCTCCACCGCGCGCAGGCACTCGTGCAGGTCGCTCACGTCGGTGACGATCAACTCCGCGTCGAGCTGCCTTGCGACCTCCGCGCCGCCCTGCTCGTCGACGTCGAGGATCGCGACGAGCGCGCCCCGCTCGGCGAGCGCCGTCGCGACCGCCCTGCCGATGCCGCTGCCGCCGCCGGTGACGAGCGCGACGCTGTCTTCGATCTCCACGATCCCTCCTCGGGTCGCCTGCGTCGCGCCCCACCCTACCGAGCGCGTCGCCGCCGTCGCCATCCGATGTCTACGATGCTTGTCGCGTCTCGGCGCGAGGGCTCTTCTCACCGCGAGCAGGAGGTGGACGCGTGAAGGCGATTCAGATCTTCGAGTACGGCGGCCCTGAGGTGCTGAAGCTCGTCGACGTGGAAGATCCGCAGCCGGGCGACGGCGAGGTCCGGATCGCGATCAGAGCCGCCTCGGTCAACCCGATCGACTGGAAGGTGCGAAGCGGCGCCTATGCCGGCGGGCGCGAGCTGCCGATCGGCCTCGGCGTCGACATCGCCGGCGTCGTCGATCGGGTCGGCGAGGGCGTCACCGCGTTCGCGGTCGGCGACGAGGTGCTCGGCTCGTCGAGCACCCCCGCCTACGCGGAGCTCGCGCTCGCCTCGCCGGCCGCGCTCGTCGCGAAGCCGCCGGATCTGCCCTGGGAGGTCGCGGGCGCGCTCGGGGTCGGCGACCTCACCGCCTACCGGGTGCTGAAGCAGCTGCACGTGAAAGCGGGAGACCTGCTGCTAGTGCACGCGGCCGCCGGCGGCGTCGGCGTGTTCGCAGTCCAGCTCGCGATCGCCCAGGGCGCGAAGGTGATCGGCACCGCGAGCGAGGGCAACCACGAGCTGCTGCGCTCCTTCGGCGCGACGCCCGTCGCCTACGGCGAGGGCCTGCGCGAGCGCCTGCTGCAGATCGCCCCTCACGGCGTCGACGCCGTCCTCGACGCCTCCGGCCGCGGCGAGCTCGCGCTCTCGGTCGAGCTGGCAGGCGGGCCCCAGCGCGTCATCACGATCGCCGCTTCCGACGCCGCGCAGCACGGCGTCACGTTCTCGAGCGGCGTCTCGGACACCTCGGGCGTCGACACCTCGCCCGCGCTGCCAGAAGCGCTGCAGCTGATCGCCGACGGCCGCCTAAAGGTGCCGATCTGGAGGACCTACCCGCTCGCGGAGGCGGCCGCCGCCCACGCGGAGAGCGAGGGGGGCCACCTGCAGGGCAAGATCGTGCTCGTCGCGGGGTAGCGGCAGAGCGAGCGCCGCATGCAGGGGCGGTCGCATGTCTGCCGTCCGCCTTCAGGTCGAACGAGGCGCGAGCGCGCCGCCGCCCCGAGACGGCAATAGAATCGTGCCTTCAGGGCGCATAGCTCAGCGGGAGAGCGCTCGCTTCACACGCGAGAGGTCCCTGGTTCGATCCCAGGTGCGCCCATAGAAAGAAGTTCCCGCAAAATGCATAGTTTTCTCCGCTTGCCTATGCGCTCAGTGGCCAGCGACTGACTTCGTCGGCCGCGCGCGGGGGGCGGCGACGGATAGGAGCCTCCCAGACGTGAGACGAGGCGGTCGGTCAGGGACTCGGGCGTGCTTGTCGCCGGTGTGATGCGCGCCCGCTCAGCTGTCTGCGCGCGTCCAAGTGTGCGTTACCGGATCCCACTCGATCAGCTGGCCCGTGACGTCCTCGACCAGCGGGTCGATGAATGCGTGGATCTCATCGAGCAGCACTTGCCAGGACTCGGGCGGCATCCGCTGGTAGGCCATCCGGCCGAGCATCGCCGTGTAAGTCTGCTGGCGGTTTGGGATGTCCGCCAGCGCGACGGCGAGCGTGACGACGTCGTGTTCGCGGTGCTCGGCGACATCCACGATCGCCGAGCGCAGCTCGCCGGCCGCGAAGCGGTGAATGCGGCTGAGGACCCAGGTGTCGGCGAAGTCCCGATCTCGCGTGTTCAGCTCGCGGCGGCTCATCATCGTCGCGACCTTCTCGGCTAGGCTCATCTCCGGCGGGTAGGACGCCAGCCGGATCGTGCCGGTACCCAACAGCTCGGGCAGCTCGATGACCGTCGACCGGTGCGGGTCGCCGAACGAGAAGTCGAGCGTCGTCGTGATCCTCGCGGTCGCCAGGTGCGCGATCAGCTTCACGCGCACTCCGTGGTACTCGGTGTCTTCGCGCATGACCTCGGTCCGGATGCTGTCCGCATCGAAGAGGAGTCCGTCGTCGACGTCGAGCTCGGCGGCGACGATCTCGGCGACGACGGCCGCGACTGCGGCCTCGTCGTTACCGATGCCGACCATGGAGAGATCGCCGTCCTTGGTCATCCGTCGAGCCGACATCGCGGCCATCAGCATCCCGCCCTTCAGGGTCATCTTGTCGGCGTATTGCGATGCGACCAGCCGACGCAGGAACCCCTCGACGGCGTAAACGACGAGCAGGGCGTTGGTGTTGCCGCCGTAGTTCCTGCGGGCGAGCGCCTGGATCTCGCGGAAGATCCGCTTGGCGCTTTGGCTGTGCTCCGCGGCCGCGCTCACGCGAGGATCGCCTCGAGCGCCTCCCGGATCCTCCGTTCGCCGCCGAGCTGGCGCGCGAGTGCGGTGAGCCGCAGCGGGTCTGCCCCGGCCTGCCGGGTGTAGCGCGATAGCGCCGCGAGCGCCACGTCGCGCCCGACGACGTGGGGCAAGCGGATCGTGTCGACGATGCACCGCGGCGCCGAATAGATCCAGAACGGCTCGCCGGCGTCAGTATGCTGGGCCAACCTGTCGAGACGGAACGTCTCGACAGCGAACCGATGCAGGCGGGTTGCCGGCATATCGATCTTCGGCCAGTGAGCACCGCGCGGGACGGCGAGGTCGATCTCCGCCGGCAGCTCGTCGGAGAGCTCCCAGTACGACAGGCCCGAGCTCAGGCAGACCGTCCCGTCCGGAACCCGGACGGCCAAGGCGGCGAACTCCGTGTTCATGGAAGGATCGCTGTCGACCGACTGCATTACGCCGCGGGAGAGCCTCACCAGCGCACCCTCGTCCCGGAGCCGATAGATCCGGTGTCGCGGGATCCCGGCGTCGACGGCCTCGCGGACGCGAAACGGCCGGTTGCCGAAGTGCTGCCTGACGATCGTCAGCGCAGACCGGGACATACGACAAATCCTAACCACCTTGTCGGAAGGTGGTGAGCTTTTGTTAACCGCCGGGGTCCTGGCACATGGGCCTCCAGGCGCATAGCTCAGCGGGAGAGCGCTCGCTTCACACGCGAGAGGTCCCTGGTTCGATCCCAGGTGCGCCCATAGACAGTTGTCTGCGAGGAGGTCCGAACCTGCTGGCATCCTCACGAGGATGGACGTTTCTGGACCCCGTTACCGCGACCGTGAGGAGTCGCGCTTCTATCAGGCTCGGGGTCTCTCGCCGGAGGCGACGTGGCAGGCTCTTGCTGGCGAGCTTGCGCGGGTGCTCGCCGACGCGCGGCTCGCTTTTTGGCGGCGACCGCTGCTGATCGATGCCGAGCGCGTCAGGTGGTGGCATGGGGCCATCTTCGCTCGGCATTTCCCTCACGATGGCGGACACTTCCGCAAGGAGCGCGCCTTCTTCGGCGTGATGGGCCGCGACGAACGCATGCGACGGATCGAGGGCGCCCCACCCGACGCTGTGCGTCGTGACCTCGCCAGGGTCTGCCAAGCATTCAACGCCGGCATCGAGCGCCTCGGCGCTCCGGGCGTGGCAGCGCTCGACCGTGCGCGCGTAGTCGGTGCTCTGTACGCGGGCATCTTGCGCGTGCACCCTTTTGCGGATGGGAACCATCGTACGGCGTTCGTCGCACTTTCGGCCGTTCTGTGGTCACTTGGGATGCCTGCCGTGGAGTTCGCCGAGGACGAGGACATGATCGATCACGACGACGCGCTGATTCCAGCACTGCTCTCGCCCGACGGGCAAATCGAGCTCTTCGCGCGCCTGCTCGTGGCACGCATCGAACGCGCCAGTACTCCCAAGCGGTGAGCGCGTGAGGTACGCTGAAGGCATGGACAACGACTCCCAACGCGCACCCCGCTCTGCTGATTCCCTGGCCGACCGCGCCCAGGTGGTCCGTGGGAACCGGCTCGTAGACGCCACCCCAGAGGTGCTTGCCGAGGTCGCCGAAAGCGCGATGCTGCTCTCGCAGGGCTCTCGGAGGGCGATCGAGATGAAGCGCGAAGCGAGCCAAGCGACCGCTCCCGCCGCGTCCGCGACGACCGATCGAGCCGCCTGACGCGCCAGACCCCGTCAGCCGATCCCTACCGCCGGCGCCGCCATCAACGCATGGTTTGCGCACAGCGAAGTTTCGCCCATCCTCTCAGGCTGCGAGTTCGTCCGCGAGCCCCTGAACGCGGGTCGCGATCTCGTCGCGCGTGGCGCGAACCTCGGCGAGCGGGCGTCCCTTCGGGTCGGGTAGGTCCCAGTCGATGTAGCGCTTGCCGGGGATGTAGGGGCACTCGTCGCCGCAGCCCATCGTGATCACGACGTCGGCCTGCTCGGCAAGCTCGCGGGTCAGGAGCTGCGGACGGCGACCGGAAAGGTCGATGCCAAGCTCGCGCATGACCTCCACGACCTCGGGATGAACGTGCTCGGTGGGCGTGGTCCCGGCCGAGATCGCCCTGTGCCGGCCGGCGGCGGCACGCTCGAAAAGGGCTTGGCTCATCTGCGAGCGGCCCGCGTTATGCAGGCACACGAACAGCACGCACGCCATCGCGCCCTGCCTCCTCTCCATGCGGAACGACGACCTCGGCCGCCTCGGCGGGAGTCACGTCCGGGTAGAGCGCCCTGATGAGCAGGATCGCCACAGCGCCGCCGAGCAGTTGCGCTGCGACGAAGCCAGGCACCGATGCCGGGGCGATGCCGGCGAAGGTGTTGGAGAGCATGCGCCCGACGCTGATCGCGGGGTTGGCGAAGCTCGCCGAGCTGGTGAAGAAGTACGCGGCGCCGATGTAGGCGCCGACGGCCGCGGGTGCGGTGCTGGCGCGGCGGGTGCGCGCGAGGGAGAAGATCACGAGCAGCAGGCCGGCGGTGGCGATCACCTCGCTTAGCAGGTGCGCCGGTGAGGCGCGATGGTGGGTGGAGATGCTGACGGCGGCGAGCGAGAACATGCCGTTGGCGAGGATCGCGCCGAGCACGCAGCCCATCACCTGGGCAGGCAGGTAGGCGAGCGCGTCGCGCCAGCGGATGCCGCCGAAGCTCGCGTCGGCGAGCGAGACGACCGGGTTGAAGTGCCCGCCCGAGACTGGCCCGAACATGAGGATGATCGTGAAAAGCCCCGCGGCGGTGGCGGCTGCGTTCTCGAACAGCTGCAGGCCGACGTCGCCGGGTGAGAGGGTCTGCGCGGCGATGCCCGAGCCGATCACGAGCGCCGCGAGCAGCGCGGAGCCCAGCAGCTCGGCGAGCAGGCGTCGTGCAAGCGGTGCTCGGGTGCCCATGCGGCGCGATCGTATTGCATTGACACTCATCGCTTCAATAGATATATGTAGATCGATGAGCGTCGATCTGGAGCTCGCGCCGAAGACCAAGCGCGCCGCCGGCGAGCGCTGCTGCGAGCCGGTCGCCTACCCCGACGTGGACCGTGAGCAGGCGATCCGCATGGCAGAGGTCGCCAAGGCGCTCGGCGACCCGATCCGCCTACAGCTCGTCGACGTGCTGCGCCGCCACGCCGGCCAGGTCTGCGTGTGCGAGCTGGTGCCGCTGTTCGAGGTCTCCCAGCCAACGCTCTCCCACCACCTGAACAAGCTGCGCGCCGCCGGGATCGTGGACTCCGAGCGCCGCGGCCTGTGGGCCTACTACTACGTCATTCCCGACGCCCTCGAGGAGCTCTCAGCATGGTTGACCGATGAGCGCGCGAAACCCTGGCCGAGGAACGCATGAGCACGTCGTATGCCGTGATGATCCGAAGATTTCTGCGGAGGTTGCGGCATCGATCCCGAGCGCGGATCACACGGCGGCTCTGAGCGGCTAGGTGTCCTGCCCGCTCCCACCGTAGGCGGCCAGCGCGCCCGGGCTGCTGCGGGGATGCTCGCTTAGAACGGGC
>JBAIYK010000092.1:0-59554 GCA_037915935.1 Solirubrobacterales bacterium | reverse complement strand
GGCCGCCCGACACGGACGGGCCAGGGGCGCTCTGAACGGCGATGCCAGGCCGATCGCCGGGCTTCGTCAGCCCGCAGACCCGCCGGCGGTACTCACGAGCACGACCGCGAAGGCGACGTAGGCGAGGATGATGAGCGCGCCGTGCGTGCGTCGCAGGCCGCGGCTGGCGTAGGCGCTTGCGAGGCAGAAGGCGGTGAGGCCGAGGTAACACGCGGCGACGAGCGTCGCGCCTTTGCTCGGCGCGCCAAGGCCGACGATGCTCGCCGGCAGCAGCAGGCCGGCGGTGACGTTGAGGGCGTTGCTGTTCATCGCGGTGCTGAGCGTGGCGGCGCCGCGGCCGCGCGCGGCGAGGTAGACGGCGGCGACGGCGTTGGGCAGGCTCGTGACGCCGGCGAGCAGGAGGCCGCCGACGACGATCTCCGGGATTTCAGCGTGCGTTCCGAGCCTGGAGGCCGTCTGCTCCATCGCGACGCTCGCGCCGACGACGACGAGCACCGCGAGGGCGGCGACGGCGGCGTCGCGGGCTCCGCCGCGCTTGGGATGGATCGCGACCTGCAGCTCGGCCTCCTCCTCGACGATCGCGGTCGTAAGCCAGCGCGCCCATGCCGCCGGCAGGCCGATGCGCCGCAGGCGGTCGTGAGGCACGCCGAGCACGACGAGGTAGGGGACGAGGACCGCGAGCACGGCGCCGAGGCCGGCGAGCGCGGGGAGCGCGCCGACGACGACCGCGAGGCAGACCGCGGCGATCCAGAGCGCGACGACGCTCTCGAGCGCGATCACCCGCCGGTGCAGCGCGATCCTGCCCGCGACGACGGCGGCGAAGCCGAGCAGCGCTGCGAGGTTGAAGACGTTGGAGCCGATCACGACGCCTGCGCCGATCTTCGCCCTGCCTCCGATCAGCGCCGTGACTGCGGCCGTGATCTCGGGCGCGTCGGCGGCGAGCGCGGCGAGCATCCCGAGCAGCGCCTCCGAGAGCCCGAGCCGCGCGCCGACGCGCTCGAGTCTGACGACTAGCACCCAACTCGTGCACAGGCTGATCGCCGCGCCCGCGCAGAAGAGCGTGATCGTCGCGAGCGGGCTCCAGGTCATGGCGGTATCCCCCTGAGGGGCACGCCGACCAGGCTTCCCGGCTCGCCGGGGCGGAGTCTATCCGAGCGCCATGTCAGGCAGTCAGTCGTGCGCGGCGGCCGCGGGCCGCTTCTGTCAGCCGAACGGCCCGCCCGGAGGCCGCTGCCGCGGCTCCTCCTCTCCCGCCTCGGGCGTGAGCAGGTGCGCGCCGTGCGTGACGTGCTCCGGCCCCATCAGGTGCGCAGGCGCGTGCTCGACTGGCGCGTCGAGCAGGCCGAGCGGCGCCGTTTCGAGCCGCCGCGAGAAGAACGGGCGGAAGTAGAGGCGCGAGACGAGCATCAGCACGACGCCGAACAGCAGGCCGATCAGGCCGAACCACAGCGGCAGCGTGAGCCCGGCGTAGATCTTGCCTTCGGAGTTGGCCGCGTGGCCGTAGTAGACGATCGCGTAGCCGCCGATGCCGAACAGCATCAGACCGCCGACGACGGGCGCGAGGCCGACGAGCACGAACCTGCTGACGCTGTGGAAGATTTCTCGCGGAGAGAATTTGCGCACCCTGGGGAAGAGCTCGCGCCGGTAGTAGAACGCCGAGGCGAAGCCGCTCATGCCGTAGTAGAAGCAGACCGGGATGCCGAGCGCGACGACCGCGAGTTCGAGCACGGTTTCGGAGATGAGGATCAGCGGCACGGCGACCGCGATCGAGATCAGCCCGAAGCCCCAAGTCGAGACCGTCGGCGTGAGGAAGCGGCGGTGGATCCTGCCGACCACCGACGGGATCGCGCCCCAGTGGGCCATCGAGAGCGTCGTGCGCGCGGTGGGCAGGATCGTCGTCTGCGTGGAGGCGGCGGCCGAGGTGAGCACCGCGACGATCAGGAACTTCACGCCGACGGAGCCGAGCACGCCCTTGCCGAGCGCGTTGAGCACGTCGCTCGCGTTTTCTTCGTTGGCGATGAAGGCGGTGCCGTGGTAGGACTGACCGCCCGCCGCGACGAGCAGATAGACGAGCAGCAGCAGGACCGTCGCGAGGACCGCAGCGCGCCCCGGCCCCTCGTTCGCGTCCTCGGACTCCTCGTTGACTGTGACGCTCGTGTCCCAGCCCCAGTAGATGAAGATGCCGAGCAGCAGCGCGACGACGAGGTCGTGGAACGGCATCGCGAACGGGTTGAACCAGGAGGCCTGCGGCTGGATCGAGTGCGCCGGGCTGCCCGTGTAGACGTCGACGATCGCGACGACCGAGAAGATCACGAGCATCACGATCTCGAAGCTGAGCAGCACCTGCTGCACGCGCGCGGACAGCTCGATGCCGCGGTGGCAGACCCATGTCATCAGCAGGATCCAGAGCACGCAGCCGACGAGCCCCGCGCCGGCGTGCGTTTCCGCCCAGTGCCATTCGAAGAGCTTGAACGTGTAGATCGCCGCGACGTAGCCGAGCGAGGCCATCACGAGCACGTCGGCGAGGAAGATCGCCCAGCCGTTCACCCAGCCGGTGCCAGGGCCGAACGCGCGCGTCGTCCACGCGAACGTGGTCCCTGCGTCGGGGTCGGCCTTGTTCAGGTAGCGGTAGGCGAGCGAGATCAAGAGCATCGGCACGAACGCGGCGAGCAGCACGCCCGGCGCGTGCGTAGCGACGCCGGGGTCGGCGACGATGAAGCCGAGCGTCGCCGCGATCGAGTAGGCCGGCGCCGTGGAGGCGACGCCGATCACGACGTTCGAGACGAAGCCGATCGCGTTGCGCTTCAGGCCCTTCTCGGAGACCTTGCCAGTCGCGGCTCGAGGTCCTTGCCACCGCGCGTCCCGTGCCGCCGGGCCCGGGAGCCCTGACGCGTCTGCATCTGCAATTCCCATTCCCGCCTCCTCCCTCAAGGAGAATCGTGACAGACGATACAATAGCGGTGATGGGCGACCTCCAGAAGCTCGCGAAGCGACATCTGTGGATGCACTTCACGCGGATGGGCGCCTACGAGCACGGGGAGGTGCCGGTGATCGTGAGCGGCGAGGGCTGCTACGTCTACGACGAGCACGGCAACCGCTATCTCGACGGGCTCTCGGCGCTCTACTGCGTGAACGTCGGCCACGGCCGCGCGGAGCTGGGGGAGGCCGCCGCCCGCCAGGCCGCCGAGCTCGGCTTCTACACGAACTGGAGCTACGCGCACCCGCGCTCGATCGAGCTCGCGGCGAAGATCGCGAGCCTCGCCCCTGGCGACCTCAACCGCGTGTTCTTCACCTCCGGCGGCTCGGAGGCGGTCGAGTCGGCGTGGAAGCTCGCGAAGGAGTACCACGCCGCCTGCGGGGAGCCGCGCCGGCACAAGATCATCTCCCGCTACCTCGCCTACCACGGCACCTCGATGGGCGCGCTGACGGCGACCGGGCTGCCGACGCTGCGCGAGCCCTTCGAGCCGCTGACGCCCGGCGGGCGGCACGTGCCGAACACGAACGCCTACCGCTGGCCGGCGGACCGCGAGCCGATGTGGGCGGCGGACGCGATCGAGGAGGCGATCCTGTTCGAGGGTCCCCACACCGTCGCCGCGGTGATCCTCGAGCCGGTCCAGAACGGCGGCGGCTGCTTCACGCCCCAGGAGGGGTACTTCCAGCGCGTGCGCGAGATCTGCGACCGCTACGGCGTGCTCCTGATCTCGGACGAGGTGATCTGCGCCTGGGGCCGGATCGGCCACTGGTTCGGCTGCGAGCGCTACGGCTACGAGCCGGACATGATCACGACTGCGAAGGGCATCACCTCCGCCTACGCGCCGATGGGGGCGGTGATCGTGAGCGACAGGATCGCGGAGCCGTTCCTGCACGGCACGACGACGTTCAACCACGGCTTCACCTTCGGCGGGCACCCGGTCTCCTGCGCGGTCGCGCTCGCGAACATCGACGTGATGCAGCGCGAGCGGCTGTGCGAGCACGTGCGCGGCAAGGAGGCGGAGTTCCGCGAGATGCTCGACAGCCTGCGCGACCTGCCGATCGTCGGCGACGTGCGCGGCGCGGGCTTCTTCTGCGCGATCGAGCTCGTGAAGGACAAAGCGAGGAAGACGACATTCGACGACGAGGAGTCGGAGGAGCTGCTGCGCGGCGTCCTCTCCGGCGAGCTGTTCCGGCGCGGGCTGATCTGCCGGGCCGACGACCGCGGCGACCCGATCGTGCAGCTCTCGCCCCCGCTGATCGCCGACAGCGAGCAGTTCGAGGAGATCGAGGCGGTGCTGCGGCCGGTGTTGAGCGAGGCCTGGGAGCGGATCGTGCAGCGGCGCTCGACGGCGGGGCTGGGCGCGCGATGAGCGCCGACGGCAGGACCGGCGGCGCGGTGAGCGCGGCGCGGACGCTACGCAACGTGATCGGCGGCGAGCCCGTCGACTCGCAGGCCGAGCTGGAGCCGATCCTCAACCCGGCGACCGCAGAGCAGATCGCGCTCGCTCCGAGCTCGACCGGGGAGGACGTCGACCGGGCGGTGCAGGCGGCGCGCAGGGCGTTCGCGGGCTGGTCGCGGAGCACGCCCGCCCAGCGCTCGGAGGCGCTGCTCGCGCTCGCGGAGATCGTCGAGCGACACGGCGAGGAGATCGCTCAGATCGAGGCGGTCGACGCGGGCAAGCCGATCGCGGCCGTGAGAAGCGACGAGATCCCGGCGATGGCCGACAACCTGCGCTTCTTCGCGGGCGCGGCGCGCTGCCTCGAGGGCAGGGCCGCGGGCGAGTACATGGAGGGCCACACCTCCTTCGTGCGCCGCGAGGCGGTCGGCGTCGTCGGCCAGATCACGCCCTGGAACTACCCGCTGATGATGGCGATCTGGAAGATCGGGCCCGCGCTCGCGGCCGGCAACACGGTCGTGCTGAAGCCGGCGGAGACGACGCCGATCGCGACCGCGAGGTTCGCCGAGTGGGCGAGCGAGATCCTGCCGCCCGGCGTGCTGAACGTCGTGATGGGCCACGGCGAGCCGACGGGCCAGGCGCTGATCGAGCACCCCGACGTCGACATGGTCTCCCTCACCGGCTCGGTCGAGACGGGCAGGCTCGTCGCGCGCACGGCGGCGGACACGTTGAAGCGGGTGCACCTCGAGCTCGGCGGCAAGGCGCCGGTGATCGTCTTCGAGGACGTCGAGCTGGAGACCGCGCTCGAGACGATCGCAGGCACCGCCTACTACAACGCCGGCCAGGACTGCACCGCCGCGACGCGCGTGCTCGCCGCGGAGGGCGTCTACGACGAGGTCGTCTCCGGCCTCGCCGGAGAGGCGCGCGGGCTCGTGCTCGGCGACACGCTCGCCCCCGAGACGACGCTTGGCCCGCTGAACTCGCAGCGTCAGCGCGAGCGCGTCGAGGGCTTCCTCGAGCGCCGGCCGAGCGGCGCGGAGGTGGTGACCGGCGGACGCGAGCCCGACCTGCCGGGCAGCTTCCTCGAGCCCACCGTGGTCGCCGGCGTGCGCCAGCAGGACGAGATGGTCCAGCGCGAGATCTTCGGCCCCGTGATCACGGTCCAGCGCTTCGAAGACGAGCAGCGCGCGATCGAGTGGGCGAACGCGACCCGCTACGGGCTCGCCGCCTCGGTCTGGACGCGCGACGTAGGGCGCGCGCTGCGCGTCGCGGCGGCGCTGCGCTTCGGCTGCGTGTGGATCAACGACCACATCCCGCTCGTCTCCGAGATGCCGCACGGCGGCTTCAAGGAGTCGGGCTACGGCAAGGACCTGAGCGTCTACTCGCTCGAGGACTACACCGTTTTGAAGCACGTGATGGCGAGCCTCGCCTGAGCGGGCGGCATGCGGGCGTCCGCCTGCGTGACCTGCCGCGCGCATCGTAGGCTGTAGCGCGTGTCCGCGAGCGCTTCGGATCTGCCGTCGGTGCGCGAGATCCTTGCGCAGCGCGCCGGCGAGGAGATGGCGCTGAACGACCGCTTCCTCAACCCCCAGGTGGGACGGATAGTGAGGACGCTCGGCTTCGATCTGACCTGGGTGAGCGGCGAGGGCGCGCATCTGATCGACTCGAAAGGCGAGCGCTACCTCGACCTGTTCGGCGGCTACGGCGTGTTCGCGCTCGGCCGCAACCACCCGGCCGTGGTCGACGCGCTGCAGGCGGTGATGGAGGCGCGGACCGCCAACCTGCCCCAGCTCGGCGTCACGCTGCTCTCCGGCGTGCTCGCCGAGCAGCTGCTTTCGCGCGCGCCGGCGAGCGTCGGCGCGATGGTGCCTGCGAGCACCGGCACGGAGGCGGTCGAGGCGGCGATCAAGATCGCGCGCGCGGCGACGGGGCGCCCGCGCGTCCTCTACGCCGAGCACGCCTTCCACGGCCTCACGCTCGGCTCGCTCTCGCTGAACGGCAACGCCGAGTTCAGGGACGGCTTCGGGCCGCTGCTGCCCGCCTGCGACCCGGTGCCCTTCGGCGACGCCGACGCGCTGAGGCGCGAGCTCGAACGCGGCGAGGTCGCGGCGTTCGTGGTCGAGCCGATCCAGGGCAAGGGCGTGAACCTGCCGCCCGATGGCTATCTGCAAGCGGCGCAGAAGCTGTGCCAGGAGGCCGGCGCGCTGCTCGTCTGCGACGAGGTCCAGACCGGGCTCGGGCGCACGGGCCGCTTCCTCGCGCTCGAGCGCTGGCAGCTGCAGCCCGACCTCATCTGCCTCTCGAAGGCGCTCTCGGGCGGCTTCGTGCCGATCGGCGCCGTGCTCGTCTCGCGCCAAGCGTTCGACAGGGTCTTCGACGGCATGGAGCGCGCGGTCCGCCACGGCTCGACCTTTGGCGGCAACGACCTCGCCGCGGCGGCGGCGCTCGCGACGCTGAAGGCGCTCGACGACGAGGGCCTGGTCGAGCGCGCCGACCGCCTCGGCGAGCTGCTGCTGGAGCTGACGAGGCCGCTCGCCGACCGCTTCGATGTCGTGACCGACGTGCGCGGCGAGGGGCTGATGTGGGCGATCGAATTCGGACCGCCGGAGGGCCGCGCGCGCCGCTCGGTCTGGAACGCGGTCGAGCGCGCGCAGCCGGGGCTCTTCTCGCAGCTGATCACGGTGCCGCTCTTCCACGAGCACAGGATCTTCTGCCAGGTCGCGGGCCACCGCATGAACGTCGTGAAGGCGCTGCCCGCGCTCGTGGTCGAGGAGTCCGAGGTCCGCCGCTTCGCTGCGGCGCTGGAGGAGGTGGTCGCCCGTGCCGAGCGCGTGCCGAGCGCGCTCGCGCGCTTCGGGCTGCAGACCGGCCGCAGGATGATGACCGGCGCACGGCGCTGACCTGGGGAGGTGCGGCGCGTGCTCGTCAACCAGGTCGGCCTTGCCGAGGACGAAGCGCTGCGGCTACTCTGAACGATGATCGTCATGGCAACGATACGCATCCTGCACCACTATGCACCCGGCTACGGCTGGAGCTTCGAGTCGCCGGACATCGCTGGGCTTGCAGGTGGCACGGACGCTTACGACGCCGCCCATGCCGAGGAGGCGGCCAGGTTCGCCCTCGCCTGCGAAGCCGAGGAGCAGGGATCTCAGGTACCTGACGATCTGGCCTTCGAGCACTACGTACCAGCGGATCTGGCGCGCGCGGCGTAGGTCCACCGCCGGCGCCAACCGCCGCTCGCTAGCCTGTCCGAGCTTTGCTCACCGCCCGGCAGGACATCAGGAACATCGCGATCATCGCGCACGTCGACCACGGCAAGACGACGCTCGTGGACGCGATGCTGCGCCAGACCGGCTCCTTCAGGGCCGGCGAGGAGGTCCAGGACCTCGTGCTCGACTCGATGGACATCGAGCGCGAGCGCGGGATCACGATCCTCGCGAAGAACGCCGCGGTGCGCTTCGGAGACGTGAAGGTGAACATCGTCGACACGCCCGGGCACGCCGACTTCGGCGGCGAGGTCGAGCGTGGGCTGACGATGGTGGACGGCGCGCTGCTGCTCGTGGACGCATCCGAGGGGCCGCTGCCGCAGACGCGCTTCGTGTTGAGGAAGGCGCTGGAGGCGAGGCTGCCGCTGATCCTCGTCGTCAACAAGATCGACCGCTCCGACGCGCGCGTCTCGGAGGTCGTAGACGAGGTCTACGAGCTGTTCATCGACCTCGACGCGGACGAGGAGCAGATCGAGTTCCCGATCGTCTACTGCAACGCGAAGGCGGGCAGGGCGGCGCTGCGCTACGACCCCGCGACGCCCGAGCAGCAGGGACAGAGCATCGAGCCGCTGCTGCAGCTGATGGTGGACGAGATCCCGCCGCCGAGACATGACCCGGAGCACCCGCTGCAGGCGCTCGTCACGAACCTCGACGCCTCACCGTACGTCGGCCGCCTCGCGATCTGCCGGGTGCGAAACGGCAGCATCCGCAAGGGCCAGCAGATCGCATGGTGCAGGGCGGACGGCAGCATCCAGCGCGCCCAGGTCGCCGAGCTGTATGTGACGGAGGCGCTCGAGCGGGTGCCAGCGGCCGAGGCGGGGCCCGGCGAGATCGTCGCGATCGCGGGCATCGCGGATGTGACGATCGGCGAGACGCTGGCCGATCTCGAGGACCCGCGGCCGCTGCCGGTGATCGCGGTCGACGAGCCCTCGATCTCGGTGATGCTCGGCATCAACAGCTCGCCGCTGTCCGGCAAGGAGGGCTCGAAGCTGACCGCGCGCCAGGTGCGCGAGCGGCTCGACAGGGAGTTGATCGGGAACGTCTCGCTGCGCGTGAGGGATACCGAGAGGCGGGACGCGTGGGAGGTGCAAGGGCGGGGCGAGCTGCAGCTCGCGGTGCTCGTCGAGCTGATGCGGCGCGAGGGCTTCGAGCTGACGGTCGGGCAGCCGCAGGTGCTGATCAGAGAGATCAAGGGCCACCGCCACGAGCCGGTCGAACGCCTCTCGGTGGATGTGCCGGAGGAGCACGTCGGCGCGGTGACGCAGCTGCTGGCGGCGCGCAAGGGCCGGATGGAGCACATGACCAACCACGGGACCGGCTGGGTGCGGATGGAGTACCTCGTGCCCGCGCGCGGCCTGATCGGCTTCAGGACGGAGTTCCTGACGGAGACGCGCGGCACGGGCGTAATGCACCACGTCTTCGAGGGCTGGGAGCGCTGGGCGGGGGAGCTGCGCACCCGCACGACCGGCGCGCTCGTGTCCGACCGGCGCGGCAGCACCGCCCAGTACGCGCTGATGAGCCTGCAGGAGCGCGGCACGCTGTTCGTGGGCCCAGGGGAGGAGGTCTACGAGGGCATGATCGTCGGCGAGAGCAACCGCTCCGGGGACATCGACGTCAACGTCTGCAAGGAGAAGCACCTGACGAACATCCGCTCCTCGACCTCCGAGGTGCTCGAGCGGCTCTCGCCGCCGCGCCGCCTGAGCCTCGAGGAGGCGCTCGAGTTCGTCGCCGAGGACGAGTGCGTCGAGGTGACGCCGAAGACCGTGCGCATGCGCAAGCTCGAGCTGAGCAAGGTCGAGCGCCTGAAGGCCGCCCGGCTGCGGCGCTAGGCGGCGCCGCTCAGCAGTGAATCCGCCTGCGCGGCCTCCCGCCGCGGCGGCCGCCCCGGCGCAGGGCGTGCAGCGCCTGCTGGACGTCGTGGACGAGCATGTCCGCCATGTCGCGCGAGAAGCTCTCCCTCACGACCATCCGCAGCACCGTGATCGCCTGCGCGTTCGGCGGCAGCGTGTAGGCGGGCACGATCCAGCCGCGCTCGCGCAGCAGATGCGAGAGCGCGACGAGGTCGATCGCCTCCGGGTCCTCCGCGCTCACCGCGACGATCGGGAAGCGCGAGCCGTCGTTGAGCAGTGAAAGCCCCTCGATCCGCGCGAGCCCCGCCGCGAGCGCCTGCGCGTTCTGCAGCACGGTCGCGACGATCCGCTCGTAGCCCTCGCGGCCGAGGCGGATGAAGTTGAAGTACTGCAGCAGCACCGAGTTGCTCGGCCGCGAGAAGTTGAGCGAGTAGTTCGGCATGTCGCCGCCGAGGTAGTTGATGTGGAAGACGAGCTCCTCCGGCAGGTCGGAGCGGTCGCGGAAGACGACGGTGCCCATGCCCGGATAGACGAGCCCGAACTTGTGGTTGGAGACGTTGATCGAGCGCACGTGGGAGAGACGGAAGTCCCACTGCAGCTGAGGCTCGGAGAAGGGCGTGATGAAGCCGCCGCTCGCGGCGTCGACGTGCAGCGGCACCCTCCAGCCGCGCTCGGCCTCAAGCCGCGCGAGCAGCTCGTTTATGCCGGCGAGGTCGTCCATCTGGCCGGTGAAGGTCGTGCCGAGCACGCCCGCGACCGCGATCGTGCGCTCGTCGATCAGCTCCTGCGCCTCGCTCGCGCCGATCGTGAAGCGGTCCTCCGCCATCGGCGCGATCCTCGCCTCCACCTCGAAGTAGTTCGCGAACTTCTCCCAGCAGGTGTGGACGTCGGCGCCGATCACGAGGTTCGGCCGCTGCGCGTCCTGCCCTTCCTGCTCGCGGCGGCGCTGCCAGGCGCGCTTGTGGGCGAGCATCGCGAGCATGATCGCCTCCGAGGAGCCGATCGTCGCGGTGCCCGTCGGCTGCTCGTGGGCGGGCGCATGGAAGAGGCGCCCGATCATCGAGACGACGCGCTGGTGGATCGCCTCGGTCTGGGGATACTCGTCCTCGTCGATCAGGTTCTTGTTGAGGGTCTCGACGGCGAGCTGGTCGGCCTGGGGCTCCATCCAGCTCGTGACGAACGAGGCGAGGTTGAGCGCCGGATTGCCGTCGAGGTTGAGCTCGTCGTGGACGAGCCGGTAGGCGGCTTCCGCGCTCATGCCCTGGGCGGGCAGCCTGTACTTCGGCACCGCATGGGTGAAGCAGCGACCCGAGTAGGTGGGGGCGTGCACCTCCTCGGAGTCGACGTCGAGTCTGTGCATCGCGGCCTCAGTTTACGCTCGGGTCGACCGGCATCCGCGCGAGCAGCGCATAGCTTCCGCCCTTGCGCTCGAGCACCCGCGCCCACAGCCGATCTGGCACCTCGGTGAAGACGTCGTCGGGGACGGCCGGGTGGGCGATCCAGTCGCCCTGGTCGACCTCCTCGTCGAGCTGGCCGCCGCTCCAGCCGGCGTAGCCGGCGAAGACGCGTCGCCGCTCGGTGCTCTGCGCGAGCCCGTCGATGTCCGTCGCGCCGGCCGGAAAGCCGATCCGCCCGAGCACGAGCAGCGCCGCGGGCGTCGGGTCGAGGAACTCCGCGAGCAGCACGACCGAGCTCGGCTGCACCGGGCCGCCGACGTAGACGGGCTCCTGCGAGTCGACGACCGTCTCGAGCTGCGGTACCGCCTCTATGACGGTCGTCTCGGAGGGGCGGTTGAGGATCACGCCCATCGCGCCGTCGTCGTTGTGCACGCCGACGAGCACGACCGCGCGTCTGAAGTTCGGGTCGACCATCGCCGGGGAGGCGAGCAGCAGCTGGCCGGCGAGCGAGGCGTCCATGCCCTGAGGCTACCGCGGGCGGCGCGGCCGCCACCGAGGCTGCGGCGTCCGACCGCCAAGGCCGCAGCGCCGCCGGCGCGTCAGGCCGCGGCGGCGCTCGATCGCGCGCCCTGCGCCGTCCGCTGAACCGCGGCGGCGCCGGCGCAACGTCTTATACACTCGAACATCGCCGACCGAGTGGAAGTCAGGGGGTCAGCAACTCCGAATGAGGGGAGGACAGGGCAGTGGGCAAGACACCAGACGTCGGAGATCCAGCGCCAGACTTCGAGCTGGAGGGCACCGATGGCTCGTTCAGGCTCTCCGACCAGCGCGGCAGACGCGTCGTGCTGCTCTTCTATCCAGGCGATGGCACGCCGGTTTGCACGAGCCAGTTCTGCTCCTACCGCGATCGGGCCGAGGAGCTCGCGGCGCTCGACGCGACCGTCGTCGGCATCTCCTCTCAGAGCGTCGACTCGCACGTCGCGTTCATCGGCAAGCACGGACTGAACGTGCCGCTGCTCGCCGATCCTGGGGGCAAGGTCGCGCAGGCGTACAGCGCCTTCGCGCGCCGGCTCGGGGTGACGAAGCGCGCCGTCGTGATGATCGACGAGCAGGGAGTCGTGCGCTACCGCCACGACCACATGCTCGGCCTCGCCTACCGCTCGGTCGACGACCTGCGCGAGGCGCTCGAGACGCTGCCCGCTGCGACCGGCTGAAGCTCCTCCGGCTCCCTCTCGCCGGCAGCGCGGCGCATGTGCAGGTCGATCAGCTCGAGCTGCAGGTTGCGCGGCGCCTGCCCAGGCAGCGGCTCGCGCCGCCGCCATGCGACGTCGCGATCCAGCTGCCATGAGCTCTGGTTGTCGGCGAATGCGCGTTGCAGCGTGTCGAGTAGCTCCGCCTGCAGCTCGGGGTCGCGCACCGGCGCGGCGAGCTCGACGCGGTGGTCGAGGTTGCGCGGCATCAGGTCCGCGGAGGCGATGTAGATCGTGTGCTCGCCGTCGCGCTCGAAGGCGTAGATGCGCGAGTGCTCGAGCAGGCGGCCGACGATCGATACGACGGCGATGTTCTCCGAGATCCCCGGGATGCCTGGACGCAGGCAGCAGATCCCGCGCACGTTGAGGTCCACCTTCACGCCCGCGATCGAGGCCCTGTAGAGCGCCTCGATGCAGCGCCCGTCGACGAGCGCGTTCATCTTCATCGCGATGCGGGCGGGACGCTCCGGCGTGTGGGCGGCGATCGTGCGCTCGATCTCGTCGATCATCCCCTGCCGCAGCCGGTCGGGGGCGGTCAGCACCTCGCGGTAGTGCTGGGGGCGACCGAAGCCGGTGAGGTAGTTGAACATGTCCGCGACGTCGGCGCCGAGCTGCTCGTCGACGGTGAGCAGGCCGAAGTCGGTGTAGAGGCGGGCGGTGATCGAGTGGTAGTTGCCGGTGCCGATGTGGACGTAGTTGCGCACGCCCTCGCCCTCGCGCCTGACGACGAGCACGCACTTCGCGTGCGTCTTCAGCGCCGGCAGCCCGTAGACGACGTGGACGCCCGCCTCCTCGAGCGCCTTCGCCCAGTGGATGTTCGTGCGCTCGTCGAAGCGCGCGGTGAGCTCCACGAGCGCGACCGCCTGCTTGCCGCGTTCGCTCGCTTCGATCAGCGCCGGCACCATCGCCGAGTCGTCGCTCGTGCGGTAGACGGTCTGCTTGATCGCGAGCACGTTCGGATCGGCGACCGCCTGCTCGACGAAGCGCTCGACGGACGTCGCGAAGGAGTCGTAGGGGTGATGCACGAGCAGGTCGCCTTCGCGCATCGCGGCGAGCACGTCCGGGCGCTCGCCCTCGTGGCGCGTGAGGCGCGGGTGCGTCACGCCCGCGAACGGCGGGAAGCGCAGCTCCGGCATGCCGGGCAGGCCCGCGATCTGCGAGAGCGAGCCCATGTCGAGCATGCCCTGCACCGGATAGACGTCATTCTCGTCGACGCCGAGCAGGCCGATCAGCTCCTCGCGCAGCTGGGGGGACATGCCCGCGTCCACCTCGACGCGCACGAGCTCGCCGAAGCGCCGCCGCCGCAGCTCGTCCTCGACCGCCTGCAGCAGGTCGGCGGCGTCGTCGGAGACCTCGAGGTCGGCGTCACGCGTCACGCGGAAGACCGCGGAGTCGAGGATCTCCATGCCTGGGAAGAGCGCGTCGAGGTGGTGCTCGATCACGTCCTCGAGCGTGACGAACGCGCTCGCCTGCTCGGCCTGCGAGCGCGAGGCGCGGCTGTTCTCCGCTTCGGCGTGCCCCGCCGTGGCTGCGTGCTCCTCGGCGGCTGCGTGCCCGTCGTCGCCGCCGCGCGCGTCCGCGGCGGCGCGCACCTCGACGAACCGCGGCAGGATCTCGCTCGGCACCTTCACGCGCGCGAACGCCGTCTCGCCCTCGACGGGGTCGCGCACGAGCACCGCGAGGCTCAGCGACAGGTTCGAGATGTAAGGGAAGGGCCTTCCCGGCGCGACCGCGAGCGGCGTGAGGGCCGGGAAGATCACGCGCCTGAAGCGCTCCGCGAGCTCGGCGCGCTGCGCGGCGTCGAGCTGCTCGCAGCGGAGGATGTGCACGCCCTCGGCTGCGAGCTGCTTCCGCAGCTCGCTCTCGAAGCACGCGGTGAGCCGCCCGCCGAGCTGCAGCACGCGCTCCCTGATCGCGGCGATCGTCTCCGAGGGGGCGAGCCCGTCCTGGCCTGGATAGTCGACGCCGGCATCGATCTGGTCGTGCAGCCCTGCGACCCTCACCATGTAGAACTCGTCGAGGTTCGTCGTGTAGATCGCGCAGTACCTCACGCGCTCGAGCAGGGGCACCGCCCTGTCCTCGGCGAGCTGCAGGACGCGCTCGTTGAAGTCCAGCCAGGAGAGCTCGCGGTTGACGTAGAGCGATGTGTCGCTCAGGCGCCCGTCGCCGTCCAGCTCACCGTCCACCGCGATGTGAGGGCGCTCCTCGCTCATCGTTCGTCGCACTCCACTATGCTCGCAGAAGCGTATGGCTCGCCAACTGTGGCTGCTCCGCCATGCCGAGGCGGAGCCTCATGGCACACGACCGGATGCAGCGCGCGCGCTCACCGAGCGTGGGGCGCGGCAGGCAGCGACTGCCGGAGCGGCGATCGCTCGCATGGACGTCTGCTTCGAGGCGGCGCTCTTCAGCCCGAAGGCGCGTGCCCGCGAAACGGCGCAGCTCGTCGCCGAGGAGGCGGGCGAGACGCTGCAGGAGCTGCTGAGGGAGCATCCTCCGCTCGCCGGCGGCTACGACGGCGCGCAGGCGCTCGACGATCTGATCGAGCTCTCCGCCGAGGCGCGTCTGCTGCTCGTCGGCCATGAACCGGATCTCGCGAACGTGATCGGCGACCTCACCGGCGCGGCGGTCGCCCTGAAGAAGGGCGGGCTCGCGGTGCTCCGCCTACGCGACGCAGCCTGCGAGCTCGCCGTCCTGCTGCGCCCGCTCGAGCTCGCGTTGATCGCCGGCAAGGCGACTGTCGACGTCTGAGGAGGCGTGAAGCTCGGCGCGTGCCGGCTCGGCAGGCACGCCTTCCACCGGCTCGGCCGCGACGCCTTCCACCGGCTCGGCCGGCACGCCTTCCACCGGCTCGGCCGCGAAGCGGTAGCCGATGCCGAAGTGGGTGTGGATGTAGCGCCATTCCGGCGAAGCCTTCTCGAGCTTCTGGCGCAGCTTGCGCACGAACACGTCGACCGAGCGGTCGCCGCGCACCATCGCATAGCCCCACAGCCGCGAGTAGATCTCCTCGCGCTCGAGCACTCGTCCTTCGGCCGCCGAGAGCAGCTGGATCAGCTCGAACTCGCGTCGCGTCAGCTCGAGCGAGCGCCCACCGACGAACGCCTGGAAGCGGTCCGGGCGGACCTCGACCTCGCCCGCGAGCAGCGGTGCCGCCTCGACCTTGCTGCGCGCGCGCCGCCGGCGGCGCACGACGCTCTCCACGCGCGCGATCACTTCCTCCGGATGCGTCGGCTTCGTGATCCAGTCGTCCGCGCCGAGGCGCAGGCCGCGCACGCGCTGGGCGACCGTCGAGGGCCCGGTGCAGACGACGATCCCGAGCTCGGGCAGCGCGTCACAGAGGCTTTCGAGCCACTCCCAGGCCTGATGCCCGAGCACCGCGAGGTCGACGACCAGCGCGCTCAGCCGCATCGCGGTGACGGCCTCGACGGGCACGGGGCCGCCGAGCACGCGGTGCTCGTGGCCGAGCCGCTCGAGCCGCTTGCCGAGCACCTGGATGAAGCCGCTGTCGCGGTCGAGCACCGCGATCCGCAAAGCGGCGTCCCTTGCCCCTCTCGCTGCGCCCGTGACCCCGGAGGGGAGCGAGGGCGCCGCGTCGTCCTTGGCAGCGATGCTGACGGCCATCTGGGGCCGGAGTGTAAGCAAGGCGCCGGTCGCCGTGCGCGCCGGACGACGAAACGTCACGGGTTCTTCACAACTTGGGAGCAGGATTTCTCGGTCGTAGCGGGATGGGCCATCCGCGCTCAGCTCGCCGCCGCGGTGCGGCGTGCGCCGGCTTTCAGTCGGAGGCTGCCCCGCCGCGGTGCGAGGAGTCGGAGAACTCGCGGAAGAGGCCCGTCACGACGAAGGCGACCTGCTCGCCGATGTCGACCGCGTTGTCGCCGATCCGCTCGAGCGCCCTTGCGACGAGGATCATGTGCATCGCCCACTCACGCGTGTCGGAGTCCTCGCCGACCTCGAGCGCGAGCCGGAAGATCTCGCGGTTGAGGCGGTTGATCTCGCGGTCCTGACGAACGAGGTCCTCGGCGAGCGCGACGTCGCGGCCTTCGAAGGCGACCTTGCTCTGGGTCACCTCCGAGCGCGCGCAGGCGCCCATCTTCAGCAGCCGTTCCTGGATCTCCGCCCGCACCGGCGGCTCGTAGCCGGAGAGCGGGATCATCTTCGCGATGTTCACGCACTGGTCTCCCATCCGCTCGACGCTCTTCATCACGTGCAGCAGCGCCGCGACGAGCCGCAGGTCGCCCGCGACCGGCGCCTGCAGCGCGAGCAGCGAGAGGATGCCCTGGTGGACCTCGAGGTAGCGGCCGTCGACGCGGTCGTCGTCGGCGATCACCATCTCGGCGAGCTCGACGTCGAGGTGCTCGAGCGCCTCCATCGTGCGGTCGATCTGCTCGACGACGATGTCGAGCCCGCCGAGCGCGCGCTGCTCGAGCTCCTGCAGCTGCTGCTGGAAGTGCGCGCGCCCGGAGGACGATTCGGCACCCGCCGGCGACGCCGGCGACGCCGGATCAGCCGAACTTTCCGGTGACATATTCCTCGGTGCGCGAGTCGCGCGGGTTCGTGAAGATCTCCTGGGTGGGGCCGACCTCGACGAGGCGGCCGTCGAGCATGAAGGCGGTGCGGTCGGCGACGCGCGCCGCCTGCTGCATGTTGTGAGTGACGATCACGATCGTGACGCGCTGCTTCAGCTGCGCGATCAGTTCCTCGATCCTCAGCGTCGCGATCGGGTCGAGCGCCGAGCAGGGCTCGTCCATCAGGAGCACCTCGGGCTCGACCGCGAGCGAGCGCGCGATGCACAGCCGCTGCTGCTGGCCGCCGGAGAGGCCGATCCCAGGCGCCGAGAGCCGGTCGGAGACCTCCTCCCAGAGGCCCGCGTCGCGCAGCGCCTGCTCGACCCTGCGATCGAGGTCCCTGCGCCGGCCCGTGAGCCGCAGGCCGGCGGCGACGTTGTCGTAGATCGACATCGTCGGGAAGGGATTCGGGCGCTGGAAGACCATCCCGATCAGTCGCCGCACCGCGACGACGTCGACCGTCTCGCCGTAGACGTCGACGCCGTCGAGCAGCACCCTGCCCCGCGCACGTGCATGCGAGATCTCCTCGTGCATGCGGTTGATGCAGCGGATGAGCGTCGACTTGCCGCAGCCGGAGGGACCGATGATCGCGGTCACCTGGTTGCGCTCGAACTTCAGGTCGATGCCCTTCAGCGTTTCGCTTGCGCCATAGAAGGCCCGCAGCCCTTCGACGCTCACCTCGCGCGCGGGCTCGGGGCGCGCGACGGCGAGCGGCGGCACGGGCGGGCGCGCGGCCGAGACGGGCGCGGGCGACGGCTCAGCGGACACTTGCGGCCGCGGTGGTCGATCGCTCATGTCGCGAGGCTCGATCTGCTCGCCTGTCGTGCTCCGAGGCTCCAGTTGCCTCTCGTGCGTGGACATCTGCGCTCCTCACGGTCTCGTTGGCAGGATAGGGGCGTCACGCCTCATTGCGCTCTGCGGATGCGTCCGCTCGTGCGCGCGTAGAGCACGCGTGCGATCACGTTCGCGAGCAGCACGAAGACGATCAGCAACAGCGCCGCCGCCCACGCTTCGGCATGGGCGCTCGGGCTCGTTTCTTCGGCGAGCAGGAAGATCTTGAACGGGATCGAGGCGAGCGCGTTCGACGGGTTCGTCGATACTTCGTTCGCGAAGATCGAGGAGGTGAACAGCAGCGGCGCCGTCTCGCCGGCGGCGCGCGCGACGCTCAGCAGCGCGCCCGTGATCAGGCCGCCGGCCGCGGTCGGCAGCACGATTCGCAGCACCATCCGCCAGCGCGAGACGCCAAGCGCGAGCCCGCCTTCCTTCAGCGCCTTCGGCACGAGCGAGAGCACTTCGTGCGCGGAGCGGGCGACGATCGGCAGCATGATGATCGCGAGCCCGAACGCGCCCGCCCAGCCGCTCTGAGCTTTGCCGGCGACGAGCAGGCCGAAGACGAAGATGCCGATCACGATCGTCGGCACCCCGTTCAGGATGTCGAGTGCGAGGCGCACCGTCGCGGCGGTGCGCGGAGCCGCGAACTCGGCGGTGTGGATGCCGATCAGGACCCCGACCGGGACGGCCATCGCGGTCGCGAGCGCGACGAGGATCGCGGTGCCTACGATCGCGTTCGCGATCCCGCCGCCGCTCTGACCGAAGGGCGCGGCGTTGTGGATGAGGAAGTCGAGGCTGACAGCGCTCGCGCCTTCGATCACCACCGAGCCGACGACGATCGCGAGCACGGCGACCGCGATCAGCGCGGCGAGCGAGGCGGTCAGCTCCATCGCGCGGTTGAGCAGCCTGCGGCGGCGCAGGCGGGCGTCGCCGGTGAGGATGGGCATCCCACCCGCACTCGGCCCGGCGGTCGTGTGCGGCATCGCCGCGCTCATCGTGCGATCGCCAGGATGGGAGGCGTGTGCGGCGTCGTCGCGTTCACTGCACGATCCCCGCCGTCGCGGGCACGCGCAACGCCGTGCGCCGCACGATCAAGCGCGCGATCACGTTCACGACCACGGCGAGCACGAGCAGGATCGCCGCGAGGTACGTGAGCGAGGAGATCTGCAGCAAGCTCGTCGCGCCCTGGTACTCGGATGCGATCCGGCTCGCGAGCGTGTCTCCCTGACCGAACAGCGAGGCTTCGATTTTGAGCGTGTGCCCGATCACGAGCGCGACCGCGATCGCCTCGCCGAGCGCGCGGCCGAGGCCGAGGATCGTCGCGCCGACGATCCCGTTGCGGGCGTATGGGAGCATCACCATCCTCACCATCTCCCAGCGCGTCGCGCCGAGCGCGAGCGCGCCCTCCTTCAGGTCGCTTGGCACGGTCTCGAAGACCGCGCGGACGACGGCCGAGATGATCGGCACGGCCATGATCGTCAGCACGAGGATCGCCGGCAGCAGGCCGACGGCGGCGGGCGTCCCGGAGAAGAGCGGGATCCAGCCGAGCGCCGACTTCAGCGCCGGCTCGACCGTGTTCACGAGCGCGGGCGCGAGCACGATCAGGCCCCACAGGCCGAGCACGACGCTCGGGATCGCCGCGAGCAGCTCGACGAGCGTCGCGACCGGTCGGCGGATCCGGCGCGGCGCCAGCTCCGTCAGGAACAGCGCGATCGCGATTGACATCGGCGCCGCGATCAGGAGCGCGGCGAAGGTCGTGACGGCGGTCCCGAACAGCAGGTCGGCGGCGCCGAAGCGCTTCGTGACCGGGTTCCATTCGCTGGCGGTGACGAACCCGAGGCCGAAGCGCGAGAACGCTTCACCCGACTGGTCGAGGACCTTGTAGACGAGCAGCGCGAGCAGCGCGAGCGCGGCGAGCGAGGCGACACTCGTCAGCGTCCGCAGCGTCGGGTCGCCGAGTCGGTCGGCGAGCTTGCGGCGTGCTCTCGAGAGCGGTGACGCAGGCTGGGCGGGGATGAGCGACGAGGCGGCCACGTGCTGGTGCTGGCTCGGGTCAGGTCAGCGGCTCGAAGCGGCGTTGGTCGCGAGGCGGCGTTGATCGATCACGAGGCGTTCGAGCCCAGGCTAGCCGCCCCGCGGAGAGCTTGCGCGTCCGCAGGGCGGCCTGTGAGCCTTCGATCCCGCAGATTGCGGAGATCAGCCTTCGATCTTGCCGATGCTCGCTTCGTCTGCGGCGACGATCTGCGGCGGCAGCGGCGCGAAGTCGAGCTTCGGGCCGAATTCCTGGCCGGTCGTGACCGCCCACTTCAGGAACGGCTTCAGCGTGCTCGCCTTCGGCGCCTTCAGCGGCACGAGCGCATAGGTGAACGTCGAGATCGGGTAGGCCGCCGGCGCGGAGGCGGGCGGGTCGACGATCGAGACTTCGTTGTTCGCAGGGACGGATTTCAGCGTCTTCGCGGCCGCCTCGATGCTCGCGACGTCCGGCGTCGGGAACTTGCCGGCCGCGTTCTGGATCAAGGCGTAGTCGAACTTGTTCTGCAGCACGTAGGCGATCGCGATGTAGGCGATGGAGCCTTTGGTCGACTTCAGCGCCGCGCCGACGCCCGAGTTGCCCTTGCCGCCGATGCCGGTCGGGAAGCTGACCGCGGTCGAGTGCCCGACCTTGCTCGCCCATTCGGGACTGACGTGGGAGAGGTAGTTCGTGAACGCGTAGGTGTCGCCGCTGCTGTCTGAGCGGTAGATCGGCGTGATCTTTTCCGCGGGCAGCTTCACGCCGGGGTTGAGCGAGGCGATCTTCGGGTCGTTCCAGGTGCTGACCTTGCCCTCGTAGATTTCGGCGAGCAGCGGCCCGGTCAGCTTCAGCTGGTTCGGCACGCCTTCGACGTTGTAGGCGAGCGTCGTCGCCGCGAGCGCCCACGGGATCTGGACGACGCCTTTGGCTTCCTTGAACTGTTCTTCGCTGAGCGGCGCGTCGCTGGCGCCGAAGTCGACTGTCCGCGCGGTGATCTGGTCGATGCCGCCGCCGCTGCCGATCGCGCCGTAGGTGACGGTGACTTCGGCCTTTTTGCTGTATTCGGGCTGCCACTGCGACATCAGCGGAGCGACCAGCGTGCTGCCCGCGCCGACGAGCGTCTTCGATCCCCCCGTCGTGCCTGAGCTGCCTGTGCCTTCTTTCGAGCCCGAGCCGCATGCGGCAAGGCCGAGCGTCAGGGCGGCGGCGGATGCCAGCGCGCCGATCTCTCTCATGTTCACTGCCTTCTCCTCTGCTAGTCGTTTTTGCAGCAGCCGGCAGCGGGCTGCCGCCCGGTGCCGGCTCGCAGTCTGCTCAGCCGAGCACGGAGCCGTTGTGAAGATCTCGTGAAAGCTCTCGTGAGGGCTGCGGGTGGAAGCGATACCCGAAGCCGGCGTGGGTGTGGATGAAGCGGCGGTCGGGCAGCGCCTGCTCGAGCTTGCTGCGCAGCTTGCTGACGTAGACGTCGACCGAGCGGTCTCCGGAGCGCATCGATCCACCCCAGACCGAGTCGTAGAGGTCCTCGCGGGAGACGATCGCACCGGCGCGCCTTGCGAGCGCGACGAGCAGCGAGAACTCCCGCACCGACAGCATCAGCGCCTGCCCCGTGGCGAGCGCGAGCCCCTCTTCGGGCCTGATCTCGAGCTCGCCGACGTGCAGGACGCTCTCGCCGTGGCCGTCTTCGGACCAGCGTGGACCGTTCGCGCCCTCGAACGCTGCCGCCAACCCTACGTTCTCATGCGAGGCTGCCACGTCGCGACAGCGTCGCCGCTCGCGGCGCGGTCAATCGTTGCGGGCTCGTGACCTGGATGTGAACAACGCGTGAACTAGCGCTACATCGCCCTTCCGATCTGTCTGAACGCCTTCCGGCGCGGCGACCGCGGAGCGGCCAGGATACGCTGCGGCGATGGGTGTCCTCAGACGAAGCGTCGACCGCGAGCTCGCCGACCTGCTCGAGCGCGCGGGCGAGATCGCGCTGCGCTCGGGGCGCCTGATGCGCGACCTGCTCGTCGACTTCCCGGAGCGCGCCTCACTCGCGCAGGAGATCGCCGAGTGCGAGCAGGAGGGCGATCTCGTCACGCACGACATCATCCACCGCATCAGGGGTTCGCGGCGTGTGAAGGCGCCGTTCGAGGCCGGCGAAGGATTCGCGCTCGCGACCGCGCTCGACGACATCGTCGACCACACCGAGCAGGCCGCCGCCCAGCTCGGCCTCTATGGCGTCGAAGCGTCGATGGAGCGCGCGGTGCAGCTCGCCGACGTGCTCGTGCAGGCCGGCGAGCAGGTGGTGCAAGCGCTGCGCTGCCTCGTCTCCGAACGCGACCCCGCGACGCCCCTCGTCGAGATCCACCGGCTGGAGAACGTCGGCGACAAACTGCTGCGCGACGGCGTCGCCTCGTTGTTCGCGGGCGGCGCGGACCCGATGGTCGTGATCCGCTGGAAGGACATCTTCGAGTCGCTCGAGGCGGCGATCGACGCCTGCGAGACCGTCGCTCACGTGATCGAGGGGATCACGTTGCGCGGCGCTCGTTAGAGCGGCGCCGCTGTGCATGCAGCGGTTGGCGCGTCCGGATACACTCGCAAGTGCGGGACCGCCTTACGTCGGGTCTGACGGTGGGCGCGATGTATAGATTACTAGACCACGAGCGAACGCATGCGGTCGTCGGGCACAACCTCAACCAAGAGTCGGTAGATAAGGTCACCGTACTTCTTCGCGCGGTCCAGCGCATCTTTCCGAACCTTAGACTGCATGAAGCTTGCCACAAGCTCGTTCGCGGGGCGCTGGATTACGTCCAAGAACTGATCGTACTCGTACATCAACTCATCGATGAGGTCGGCAGCGCCGCCTCGGCCGCGCAGCCGATCAAAGCGCTCAGACGGCGTCATGCGACACAGTTCGATGACAGTCTCCGGTCGCACTGGCGGCGACTCAGCGCTGAGGTTCGCGATCATCGAGAAGCACGTCGCTTGGCGGCTGACCTTCAGCTTATAGTTCTTGAGTGCACTTTCCGCCTTCTTGCATTCAAGTTGATCGTTCGTAAGAGCGCGCAGCTTCGACCTATGGTGCTCATAGTTGAGAGTCAACGTACGCCAGAAGCGGAGGATGTCATTGACGAGGAAGGTGGGCAAGAACGAGTCGGCGTGATCACCATAGTCGCGATAGTAGAAGCCGATGATGCGCTCGAGCAGCGCGAGGTGGACATCGTCGCGGTGGACGGCTCGGCTCTCAAGCAGCAGCAGCATCCTTCCGGTGAAGGTGTTGAGCGAGTCATCGCTTGGACTTCCAAGCACCTCCTCCATCTTGCGTACGTACTGGACCTCCAGGTACTTTCCGTCGCCCGAAAATGGCGGAAGCCCCATCTCTTGCGTGACGTCGATCAGTCGTGCTGCAAGGCGCACAAAGGCGGTCCACGGGAGCGTGTTCGTCTCGTCCGCATCGTCGTAGAGGAAAAACAGGTCGATATCGGAGCCGCTCCACGCCTCCAGGCGGCCATAGGAGCCGGTCGCGTAGACGCAGAGACGATGATCGCCCAGGATGTCATGGGCCAGCGCCAAAGCATCTCGAAGCTCGCGAAGGCGTCGCCGCGAATAGTCTTGCCTCGACTCGGGCATACGGGCAGCATATGGGAGCGAACGGCGGTCCGTCCGTGCGATACTCGATCATAGATACCATGAGCAAGGTGTTCGCCCGTCCAGACCTCTACATCTCAGCCGACGTCGAGACCGACGGACGTATTCCCGGCCAGTTCTCGCTCCTGTCCTTCGGCTTCTCCATCGTCGGACGTTACGACGGGGTCCGCTTCGAGCGGTGGCAGCCACGCAAGCTGACGCTATATCGGGAGCTATCCCCAATCAGCGGTCATTTTGAAGAGGAGGCGCTGTCGGTCAATGGACTTGACCGTGAGCGACTACAGCGCGAGGGCTCAGACCCAGCTACCGCGATGCAGGAGGCGGCTCGCTGGATACATGAACAAAGTGCAGGTCACCGGCCCGTGCTCGTGGCGTATCCCGTCGCCTTCGATTGGGCATTCCTTTACTGGTACTTCGAGACATTCGTCCCCAATGGTTCACCCTTTGGACATTCATCGTGCCTTGACATACGTACTCAATACCAGGCCCTTGCGGGTACTGTATTCGATCGTTCGAGTAAGCTGGTCATACCGGAGTTTCTGCAACCTAAGACGCCACATACGCACAACGCTCTTGATGACGCGATCGAGCAGGGTGAATTGTTCGCAAATCTTTTGGAATGGGCGATAAGGAAGCGGAGCGCAATTGCACATGGCATCGCTGATGACTCGGCTCCATCGTGGCTCAGGGCCCGCACTGTGAGTATTGCCTGAAGCACGCGCAAGAAGCGTGCAACTGCCGGCACCGCGCGCGACGGCGTTCACGGTGGATTCGTGCCGGACGACCGATGCGTCATGCGCATCCGCGCTCGCGACGTCTTCGCGGCCCTACGTTGTGTGCTTGCCTTTAGAGTCGCATTGTGCTTCAGTCGAATGTGTTCGAGCTTCGCGCTGCGTTCGACATTGCTCTCGCATGCGGCGAGCGCGAGCGTCGCGGCGGCGAGCGCGATCGCGAGCGCGAGGCGCCGCGTGCGCCCAGGTACCGGGCGAGGCGCCGTCAGCGGCCGTCGACGTCGCGCTCTCACGACAGGTCCGCGGCGCTCACCCGAACGCCCCCGCGATGTACTCGCGCGTGCGCTGGTGATCAGGGCGTTCGAAGATCTGCGCGCTCGTGCCGTACTCGACGAGCTCGCCGAGGTGCATGAAGGCGACGTGGTCGGCGACACGCGCCGCCTGCTGGAGGTTGTGCGTGACGATCACGATCGCGACCGTCTCGCGCAGGCCGACGATCAGCTCCTCGATCGTCGCGGTCGAGATCGGGTCGAGCGCCGAGCAGGGCTCGTCGAGCAGCAGCACCTCCGGCTGCGCGGCGAGCGCGCGCGCGATGCACAGCCGCTGTTGCTGGCCGCCGGAGAGGCGCAGCGCCGGGCGGTCGAGGTCCTCGGCGACCTCGTCGTAGAGGCCCGCGCGCCGCAGGGCGCTCACGACCTCGTCGAGCAGATCGCGTCGGCGGCGCGAGCTGCTCGGCAGCCGCGGCCGGCGGCGCTCGCGATCCTCGCGCAGCGCGTAGGCGACGTTCTCGAAGATGCTCATCGGGAACGGGTTCGGCTGCTGGAAGACCATCGAGACGCGGCGCCGCAGCGCGGTCGCCTCGATCCCTGAGATCTCGACGCCGTCGAGTGTGACGTAGCCGGCCCTCACCGCGCCGGGGGTGATCTCGGTGAGGCGGTTGAGCGAGCGCAGGAGCGTCGTCTTGCCCGACCCGGAGGCGCCGATGAGGGCGAGCACCTCGCCCTCGCGCACGGGCAGGTTCACGTCGCGCACGACCCAGCGCTCGCCGTACCCGAGCCACAGCTGGTCGAGGCGCATGCGCTCCGTCACCTGCGCCGCGGGGGCGCGCGTCTGCGTGCGCGCGGCGGCAAGCCCAGGCGGGGCGCCGGCGATCCCAGACGGGCGGCCGATGTCCGTCGAGGCGGGCGCAGAGCCGTCGTCGACGCGCGCGCCGCCGTTGCTCTGCGGCACGACGACGGTCGGCTCGCGGTCGAGCGCGATCCGCCTCGCGGGCGGCGGCATCAGCGGATCCACTGCACCGCCCTTCCACCGCCGCGGCCGAGGCGCGTCGCGAGCGCGTTCAGCGCGAGCACGAGCATCAGCAGCACGAACGCGGCCGCATAGGCCTTCTGCGGCGCGTTGCCTTCGCCGGCGGGCGAGTTTTCGTAGACGTAGTAGGTGAGCGTCGTGCCCGTGCCGCGGAGCAGCGAGAGCACGGGCGTGCCGCCGGCGGGCGTCGTCTGCAGGAGCGCGCCGAGCAGCACCCACACGATCGCGGTGTCGCCGATGATCCTGCCCATCCCGAGCACGATCCCCTCCGCGATCCCCGGACGCGCCGCGGGCAGCAGCACGCGCCGAATCGTCCTCGCCTTCGTCCTGCCGAGCGCATAGGAGGCCTCGCGCACGTGCGCGGGCACCTGCCTGAGAGCCTCGCGCGTCGCTCCCACGATCAGGGGCAGCGCGATCAACGACATGATCAGGCCGGCGTTGACGAACGAGCGGCCGTAGATCGCCCCGCCGGCGGAGGTTTCCGAGAGGAACGCGAATGCGCTCGCCGAGAAGATCAGCAGGCCGAAGAGCGCGAGCACGACGCTCGGCGCGCCGGCGATCATTTCGACCGCGGACTCGACCGCGCGCGCGAGCCACCGCGGCCGTCCGTACTCGCTCAGCCAGCTGCCGAGGCTGACCCCGATCGGCGCGGCGAGCAGCGTGCCGATCGCGGTCAGCAGCATCGTGCCCTCGATCGGGTCGAGGAAGCCGCCGGTCTGGCTCTGGCTCTTGCCCGCCGCCGGCGACTGCACGAGCAGCGCCGGCCGCAGGTAGGAGATTCCCTTGAAGAACATGAACGACACGATCGCGGCGGCGATCACGCACAGCGCGAGCCCCGCCGCCCAGCAGAGCCCGTAGGCGACCATGTCGGGCAGCGGCCAGGAGCGGACAGAGTCTCTGCCTGCCACCGCGACGGGCGTGGGGGGCTGGACGCGGGGCGCAGAGGTCTGGGCGACAGCGGACATCAGACGCCGATCCCGTGGCGCTTCATCGGCTGCCTCACGGCCCAGCCGGCGAGCGAGAGCAGCGCGCAGGAGAGAAGCAGCACGGCCGCCATCGCGTAGATCGTGTGCCGCAGCGGAACCGTGGCGAGGTTGTCGACGTTGTCGACGATCGTGGCTGCGAGCGACTTCGCCGGCTCGAAGAAGAACGTGAAGCCGTCGAGCAGGTTGGGCGCGAAGGCGCGCGAGCCGCCCACCATCGAGAGCATGATCGCCTCGCCTAGAGCGCGCCCGGTCGCGAGCACCGTCGCGGCCGCGATCGCGGGTCGCACGGCGCGCAGGGAGACTTTCGAGATCGTGCGCCAGCGGTTCGCGCCGAGCGCTTGCGAGCCCTCCACCCAGCTGCGCGGCACCGTCGTCAGCGCGCTCGCGATCAGCGCGATCATGATCGGGCAGATCATCACCGCGAGGATCAGCGTCGCGAGGCTGAGGTTCGCGCCCGTCAGCTGCACGACTTCCTGGACCGAGTGCTTGCGCTGCTCGGAGATGAATTCACGTTCGACCCACGGCGCGATCGCGAGGATGCCGATCAGCCCGTAGACGACCGAGGGCACCGCCGCGAGCAGCCGCACGACCGGCTGCAGCACCCGACGCAGCGCGGCCGGCGCGAGCTCGGCGATGAACACGGCCGCGAAGATCGAGAAGCACAGCGCGATCGCGACCGCGCCTCCCACCATCAGGATCGTGCCCCAGATGATCGGCCACGCTCGCAGGCGGTAGAGGTAGTGCGCTGGTTCGATCGGCCCGCTGATGATCGTGCGCAGCTGCTGCTCCGGGTCTCCGCCGGGCCCGAACCACTTGTAGAAGCCGTTGTGCGAAAACGACGGCCACGCTTCGATCGTGACCGTGAGCAGCAGCAGGCCGATGAAGGCGAGCACGCCGAGAGAGATCGCGCCGAGCGTGAGCTCGGCGCGTCTCTCCTGGCGGCGGGGATCGCGGCCCGCGGAGCTGGTCATCTAGCGGATCGGGATCCAGTCGGATTCGATGATCTTGCGGGCCTTCTTGTTCTTCGAGCTCGTGATCCATCTGATGAACTTCGCCGCTTCGCCTTTCGGGATGCCCCTCGTCACGACCCAGAAGTTGCGCACGCCCTGATACTGGCCGGACTTCGCGTTGCCCAGCGTGCAGCCGACGCCCTGATACCCGACGGCGTTCACTCCTTTCGTGAAGGCGAACGAGACGAAGCCGATAGCGTTCGGGTCGGTCCTCACCTTGTTCTGGACGAGGCCGTTGCTCTGCTCGGCCTCGGCGCTCGGCGAGATCTTCGTGCCGATGCCGAGGAAGATGTTCTGGAAGGCGTCCTGGGTGCCGGAGGAGGCGACGCGGTCGACGAGGTCGATCGGCCCGCTCGCCCGCGCGCCCGGGACTTCGCTCCAGTCGCGCACGCTGCCGGTGAAGATCGCCTTCACCGATTCTTGGCTGAGGTTTTTGATCGGGTTGCCCGAATTGGTGATCACGCAGACGCCGTCGCGGGCGATCTTCGTGAACACGAGGCCTTTCGGATCGACCCCGACGATCGGGTCGCGCGAGACGTCGGCTATGTCGACGCGCCCCGCGTGGACGTCGTTGATGCCGGCGTCAGAGGTGCCCTGCCCCACTTTCGGCGCGGGGCGGTGCGTCGCTTTGTGGTAAGCGGATGCGAGCTGCGTCATCAGCGGAAAGATCGAGGTCGAGCCGTCGATCAGCAGAGCGCGCGCGGCGGCGACCGCAGGCACGGCGAGCGACAGCATGACGGCCAGGACTGCGGCCGCGGTGCGCGTGAGGCGCATGGGGCGTTCCTCCTTCGGGCTTGGGTTCGCGCGCTAGGCGTGCGTTGGGCGTGGGTTCGCGCGTCAGTCTCCGAGGCGCGCGATGAGTAGACGTAAATGGAACGTGTACGTCCTGGGAACAACCTGTGAACTTCTGCGGGCTGTGCGCCTTCGCGGGAATTGAGTTAACGACTGCTTTACAACGTCCCCTGCGGCGGCGGTCAGTCTACGCGTGCCACGGCGCCGCGCCGGCGTTCGTCGATACCGAAGGAGCGAGCAGCTCACTCTCGACGGGCGCAGAGCAGACCTTCTCCCGATGACCGACGAGCAGAGCCCCCAGCCCTCCAACGATCCTTCGCCGTCGGCGGCGGGCGGTGTGCCGCCGAGCCTGGGCAGTGGGCCGCCGGCCTCCGGCAACGGGCGCGCGCGCGTGGCGGCGGTGAAGCGCGGCGGACAGGTGCGCTCCGGCCTCGCACGCAAACGCAATCCGGCGCTCGCGCTGCTCGGCGAGATCGCGACGAGCACGCGCAGGGTGCTCTTCGGCGACCTGCTCGCGCTCGCGCTCGCGCTCGTCTCGATCGCGCTCGCAGTCACCTTCTTCGCGCTGCTCGGCTCGATCGGACCCTCGAGCAGAGGAGCGCAGATCCCGATCAGCCGCGTGTTGCGCCTCGCCGAACAGCGGCGTATCGCGAGCGCGACGATGCTCGACCACGACAACCGCATCGAGATCCGCATCGCCTCCGCGGCGCCGACCTCGCCGAGCGTGGCCGAAGACCGCCGCAAAGGAAGACGCAGGCTCCACGGCGTGGCCGGTCTCGCCGCCGCAGAAACGGGCATGCCGCTGCTTCGCCCTGACGGCGAATACTGGGCCGCCTATCCCGCCTCCGCCGCACTGACCCAGCGGCTGCAACAAACGCTGGAACGCGGCGGAGCTACGGTGACGATCGACCAACAGTCCGGCAAGGCGCCGAAGGCGATCCTCGTGCAGTTCCTGCTGCCGATCCTGCTGCTCGTCTGCCTGTTCGCCTTCTTCATGCGGATCGGCGGCGCCGACGGTGGCGCAGGCGGGATCGCCTCCTTCTCGAAGTTCACAGGCAAGGGCCGCCGCAAAGGCTCCGGCGCCGAACGGATCACCTTCGCCGACGTCGCCGGCGCCGGCGAAGCGGTCGCGGAGCTGCGCGAGATCCGCGACTACCTCGCCGACCCCTCGCGCTACCTGAGAGTCGGAGCCGCGGCGCCGAAGGGCGTGCTGCTCGTCGGGCCGCCCGGCACCGGCAAGACGCTGCTCGCGAAGGCCGTCGCGGGCGAGGCCGACGCGGCGTTCTTCTCGCTCTCGGGCTCGGACTTCGTCGAGTCGCTCGTCGGCGTCGGCGCCGCGCGCGTGCGCGACCTCTTCCGCAAGGCGCGCAAGGCCGCACCGGCGATCATCTTCATCGACGAGCTCGACGCCGCGGGGCGCAAGCGCGGCGCCGGCATCGGCCAGGGCAACGACGAGCGCGAGCAGACGCTCAATCAGATCCTCGTCGAGATGGACGGCTTCGGCGGCGACGGCGGCCTCGTCGTGATGGGCGCGACGAACAGGCCGGACATCCTCGATCCGGCGCTGCTGCGTCCAGGTCGCTTCGACCGGCAGGTGACGGTCGACACGCCGGACGTGCACGGGCGGCTCGAGATCCTGCGCCTGCACGCCGGCAGGCGGCCGATAGCCCAGGGCGTCTCGCTGGAGGAGATCGCGCGCCAGACGCCGGGCTTCAGCGGCGCGGAGCTCGCGAACGTCGTCAACGAGGCGGCGCTGCTGTCGGTGCGCGACGCGAAGCAGCTGATCGACCAGGCGACGCTCGAGGAGGCGATCGACCGCGTCGTCGCCGGTCCCGCGAAGCGCCACATCCTCACCGAGCAGGAGCGGTGGCTGATCGCCCTCCACGAGGCAGCGCACGCGGTCGTCGCGCAGTCGCTGCGCCAGGAGACCTCGGTGCGCAAGCTCTCGATCGTCGCGCGCGGGCGCACGCTCGGCACCGCGGCGCACATGCTCGCCGACCGCGACCAGCTGATCCAGAGCGAGCCGGACCTGCAGCGACAGCTGACGGTCGTCGTCGCCGGCACCGCCGGCGAGCGGATCGCCTTCGGCCATCTCTCGAGCGGCGTGAGCGACGACCTGCACGCCGCGACCGCGCTCGCGCGCACGATGGTGACCTCGTTCGGCATGTCCGACGAACTCGGCCCCGTCACGATCGGAGAGAAGAGCGGCGAGGTCTTCCTCGGCGCCTCCCTGCAGGACCTCGGCTCGGTCGGGCCGGCGACGCTCGACCTGATCGACCGCGAGGTCGAGCGGCTCGTCGGCGACGCGGAGTCGCGCGCGGCCGTCGTGCTCGACCGCAACTGGAACGCGGTCGAGGAGACCGCGCAGGCGCTGCTCGAGCACGAGACGCTCTCCGGCGTCGCGCTCGAGGCCGTGCTCTCGACTGTGCAGGAGATCGAGATCGACGACCTGCGCGACGTCCGCCGCCGCGACCGCGACGCGGGGCCCGGATCTTGAGTCGGCGGACGACAGGCCCGGGAGGGCGGACGACAGGCCCGGGAGGGCGAACGACGTGCCCGCGAGGAGATGGCCGATGAACGAGCGGTCGCCGATCAGAGAGCGCATCTCGAACAGCGCCGGCCTCGCGGCGCTCTTGATCTCGATCGTCAGCCTGGTCGTCGCGAGCAGCGGCGCCGCGGACGCCGCCCGTCATGCGATCGCGAGCGCGATCGGCGGCGCGGCAGGCCGTCGCGGGCACGCTCCCCATCACGCGGCGAGGCTCGCGGTCGCCGGACACAGGATCAGCGCGAGACCCCTCCCGGGCGGGCTGCTGCTGCTCGGCCGCGACCGCAGGTTCCCCGCCGCGGCGATCCCGACCGTCCGCAACGCGCACGAGCTCGGCGGCAAGAAGCTCGAAGAACTCGAGCCGAGCTGCCCAGGCGACACCGTAGATCTAGGGACCTGGTGCCTGGAAACCTCGCCGTATCCGCTCACCAACCGGGACATCGGCCTCAACAACTGGTTCTGGGCAACGCAGACCTGCGTCGCCGCGGGCGGCTATCTTCCGACCGCGGCCCAGCTGATCGGCGCTGCGAAGCGGGTGAAGCTCGAGTCGACGATCCACGACAACCGCGACACGGCGACGATCGCCGAAGACCCGACCGTCGGCCTGAAGGACCAGCGCGAGATGAGCGCGACGCTCGTGACGACCGCGGCTGGCTCCGAATCGGCGGGGTCCGAGGGGGTGAGCGTGGGATCGACCGGCGATCCGCGCAGCGGCGAACCGAACCCTGTGCCGCTGCCCGCGAACCCCGCGCCGTCGACGCTGCAGTACGTGACGGTCTACTCGAACGGCACGAAGGGCGGGTTCGCCGGCTCGGAGCCGGTGTCAGAACCGCAGAGCTTCCGCTGCGCGTACAACAAGGCCCCAGGCGCGAATTCGGCCGAAGAAGGCTAGGGGCATTGCGACATCAGCAGAGGGAATAGGGGCGCATTTGAAGACCAAGGCTGGCCAGGGCGCATTGCGACATCGAAACCTTGAACTGCGTGCGCTTATGTAGTTTGATAATGCTATGGCACACGCAGTTCAAAAATCAAGGGTGAACGCCCCTCAAGCCGCGGCTCCTTCGGGGACATGCGGCGAGTGCGGCGCCGCTCACCACGACGACCAGCGCTACTGCCTCTCCTGCGGCGGACCGCTCGCGAATCCGAGCGCTGCGACAGTCCCATTCGCGCTGCCCTACGGGGCCTCACCCGAGCCGCTCGGCGGCTCGCCGTCCAGTCCGCCCCCGTCCAGCCCGCCGCCGCACCTGCTCTCCGGCTCATCCCCGCATTCGTCGGCCCACGGCGACGGCAGCGCGCCGACCGTGATCGCAGGGGTCGGCGTGCTGCTGCTCGCGATGGGCGTCGGGATCCTGATCGGCAGGACCGGCGACAGCGCACCGGCCGCGACGGGCGCGCCCCAGGTCGTGACGGTCTCGGCGCCCGCGACGGGCACGAGCTCGAGCGAATCCGAATCGAGCGAATCCACGTCCGGCTCGAGCAGGAAAGGCCGCTCGGGCAAGCACCACGGCAAGAACGGCGGCTCCTCCTCGAACAGAGTCGGCTCCTCGATCGACAAACCGGCGCCCCCGAGCGTCGTCACCAACCTGCACAAATCCGGCGGCAGCTACGAGCAGAAGTCGAAGGAACTGCCGAACGTGATCTCCACCGGATGAGCGGCTTCGACGCGGGCAGCACGGTCGAGGCGGGCTCCGCGCTTCACTTCAGGCGCGACCTGCTCGCCGCGGAGGTGCAGAGCCTGCGCTGCGACCTCGGCGGTCTCGCATACGAGATGGCGATCCGCGACCACTTCCGGCTCGACGTGCTGATGCGCCGCGCGGCGATCCTGCAGGAGCGCGACGCCGAGCTCGCGGAGGTCGAACGCCTGCTGCAGACGGTCGCGGGCGAGATCGCCGGCGAACCCGCATGACCGGATGGCTGCGGCGCCTCGAGGCGCGCATCGCGGCGGTCAGGATGCCGTCGCGTCCGATCAGCGCCGCGCTCGTGTTCGCGTTCCTCGCCTTCGGGACGATCGTCGGCCGAGTCACGAAGCAGCATGCGGCGGGCGCACAGGAGACCTCGCACGCGATCGTCGAGGTGCAGGCACCCGCGGGCGGATCGAAGCCGCCGGCGATCTCCGAAGCGGCATTCACTTCCTCCAAAGAAGAAGAAGAGGGCGGCGAAGAAGGCGGAGGCGCCTCCACATCAGGGGTCGAATCGAGCGCGGGGCGACGAGGCGGCGCGCGCGCGGCTGGCGGGAAAGCGCGGTCAGGCTCCGAATCGCAGGCCGGCTCCGGACCTGGAACCAGCGCCTCTGAAAGCGGGTTCAAATCGGGAGCGAACGCGAAAGCGCCCGCGAAGCTGCCTCCGATCAGGCACGTCTTCCTGATCGTGCTCGACGACGCGGCCTACGCCGAAGTGTTCGGGCCCGAATCGAAGTCCCGCTACCTCGCGCGGTCGCTCGAGCGCAAGGGGCAGCTGCTCGTGCGTTACTACGCAGTCGCCCACGAGCAGCTCGCCGACGGCATCGCGCTCGTCAGCGGCCAGGGCCCGACCGCAGCGACCGCGGCAGACTGCCCGACCTACGCCGAGATCGCGCCGGCGGGCAGCGCCGCTCACGGACAGGTGACCGGCGCAGGCTGCGTGTATCCGCCGGCGACGAAGACGATCGCCTCGCAGCTCGCGAGCAGGCGCCTCACCTGGAGGGCGTACGTCGAAGGGATCGGCGAGGGCCGCCCCGAATCCTCCTCGGCCTGCGCTCATCCTCAGCTCGGAGCCGCCGATCCGACCGCCGCATTCGGCCTGCCGGGGGCGAGCGCCCCTCCCGGCGGCCTCGCCGCGGCCACCTTCCGCGACCCGTTCGTCTACTTCCGCTCGGTGACCGACTCGCGCTCCTGCGCGGCGCACGTCGTCGGCGTCGACCGCCTGCATCAGGACCTCGCGCACGCAAGCCGCACGCCCAACCTCTCCTACATCGTCCCGAGCCTCTGCGACGACGGCAGCGCGAAGCCGTGCGCGCCGGGCAAGCCCGCCGGAATGGTCCCGGCGGACGCCTTCCTGCGCAGGGTCGTGCCTGACATCCTCGCCTCGAGGGCCTACAGGCGCGATGGGCTGCTCGTCGTCACCGTCGACGAGGCGCCAAGCACCGGCGAATACGCGGACTCGAGCGCCTGCTGCGGCCAGCCGAAGTTTCCGAACCTGAGCGTGAGCGCCGTCGCAGGGTCAGGTGGTGGCGGGGGCGAGGTGGGCGCGCTGCTGGTCTCGCCCTTCGTGAAGGGCGGCGGCGTGAGCCAGCAGCCGTACAACCACTTCTCGCTGCTGCGCACGATCGAGGATGTCTTTGGCGTGAGCCATCTCGGCTATGCCGGGCTGTCGGGGGTGAAGGCGCTTTCGCCGTCGCTGTTCGCGGCGGGGTAGTGGTCCCAGACGGGCCGCGGGCTACTCGCAAAGATGCCGTCAATGCGCTTCGAAGCGGCGTCACGTCGGTGATCCTCGCTACCGTGTTCGCGTGATCGACGAGGCCACTATCGCCGAGGTAGGTCGTCGCCTTTCGGCGGCCGCGCCACACGCGCGTGTGATCCTGTTTGGGTCGCACGCGCGAGGTCGGGCCGGCGCTCAGAGCGATCTCGACCTGCTCGTAGTCGAGCCTGCGGTGGACGATCCGGTCAATGAGTCGGTACGCCTTCGCCGCACGCTGCGAGGCCTGGGCCTCTTCGCCGACGTGATCGTCGTCAGCGAGGACGAAGCCGAGCTCTGGGGCCAGACCCGCGGCAGCGTGATCCACTCCGCGCTCTCAGAGGGCCGCGCGCTCGTCGCCTGAATGTCCGCGGCGGACGACATGCCCAACGTGCTGCTTGGGCTCGCGCGCGACGACCAGCTTGCCGCGCGATCGCTGCTGCCGGTGAAGGGCGCAACGGACGCGATCGTGGGCTTCCATGCTCAGCAGGCGGTTGAGAAGTCCTTGAAGTCCGTCCTCGCCCACAACAGCGTCGACTTCCCGTACACGCACGATCTCGACGGCCTTGTCGAGCTCTGCAAGAAAAACGGGATCGACGTGCCGGTCCAGCTTGACGACGTCGACCAGCTCTCTCCTTACGGTGTGCAACTGCGCTATGGCGCCAGCCGCCCGAGCGCGCTCGATCGCGATCAGGCGCTGCGATGGGCGGCCGACGCGATCGCGTGGGCACAGAGTGTCATCGATCCGCCTCCCGAGCCGGAATCTGAAAAGCAAGATTGAACCACTCCAGATCCTCGCTGCGCGCTCACATCTGTTGCCCTCGTTCGCCTGGCGGTCTCGGCTGCCTTGCGTCCAGTGGTGTGCAGCGCACCCAGGGGCCGCATTGGCGCTGTAGGCCACCCGGAGCCGTCGGCGTCACCGCCCCAGTCGCCCGAGAGTCAACGTGATCGACGCCTCTGCTGATCCCTTGGCGACGAATGCGACACCACCCTCAGCGCCGACGGTCAGCGTGATCGCGACACTCTGCAGCCCAAACCCACCATCGTGTTGTTGCGTGCCCACAATCGGGGCAACAGCGTCCGCGATGTCCTTGAGCTCTCGGGCGATCGCCCCTGGATCTACCTTTACTCCGGACTCGTATAGAACTCCAGCGCCTGCGCTGGGCGCCGTCAGGTCGACTACGGGATACCTGTCAGCCATCAGAATCTCCAATCATCCGCATCATCCAATTAGTATTCTCTAAGAGATGGGAGCGCTGAAGGGGGACGAGCGGGGGCGGCTTATGGCTGCTCTGATAGATGCGTTCCGAACACCGGAGGAGATCGAGATTTTCCTGCGAATCTGGCTCGATCGCTCTCTGGCCGTGATAGCCCCGACCGGCAAGGAGTACGAGTACGTTGTTTTCAAGGTACTCGAGCGCAGCGACTCCGAAGGCTGGACACCCGATCTGATCCTGGCCGCTTGCACGGCCCGCCCCGGCAACGAGCGGCTCGCGGAGGTCGCCGAAGAGCTCAACTTGGTACCGTCAGTGAGCACAGAGCTCGAGCGGATCATCGTCCCCCGTAACGGAGTTCACGACGCCGACGTCTGGCTGGGCGAGCTCTGGCGCAACAGCCGCCGCGTATGCCGCCTAGAGTTGCAGACCGGAACGGCATTGATCGCAGGAACGGGTTTCCTTGTCGGACCTGACCTGACCCTCACGAACTTCCACGTCGTCGAGCCGCTGTTCCTTTGCGGCGCTCGGGTAGCGCGTTCGGTCGCCCGCTTCGACGCCCGCGCCGATCCGGATGGCCGGGTCGTTCTGGAGGGGCGCACCGTCCGGTTCGCTGAGGACTGGCTAAAGGCCTTCAGTCCGCATGCCGGAGCGAAGGAGCAGAGCGTCGCGGCCGTGGCTGATCAAGCCAGGCTGGACTACGCGCTGCTGCGCTTGGCCGAGCGGGTCGGCGAGGCGGATCTCGGTGCCGGCGGCGCTGGTGCGCGGCGCGGCTGGATCGGCCTGCACACGGACGCACGTGAGGCGGCGGTCGATGACCAGACTCTGATCCTCCAGCATCCGGGCGGTGGCCCGCTGAAGCTCGCGGTCGACCGAATTGTCGAACTTGAGCGGAAGGGAACCATCATCCGCTACGACACAAACACCGACGGGGGTTCATCCGGGTCGCCTTGCTTCAGCCTCAGTTGGGAGCTAATGGCCCTGCACCAGGGCGTCGCGCCGAAGGGCACCCACAACCAGGGGGTCTCGGCGCGCGCGATCGCCGAGCACATCGTCGCACAGCGCGGCGATGACTCGCTGCCGAGGCCGGGAGCCGGCGTGTGAGCGGGTTCGGGATCAAGCGCTCGGCGCTGGCGCACGCCATGATCGATGCCTTCCCATCGATGGAGGCTCTGCACGAGTTCGCCTTCCTCGAGCTCAATCAGAACCTGGCGGAGCTTACGACTGGACCGCTGAGCACCGCGGTAATCAAGATCGTCGAATGGGCGGAGAGCCACGGCAAGGAGAGGGAGTTGCTCGGCGCCCTCAAGCGCAAGAGACCGGGGCATACCAACCTGATGATCCAGGTCGCCGCATGCGAGGCGTTGATCGAGTGCAGCGGGTTGCTGTCCTATGCGGCGCCTGACCCGTTCGAGGCCTGCATCCTTAAGGGCTATTTGGCGCTTTTCGACCGCAACGATCTTCGCGCCGCGCTCAGGCAGCTCGACACCGAAGAGGGCCGCAACGTCCTTGTTGTGCGCGGCGAGGAGGGCCTCGGCTGCTCCCATTCGCTCGAGCTTGTCGTCCATCTGCAGAGCCAGCTTCGCACCTTCAGGACGGCTATTGTCGATCTAGAAACACTCCCAACCGACGTGGAGCCGCGCTCGATCGTGATCGACATGGCCCAGCAGCTGAGCATCGATACGGCGCCGCCGCCGCGCGACGGCCAGGCCGCCCGGTGGAATCACGATCTCGTCTCGTGGCTCGTCGGCCACATCGAGCGCTCGGAACAGCCGGTCTGGATCGTGATCGACGGCTTCAAGCATATTGAGCCGCGTCAGGACGTCATCGAGCTCGTCACCGAGCTGGCCGACCGCGCGGCCCGAAAGTGTCTAAAGCTACGCGTGATCCTGCTGGGCTGGATCGGACCGCTGCCGGCACGCCTGGATTCAAGGATCTTGCATGAGAGAATCGGCCCTATGGAACGTGAGGTTCTCGTCGATTTCTTCACCCAGTTCCTTGAGCACAACCACCATCCGCCGAGTCCCGACGCGGTCCGTCGGGCCGTTGAAAAACTCGAGCAAGAGGTGAGTGCTGACCTCGTTAACGACCTGCCACAGATCTCCGAAGGCGCTGTTGCGATCGCACGCACGCTTGCCGAGCCGGAGCGCGAACCATGAGCGACGGGCGCATCATCCCCCTCACGCCTGAGCTTGTCGACCGACGGCTGAGCAAGGCAGGGCCGCTGGTCGAACATAGAGAGCGTCCGCCAGACTCAGCCTGGCCTCACGCTGAAGCCGCGGCCGTGCTGGCTACGTTCGACCCCGAGGAACTTGAGCCCACTGACGCGCAGGCCGGCACTGACTCGCTCTCGTTCCTGCTCGCTAACAGCCTGCCGGTGGTGGAGGGGACCAGAACGAGTAAATGGCGACTCCAAACGAGGATCCGACGCGAGGCGCTGCGTCGGCTTGGCACCCGCGAGGCGATCGTGCAGGCATGCGAGCGTAATCCCCAGGCGGCCGGTGATGGGCTGCGCGAAGCGTTCCTTGAGATAGCGGCGAGGCCAGGCGGCCCTGACCCGCGGAGCCTGGACTATCGAGCGTTGCTGTTGCTCGGAGAGGCGACGGGTCTGCTAGACGGGATCCTCGAGCATCTACCCGACCGGAGCGCGATCTCGGTCCTGATCGAGCGCGAGGGCGTAATCGAGCCGTTGCGCAAACTCGCGGGCTCGGGCTTCAGGGGTCGTCATCACGAGCTCCAGCAACTGGCCGATTACGTCGGGGTGATGCCGGCGGGAGCTCTGCGCGCGCTGCGCCGCACAGCTCGCACGGCGCTGCGCGGCTATGACAGGCCACCTCTGCTCATCACCGGCCCGGGCGGCATCGGGAAGTCGACTCTGCTCGCGAAGTTCATCCTCGACCACATCGAGCAGGGTGATGTCATCTTTGCCTACCTGGACTTCGACCGCCCGATCCTCAGCGCTGCTGAACCGGAGACGATCCTGATCGAGGCGGCGCGGCAACTGGCCACTCAGGCAGACGCCGGCGGGGCCGGGCGCTGGCGCGAGCTGCACGCTGAATGGGCCGAGAAACCAACACGCACTGCCGTAGAACTGGGTTCCGGCGGCTCCCGGCCAGGGCTGATGGGACAGCGCATCCTGATCGATAGTTTCGCCGCCGAATTCGAGCGAACCTTTGGAGCCAAACGGCCGCTACTACTGGCGCTCGACACTTTCGAGGAGGTGCAGTTCGCGAGCGCGGATTTCGCCGACTCCCTCTGGGTGTTCCTGGACATGCTATCCGACCGCCTGCCGCTCCTGCGAACGGTGCTGGCCGGTCGGGCGCCGATTGAGAACCGGCGCTGTGAGATCATCGCGCTCGAGGCACTCGACAAAGAGGCCGCAGTCGGCTTCCTGGAAGCGCACGGAGTCCGCGATCCTGCAGCGGCTGAGCTGCTGGTCAAGCACCTCGGCTGCAGCCCGCTGACGCTTAGTCTCGCCGTCGAGATTATGCGCCATGACCAGTGCGAACTGACGAGCCTCGAGGACGTCACGCGCCGGCAGCGGCTGTTCGTTATGAACATCGACCACAAGACTATGCAGATTGAGCTCTACCGGCGGATCCTCAGCCACATCCATGACCCTGATGTGGAGAGGATCGCCCACCCGGGGCTTGTACTGCCGCGCGTCACCCCCGAGCTGATCCGCTACGTGCTCGCGGAGCCGTGCGGTGTGAGCGTCGGCAGTGACGAGCGTGCACGAGAGCTGTTCGCCAAGCTCGCCGACGAGGTCTCCCTGGTGCGCGTTGCGGACGATGGAGCACTCGAACATCGATCCGATCTGCGGCGCGCGATGCTACCTTTGATGCGCGAAGACGCGCCCGAAAAGGTCGCTGCGATCCACCACCTCGCGATCGCCTTCCACGCGGGCCGCGAGAGCGACCGGGACCGCGCCGAGGAGATCTATCACCGTCTTGCTGCGGGCGAGGAGCCGGAACGTGTGGACGAACTCTGGAGGCCGGCGCTGCGGCCGCTGTTGAGGAGCCTCGTCAGCGAGCTGCCTGCCCGGGCACAGGCTTACCTCGCGGGGCTGGTCGGCGTCGAGATCGACCCGGAGGCATGGCAGGAGGCCTCACGCCGGGACGTCGAACGCGTGGTCGAGAAGCGCGCGCGCGACCTGTTGCGCGTCGGTCGGGCTCAGGCTGCGCTGAGCGTACTGCGCACAGCAAAGGACCGACAATCAGGCAGTCCGCTCTATCTCTGCGAAGCGTTTGCATATCATGAGCTTGGCGCCCCCGATGCTGCGCTGGAGGTGATCGACCGTGCGCTCGAACCGGCTCCAGCACGGGCCTCGGGGGGGACCGTATTGAAGCTGCTTTCGCTCGCAGCTCACATCGAGGCGGACCGGGGCGCCTTTGAGGCCGCTGTTGAGCGGGCTGATGACGCCTATGTCCATGCTGCGGCACGCGAGGACGGCATCGCCATGCTCGAGCTCGGGGCGCTGCGCCTTCGTGTGTGTCGCATGCATGCGGGACGGGATCGTCGCCGCCTAGCGACGCTGCACGCACGGGCGAAGGAAACGGCTGAGGACGTTAGGGCTTTGCCAACAACGACGCTCGCTTCCGCCTCTGACTCGGTGCGGTGCATCATGGGCGAGATCGGCGAGCTGAGTCCCACGCTCTTCGCTCGTCTCGCCGAGACGGTCGGGCTGCCGACCCTGCGACCTGACCGTGTCAGGCGGATAATTATACAGTGGAACCACGAATCGCGTGGCGGTCTCGAGGCCGACGCAGCAGCACTCGCGGTCATGCAAAACCCGGAGCCGCCGACTTCGGGGACAGCAATGGATGTGCTGCTAGGGCTACTCGTGCGGCACCCTGTGACGAGTGGAGCGGCGCGGTCGATCGCCTCTCAAGTACGCCATGCTTTGCGCGAGAGCGTCGTCCCGGGTTTTACGCCGGAAAGCATCTTGTGAGAGAACTCTGCGCTTGCTCCAGGGCCACCAAGAGCGGCAGCGACGGCGGCTCGCCGCAGCGTGGTCCAGCGCGCGAACTTCCTACGGTCCCCAACTTCCCACGGTCCCGAGGGGCCCGGTCGACACGTGCCGTTCGGTGAGGATGAGGCGGGGTGCAACGGCGTAGCCCGAACAGAGCCAGCCAAGTCCCCAATCCCTACGCCGCCTCAACCGCTGCGCGCTGCACCTCGCCTGCAAGCAGCCGCTCGTAGCCGTCGGCCAGCCGCCGCATCGCCTGCTCCCATGTGCGCTCGCGTGCCCGCGCAAGGCCGGCTGAGGCTATGCGCCTGCGCAGCAGCGGGGAGCCTGTGAGCTCGAGCAGCGCATCGGCGAGCGCCTGCGGCTGCGCCTCGCACAGCAGGCCGCTGACGCGGTGCTCGATGAGCGCGAGCGGGCCGCCGGCGGCGACCGCGACGACGGGCAGGCCGCTCGCCTGGGCCTCGAGTATCACCTGGCCGAAGGTGTCGGTCGCGCTCGGGAACAGGAAGACGTCGGCGTTCGCATAGGCGGCGGCGAGGTCTTCGCCGTGCAGCCAGCCGTGGAAGCTCGCGCGGTCGCCGAGGCGCTCGCTGAGCATCTGCCGCTCGGGTCCGTCGCCGGCGAGCACGAGGTGCAGGCGTTCGTCGCACGCCGCCGCGGCGAGGAACGCGTCTGCAAGCAGCTCGACGCCCTTCTCGCGCGTGATCCGCCCGGCGTAGAGGACATCAATCCGCCCTCGCTGCTCTGCGGCCTCGTCCGCCGCGCTCGATGCGAGGCGCGCGCGATGGAGCCCGTCCGGCGACGGCCGCGTCCGCAGCGACGGCGTGAACCTGTCCGTGTCGACGCCCCTGTCGAAGCGCATGACGCGCTCGGGGGGCACGCCGATCTGAAGCAGGGCGGCGTCGGAGGCGGCGCTCGGCGAGAGCACGATGTCGCAGGAGCGGTAGAAGGCACGGACGGCGCTCGCCATCGCGGTCGCGATCTCCTGCTGACCGGAGCGCAGTGCCGCGTAGGCGGTGAGCTCCGTGTGGTAGCTGCCGATGAGCGGCAGGCTGAGCGCGCGCGCGAGCAGCGCGCCGGCCGTTCCCGCCGGCCCTGGCGCGCAGACGTGGATCGCGTCGAAGCCGCCCTCGCTGAGCGTCTGCACCGCCGCGGTGAGGCTTGGCACGCCGATCTTCAGGCCCGGGTAGAAGGGGACCTCGACCTCCGCGACCGCCGCGAGCCGCCTGTCGACGTGAGAGTCGGTGCCGACGACCTCGATCTCGCAGCCGGGCACGCCGCGGTGGCGGATCTCCTCGATCGTGCGACTGACGCCGTGCGTCGCGCCGATGCCGTCGGCGATGAGCGCGACTCTCGGCGGGTCGCCCTCGCCGCGGCCGCCGTCGATCTTCGCGCGCTCGCGCGCGAGGAACGCGCCGGCGGGCGCATAGGGGATCGCGGCGATGCAGCCCTCGAAGAGGCTGAGCGCGGCGGCCTCGATGCTGCCGCGGCCGCCGATCGCCTGCAGCGCCTGATCGACCGCCGCCCGCAGCCTGCGCTCGTGCGCGCGGCACGCGCGCCGGTGCAGGCGCGAATGGCTGAACTCCTCGTGCTGCATGTAGGCGATGAGGCCGCGCTCGTCGAGGTGGTCGAGCTCGACCGCCGAGAGCCACGCGCGCAGCAGCGCCCGCGCGTCCGAAGGCGTGAGGTCGCCGCCGCCGCTGCCCTCGCGCGCGTCGCCTTCGCGCAGCACCCTTGCCGCCATCGTGAGCACCGCGCGGGGATCGAGAGCACCGCTCGCCTCTGACCCGCTTGTCTGCGCTTCGTCCGCCCCTGTCCCGCCCGCCTCCTTACCCATCTCTCGGCGGCCGAGCGCGCGCGCGGCGAGGGCGATCGCGGCGTGCGCCCACTTCGCGGCGCTGCCCTCGCGGCCGCCGGGGGCGACGTTGCCCTTGCGCACGCACGCGAGCAGCTCGGCGGGACTCGCGGCTTGCGGGACCTCGGTCCAGGTGCGGCCGACGTCGACCCCGGCGTGATCGTCGCTGCCGCCGATCCCGGCGCCGTCGAGCGCGGCGATGTAGGTCGCGGCGGGCGCGTTCAGCTCTCTCGCCCGCGCGCCGTTTCGCACCTCCCAGACCCTGAACATCTCCGCGAGCCGGCGGCGGTGGCGCGCGGTGAGGGGCGCGCCGACGGCGTAGTAGGGGTGGGCGAGCGCGCAGGCGATCTCGCGCTCGTGCATGTAGATCGCGCACTGCTCGACGTTGTCGCTGTGCGCCTGCAGCCACTCGTGATCCTCCGGGGTGATGCCGTAGCAGAGCACGTGCACGAGCTGCGGCTCGCCCCTGAAGCGGGCGGTGAGCTCCTCGGAGACGAACACGTCGGGCCGATCGGCGATCTGCAGGACGCCGTCGATCGTGTCGTGGTCGGTGATCGTGACGAAGTCCATCCCCCGGCGCTTCGCGAGCTCGTAGACCTCCTCCGGCGGCGTCGCGCACTCGGGCAGCCCGACTGCCCGCTGCACGCCGAGCCGCGACACCTGCGAGGCGCTCGAGTGACAGTGCATGTCGACTCTGACGGTCATTCCGTCCTCTCTCTCATCTCTCTGGTTACGGTGAGATGTTCGCCCAATTTGCGGGAACGCATGTAACGGTCCGAGGGCCATCCTGTGAAGGGGCCGTGAACGTGTGAAAGGACCGTGAGCGGTCTGAGGTGCGCAGGCGCCGTGAAGCGGCCTGACGGCAAGGAGTGGCCCAAGCGGCCCGTCCGTCAGGGGTAGGCGTTGTAGAGAGCCCGTTCGAAGGTCGGCAGCTGCACGTTGCCCGCGTAGCCGAGCGTCTTCAACTTGAAGAGCGCCTCGACGCTCGCGAGCAGCGAGAAGTGGTCGAACTGCCCCGTGACGTAGGAGCTGCCGGGCTTCACGTACTTCGAGATGAGCAGCAGCCCGACGCGACCGCCGCCCGTGGGCTGGCCCGCGACCGAGCTCGGCGTGCTGCTCGCCGGGAGGTTCGGGTACTTCGGCGTCGCGCAGCAGCCGCTCGAGTCGGCGTGCGGCCCGCTCTGGGGCGCCTGGTCGAAGGTGATCGCGATCAGGCCGCCTTCCTTGTAAGCGGCCGAGCCCTCGATCTCCGGCACGACCTTGCGCAGGAAGGCTTCGGCGGCGGGCAGCCCCGCCGGCGAGCCGGCGGCGCAGGGCTGAGGGTCGCCGTCTTCGCAGACGTCAGGCGAGATGTAGGAGAGCGAGGGGGTGCTTGCGGCGCTTTCGAGATCCTTCGCGAGCTGCCCGATGCCGACGTTCTCCTGCGCGCAGCTGACGCCTTCGATCGTCGAGCGGAAGTAGAGGAACGGGTCGCGCCAGGTGACGTATGGATCGCCGGCCGTCGGAGCGGAATGGGGGTCGGTGGCGCCGAGGACGGGATTTGGGCAACTCGCCTGCGAGCTCGCGGCGGAGCCTTCGCCGAGACCCTGCACGTACGCCTTCCAGGTGTCGCCGGCGGCGGTGAGCTGATCGCCAACCGTGAGCGCGTCGATCGGGTAGACGCAGCCGTTGCCGAGGATCTGTCCTTCCGGTCCGGCGCCGGCCGGTGTGAGGGCTTCGTAGACGGGACAGCCGGAGGAGGTCTGCGGCGTCGGCCCCTGGCCGCTGACGAGCGCGATCTCGTTCGCGAGCTGGCCGGAGGCGACGCCGTAGTAGTCGCCGACCAGCTCCCCCTGTTCGCGAAGCGTCTTTGCGAGGTAGGGCGCTTCGCTGCCGGCGCCGAACGCCGCTTCGTAGCCCTGTTCGCCGAGCACGATCGCGAAGACGTGCCCGATCGGCGGCAGCTTCGAGGATTCCTGCTTGCCTTCGGAGCCTTTGCCCCGCGGTTTTTTCCCTCGCGGTTTTTGGCCTTGCGCTTCGCCGCCTTCTTCGCCTTCGGAGGATTCTGCCGAGCTCGAGGCCGTCTGCGCCTTCGATTCTTCTTCGGCTTCGGAGGACGTTTCGCCTTCGGAGCCTCCGCTCGAGGCTTCAGCTTCCGCCGCAGACGTTTCTGCTGCGCTCGTCGTCGATGTCGTCGAGACGCTGGGCGACGCCTCCGAAGGGGCGGCGGCGAGCCGCACGGGCGTGCTCGCTTCCGGACGCGTGTAGACGCCAAGGCCAACCCCGAAGGCGAGCAGCGCGATCACGGAGAAGGCGATGGCCAACGGTGAGGGCATCGGGAAGTGGCCCTCGTCCTCTTCTTGCTCCTCGCCCTGGTGAGAATCCCCTTGCAGCTGAGTGTCGGGGGTGCGGTCAGGGTCCTCCGAAGCTCCTCGGGCTGCTCGGTCGATGGCGCCTGCGGCGTAGGGGTCGTCGGTGAGATCAGGGTCAGGAGGCGGCGGCCGGTCCATCTGCTTCGCCAGTCTTGCGTGAAGAGGTGTCGATGTTGTAAAGAACTTGTTCGAGCGAAGCGGCGTGATCTTGCGTTCACGTCCTTTTCACATCTGGCGCGAAGAGTCGCCCGATACTGGCGATGCCGGCCCTCTCAGGCGCGAGCTTGCGAGCGGCGAGCGTTCGACGCTCAGGCGCGGAATCGGAATGGAGCCGAGCATCCCCACCGAAGAGTTCGAGCGTGCGCGCAGGCCGTCGCCTCCGGCGGACGCGACGATCGAGATGCCAAGCCAGAGCGCTCAGCCACCGCCGCGGGCGAGCGTCGAGCCCTCATGGCCGGCCGTCTCCTCGACCGGCGCGCGCTGCGCCGCCTGCGGCGCGCCGCTCGCGCCGGACCAGCGCTACTGCGTCGAGTGCGGGCAGCGGCGCGGCCCGACGCGGCCGCCGTTCCTCGCGCACGTCGCTCAGCCGCAGCAGCCGAGCTCTTCGTCGTCCCCGCCGCCGCGAAGGATGCCGCGAATCCACCCGAACACGGCACTGATCGCAGGCATCGGCACGCTGATGCTCGCGATGGCGACGGGCGTGCTGATCGGGCGCACGAGCGCTCCCCCCAGCTCGAAAGACGTCTCCGTGCAGTACATCGCGGCACCGACGAGCAGCGCGCCGAGCACGACCTCGACGACGCCCTCCTCGACGGAAGGCGGCTCAGGGGGTGGCGGCGGTCACAGCTCGAGCAAAGCATCGCCGTCCAACGTCGCGGCGAAGATCTTGAAAGGCAAAGCGCCGCCGAAGGCGGTCGTGAAAGTGGGCACGCCAGGCAAGGGCGCCGGCTATCAGAAGGGCCATTTCACGGGCAAATTCTTCGGCGGCAGCGAAAGCAAGAAGCAGGAAGAAGAAGAAGAACTCGGCGAAGGCGAAGAATCATCAGGCTCAGGAAAAGGCAAGAAATGAGCGCGAGCAACGGCGATCGGTCCGGGAACGCTGACGCTCCAACGCTCGACGTCGCGCGCCGCCGCGACCAGCTCGCCGAGCGCTTCGCCGAACTGCAGTGGGACCTCGGCGGCCTGATGTACGAGATGGCGATTCGCGATCGCATCCGCATCGAGGTGCTCGTTCAGCATGCCGCCGCGCTGCAGGAGGTCGACGCGGAGCTCTCCGAGCTGCAACGCATCCTGAAGATGCAGGAGACGAGCGCCGCCGGCCTCTGTCCCTCCTGCGAGGCCCCGCACAGCAGCGGCGCCGCCTACTGCTGGCAGTGCGGCCAGGCGCTGTTGCGCCAGGTCCCAAGCCACGCAATCGCCGGCTGACCTGGCGCGTCAGCCGAAGCGGCCTGTCACGTAGTCGCCCGTCCGCGGGTCTTTCGGGCGCGTGAAGATCGTGCTCGTCTCGTCGTGCTCGACGAGCACGCCGGTGCGCTGGCCGGCGGCGGTGCCGAGGCTGAAGAACGCGGTGCGGTCGGCGATGCGTGCCGCCTGCTGCATGTTGTGGGTGACGATCACGATCGTGAAGCGGTGCTTGAGGTTCAGCATCAGCTCCTCGATCGAGGCGGTCGCGATCGGGTCGAGCGCAGAGGCGGGCTCGTCGAGCAGCAGCACGTCAGGTTCGATCGCGATCGCCCGGGCGATGCAGAGCCGCTGCTGCTGCCCGCCGGAGAGGCCGAAGGCGCTCTTGCCAAGCCGGTCCTTCACCTCGTCCCAGAGCGCCGCGCCGCGCAGCGCGCGCTCGACCCGCTCGTCGAGGTGGGCCTTGAGGCCGAGGTTGCGGGGCGCCCAGGCGATGTTGTCGTAGATCGACTTCGGCAGCGGGTTTGGCCGCTGGAAGACCATCCCGATCCGGCGCCGCACCTCGACGGCGTCGACGCGCGCACCGTAGAGGTCGTGACCGTGGTAGAGGATCTGCCCCGACAGCTCGAATCCCGGCACGGAGTCGTTCATGCGGTTGAGGCAGCGCAGGAACGTCGACTTGCCGCATCCGGAGGGGCCGATGAGCGCGGTGATGAGGTGGCGGGGGATCCGCAGCGAGACGCCCGCGATCGCGCTGCGGCCCTTGTATGAGACCGAGACGTCCCTGACGTCGAAGATCGTCTCGCGGCCGGCGGCAGAGGCAGGCGCCAGCCCGCCGACGGGGACGACCGCGGCTCGCTCAGCCGCCGCCGCGGAGCCGTTGTTCCCGTTTTCGGCCCTCGTCTCCGGGCGCCCCGTGCCGGTCTGGATGCGGACGCGCTGCGGAGCGCTGCTCGCCGGGTCGGTCGTCCGAGGGCTCATCGCGCCAGCTTCCTGCGGCCGCGCGCGTGCATCGCGCGGGCCGCGACGTTGACGGCGAGTATGAACATCAGCAGCACGAACGCGGCTCCCCAGGCGCGCGTCCAGCCGCTCGGGTTGTCCGAGACGGAGGCTTTGTAGATGTAGACGGGGATGTTCGGCGTCGCTTCGCCGAAGATCTTGAACGACACGCTGTTGCCGAAGACCGACGAGGCGAACAGCAGCGGCGCGGTCTCGCCGGCGGCGCGCGCGAATGCGAGCACAGTCGCGGTGACGATGCCGCCGAGCGCGCTCGGCAGTACGACTCCCCGCAGCGCGCGCCAGCGGCTGACGCCGAGGGCGGCGGCGGCGTCGCGCAGCCCCTGCGGCACCTGCAGCAGCGTCTCCTGCGAGCCGCGGGCGACGAGCGGCAGCATGACGATCGAGAGCGCGACCGCGCCCGCGAAGCCGCTCTGGCTTTTGCCCGCGACGAGCAGGCCGAACACGAACAGGCCGATGATGATCGTCGGCAGTCCGAAGAGCAGGTCGAACACGAGCCTGATCGCGCGCGCGGAGCGCCTGCTCGCGAACTCGGTCATGTAGAGCGCCGCGAGGATGCCGATCGGCATCGAGATGAGGGTCGCGATCGCGATCAGCGTCGCGGTGCCGACGATCATCGGCCCGATGCCGCCGCCGCCCTGTTCTTCGATGATCGGCGGACCCTTCGTGAGGAATTCGAAGCTGAGCACGGCGGCGCCGCGCGAGGCGACCGAGTAGACGACGAACGCGAGCACCGCGACGGCGAGCAGCGCCGATGCGGTCTGGCCGCCTTCGATGAAGCGGCTGACGAGCTGGCGTCTGCGCAGCTGGGCGGACGCCGTGAGGGGGCGGGCGGGGTCGAGCGCATCCCCGCCGAAGGGGTCGAGCGGGTCGACCGGATCGGGCATATGCGCGCTGCCTGTGAGCGCGCCGGACGGAGGGAGCGGCTCGCTCACGCCGCGACCGCCCGGTGCACGTCGAAGCGGCGCACGATCAGCTGGCCGGCGAGATTCGCGAGCAGGCCGATGATGAGCAGGATGACGCCGAGGTAGAGCAGCGCGGAGGTGTGCAGCTTCGAGAACGCGTCGGCATACTGCTCCGCGATCCGGCTCGCGAGGGTGTCGCCCGTGACGAACAGCGAGGCATGGATCGCTTTGCCGGCGCCGATCACCTGCGTGACCGCGATCGCCTCGCCGAGCGCGCGCCCGAGGCCGAGGAAGGAGGCGGCGACGATCCCCGAGGCCGCGGAGGGCAGCATCACGCCGCGGACCACCTCCCACCGTGTTGCGCCAAGCGCCGTCGCGCCGTCCTTCAGCTCTTGGGGGACGGTGAGGAAGAGGTCGCGGCTGATCGAGGCGACGATCGGCAGCACCATGATCGTGAGGATGAGGCTGGCGGTGAAGACGCTCGCGCCGGTAGTTTCGGCGGCCCCGAAGATCGGCAGGAAGCCGAGCAGGCCGTGCAGGAACGGCTCGACGTGCGCCGGCAGGAAGGGGCCGAGCACGAGGATGCCCCAGAACCCGAGCACGACGCTCGGGATCGCCGCGAGCATTTCGACGAGTGGCCCGACGACGCTTCGCAGCCTCGTCGGCGCGACGGTGCTGAGGTAGAGAGCGATCGAGATTCCGAGCGGGACCGCGATCAGCAGCGCGAGCGCGGAGGTGACCGCGGTGCCGAACAGCATCACGCCGGCACCGAAGATCCCGAAGTTCGGCTGCCACGTCGTATGGCCGAGGAAACCGAGGCCGAAGCGGCCGATCGCGCGGCTTGCGCCGTTCGTGACGTCGTACGCGATCGCTGTGAACAGGAGCAGTCCGAGCAGCGCCGCGAGCACGCAGAGGCAGCGAAGCAGCGCATCGCCCAGCCGATCGACACGCGGTGCGTCCCGGCGCGCGCGCGCGCCGGGCCGGCGGGCGCCGGGCCGGCGGGCACCCCGCATTTGAGATGCGGGTTGCGCCGGGCTCACGCTCATGGGCGCGCAGCCTACCGGCGATCGGCAGAGCCGGTGCGCGATCTTCACAAGATTTACACAGGTTGACGCGACCTTTGGTAACAACGTCGCGCTCGGCCTTCTGCATGATGTTCACAAAATTGCCACAGCCGCGTGTACGGCCGCTGGCATGCTGCTCGTTGTCGACGACACCACTCAATCCCATAGGAGGACAGTTGAGACGGACACCAAAGTCGGCGCTCGCGCTCGCGACGCTGATCGCATGCCTGGTACCAGGCTTCACCTTCGCGGCCGCCAACGCGGCAGCCGAAAGCTCGCTGACGGGGGCAGGCTCGACGCTGATCGCGCCGTTCGAGGCCTACTGGGGGCAGGAATTCGAAAAGCGCGGCGTGAAAGTCACCTACGCCGCCGTGGGCTCAGGCACGGGGATCGCGCAGATCTCCGCGCGGACGGTCGACTTCGGTGCCTCCGACGCTCCTCTCACCGGGGCTCAGGCCGCCGCCTGCAAAGGCTGCGTCCAGATTCCGTGGGCGCTCACCGCGACGGGCATCGCCTTCAACCTCAAAGGCGTGAGCAAGCTGCGGCTGACGCCTGAAATCGTCGCAGAAATCTATCTCGGCAAGATCACCAAATGGAACGCTGCGCCGATCAAGAAGATCAACAAGCACGTAAAACTGCCGAACATCACGATCACGCCGGTCTTCCGCAGCGACGGCTCTGGTGACACATACGCGTTCACGGACCTGATGTCGCGCGTGAGCAAAGCGTGGAAGAGCAGGGTCGGCAACGCGACGTCCGTCAGCTTCCCGAAGGGCGTGGGCGGCGACGGCAACAGCGGCGTCACCGCCGTCGTCGAAAAGACGAACGGCGCGATCGGCTACATCGCCGCGTCCTACATCTACTCGCACGGCCTGAATGCTGCGCGCCTACAGAACAAGGCGGGCAGGTTCGAGTACCCGAACCTCGAAAACATCGAGGAAGCGGCGTCGGTCGTGAAGAAAGTACCGGCAAACAACGAAATGCACATCGTGAACCCGCCGAAGCGGGCGAAGAAGGCCTACCCGCTCTCGACCTTCACGTATGTGATCGTGCCGAAGGATTCGCCTGTGCTCAGCCTGCTGAAGCAGTTCATCAAATACGCGTTGACGACCGGCCAGAAGTTCGGGCCCGCGCTCGACTTCGCGAAAGTGCCGCAGGTCGTGCTGAGCGCGGATGAAAAAGCGCTGAGCTCGCTGTAGGGCGAGCTGAGCGGCCGGCCGGAAACGGCCGTCTCTCTCCTCGAGGCCCAGGGCCGGCGGTGCGCACGATGCGCCGCCGGCCCGGCGTCGTTCGGGCATACGGGTTGGCGTCGCTGCGCCTGCGGATGCGGCGTCGTTGCGCGTGTGGCGCCGGTGTCGTTGCGCGTGTGGCGCCGGTGTCGTCCGGGCCGTCGCTTCCGTGCGCCCCGGAACTTGTCTACAGGGGATGGGTCAGCTGCCGATGCCCTGCAGCAGCGCTGCGACGTCCAGCGCCTCGACGTCGTCCGCCGGCGTAGGCACGCAGGCGCCCTCGCGATATGTCTCGCAGTCCCTATAGCCGTCCGCGCCAGGCTGCGTGCGCACCTCGATCACCCTGCGCGGCACGTCGATCAGCCAGTAGACGGGAACCCCCGCGCGCGCGTACAGCTGCGACTTCACGCCGCGGTCGATTGCATGAGAGCTGACGGCGACCTCGATCACGAGCAGCGCGGTGCGAGGGTGCTGGCCGGCTGGGGGCCTCTCTGCCACGAGGGCGATGTCCGGCTCCGGCTCGGAGTCGGGTGGGATCGCGAGCGGCGACTGTACGCGCAGCCATGACTCCGTTTGCCTGAAATGGCGCACGAGGGCTTCGAGCACGGCAGAGTGGCTGGGAGACTGTGGGCTCATGTCGACGATGAGCCCCTCGAGCAGCTCGACACGCTCACCCTCCAGTGCGCCGCTCTCGACCATCTGGTCGTAGGTCTCCAGGTCGAGGCGATGGACGGGAAGCGCGGTTGCAGGCTTGACGGCCACGAGCTCATGCTACCTGCGATGCATGGCGGCCCAAGCGTGGCGGGCCAGGAACAGGACGGTGATGCAGATCATCCGCGAAGGGTCTACTCGGCGCTTGGGATGGCCTGGTCGTGGCAGGTGGGCACATCTGATGTTGAGTCTGCTAGCATCTAGCATCATGCCTCGTACAACTCTTGATCTCGACGCCTCGGTGCTCGAACAACTTCGCCGCAGAGCCCGTGCGGAGCACAAGAGCATGGGCACGCTTGCCTCGGAGCGCCTCGCCGCGGCGCTGCGTGAGGAGCCGACCGTCCAGCCTCATCCGGCTTGGCCGAGCAGGCGCATGGGCAGGCCGAAGATCGATCTCTCCGACAAGGAAGCGCTCCGGCGTCTCCTCGACGAGGCTTAGTCCGGTCGCGCCTCATCGAAAAGAAGCGGGGCATCTCTGAGCATCACGGTCGACACGAATGTCCTGCTCTATGCATCGAACGAGGACGACGAGCTGCACGCTCCCGCAAAGGAGCTGATCGAGCGTCTAGCGCGCGGTCCCGATCTCCTGCACCTGTTCTGGCCCACGATCATGGGCTTCCTCCGGATTGCGACGCATCCCGCGATCTTCCCGACGCCGCTCACATCCGGCCAGGCTGCGGCGGCGGTGGCGGCGCTCTTGGAGCGGCCGCATGTACGCACCTCCTCGGAGGGAAGCGGCTTCTGGAATCTCTACCGTCTCACCGCAGGAAAGGACACCGCAGGCAACCACGTGCCTGACGCGCATCTCGCCGCATTGATGCGCGAACACGGCGTTGCGGTCATCTACACGCGCGATCGCGACTTTCGCCGCTACGAGGGCGTCGAAGCGCGCGACCCATTCGGGGCTGATCGCTCCTGAGACGATGTCTCTCGCGCGCTGCGGGATGCCGCGCTGACGTGGGCCTCCGCAAACGCAGCGCGCCTGCGGCGCCGTTCATGTCCATATGCTTCCCGCCGTGCACGAACCGATCTCCTACTTCCAGGCGGTGATCCTCGGTCTGATACAGGGCGTCGCCGAGCCGTTCCCGATCTCGAGCCTCGGCCACGGCGTCGTGCTGCCGCGGCTGTTCGGCTGGAACATCCACCAGAACGACAAGTACTTCCTCACCTTCCTCGTCGGCACGCACATCGGCACCTCGCTCGTGCTGCTCGGCTTCTTCATCAAAGACTGGATTCAGATCGTGAAGGGCCTCTTCCGCTCGCTCGCGCTGCGGGAGGTGCCGAGAGACGACGTCTACGCGCGCCTCGGCTGGCTGATCGTCGTCGGCACGATCCCCGCGGGCATCATCGGCCTCGTTCTGCAGGACCCGCTGCGCGAACTCTTCGCCTCCGCCTCCTTCGCGGCCGCCTTCCTGATCGTCAACGGGTTTGCCTTGCTGTTCTTCGAGCGGCTGCGCAAGCGCCCGCCGCGCCCGGGCGACTATCTCGGCGACTCCGACGCGCGCCTCTCGAAGCTCAGCTGGCGGCAGGCGACCGCGGTCGGCACCGCCCAGGCCGCCGCGCTCCTGCCCGGCATCTCCCGCTCGGGCTTCTCGATGGGCGGCGGGCTGCTGAGCGGCCTCTCGAACGAGGACGCGGCCCGCTACGCGTTCCTGCTCGCGACGCCGATCATCCTCGCCGCCGGCGTGCTGAAGCTGCCCGAACTGCTCGGCCCGACCGGCAACGGCGTGCGCGGTCAGACGCTCGTCGGCGCGATCGCGGCCGCGGTGACGACGTTCTTCGCGGTGAAGTTCCTGCTGCGCTACTTCCAGACGAACAGGCTGACGCCGTTCGGCTTCTACTGCATCGCGCTCGGCCTCGCCTGCACGATCGTGTTCGCGGTCAGCTGACGCTCTGTGCTGCCGGCGTCGCGCACAGGGCGCCGCTGCCGCCGCGCGGCGGGACGGCAGCCGTGCTGCCTGCGGCGGCTACGCCTCGCTCGACTTCGTGCCCGCCTGCTTCGCCTTCGGCCCCGTCTGGAACCAGGCGAAGACGAAGCAGGCGATCGCGGCGACGAGGGCGGCGATCCCGTGCTTCGTGTGGTGGTGGTTTGCTTCGGCGCTGCCGGCGGAGGCGTGCCCGGGGAAGAAGGAGGGCAGCGAGTGCTCGGGCTGGACGAAGTAGATGATCGCGACGACGATCAGCAGGATGCCAAGCACGATCGCGGGGATCACGAGCTTGCGCAGCGTGGCGGAGCTCATCGCGGCGTAGCGTAGACGATGCGAGCGACATGAGGCATCACCACAGCCACTCGAGCTCATTGACGGGCGAGGCCGACGCGGGCAGGCTGCGCATCGCGCTCGCGCTGATCCTCGCCTTCATGGCCGTCGAGGTCGCGGTCGGAGTGATCGCCCACTCGCTCGCGCTGCTCTCCGACGCGTCTCACATGCTGACTGACGCGGTCGCGATCGGCGTCTCGCTGCTCGCGCTGCGGCTGATGCGGCGCCCGCCGGAAGGAGCGATGACCTACGGCCTCGGCCGCCTCGAGGCGCTCAGCGCCCAGTTCAACGGCGCGACGCTGCTCGTGCTCGCGCTGCTGATCGTCTATGAGGCGATCGCCCACCTGATCGCGCCGCCGCTCACGAAGGGCGCGCCGATGCTCGCCGTCGCGCTCGCCGGGATCGTGGTCAACCTGCTTGCAAGCTGGCAGCTCGCGCAGGCGAGCAGGCGCTCTCTGAGCGTGAGGGGCTCATACCTGCACGTGCTGACCGACCTCTACGCGTTCGCCGGCACCGCCCTCGCGGCCATCGTCATCCTCGCGACCGGCTTCCTGCGCGCGGACGCGATCGCCTCCCTGTTCGTCGCCGCGCTGATGCTGCGCTCCGCCTACGGCCTGCTGCGCGACTCGGCGAGGGTCTTCCTCGAGGCGGCTCCGACGCAGCTGCGCCCGCAGGCGATCGGGCGTGCGATGGCTGCCGTGCACGGCGTAGCAGAGGTCCACGACCTGCACGTCTGGGAGGTCTCGACGGGCTTCCCTGCGCTCTCGGCGCACGTGCTCGTCGGTGCCGAGCACGACTGCCACGCCGCCCGCAGGCAGCTCGAAGAGGTGCTGCGCGAGCGCTTCGCGATCGAGCACACGACTCTGCAGGTCGACCACGAGGGCGAGGACCTGCTCGCGATCGAGATATCGCCGCGCCTGCGCGGCGGGTGATTCGAGACCAGGCGCGACTTGCCGCTACGCTCGCACGATGAGCGGCGCGGAGCTCGGGCTCGCGGTCTCGGTCTTCCTCGCCTGCGCGGTCGAGGCGGTCGAGGCGCTCACGATCGTGCTCGCCGTCGGCGCGACGCGCAGCTGGTCCTCGGCGCTGAGCGGCGTAGGCGCGGCCGGGCTCGTGCTCTGTGCCGCGGTCGCGGCGCTCGGGCCGGCGCTCACCGCGCTGCCGATCGATGTGCTGCGACTGCTCGTCGGCGGCCTGCTTTTGACATTCGGGCTGCAGTGGTTGCGCAAGGCGATCCTCAGAGCCGCGGGGTTGAAGGCGCTCAAACACGAGGACGAGGAGTTCGAGGCGCAGCGGCGCGCCGCGCAGACCGCAGCGCGCGGTGGCGCCCGCATCGACGGCTATTCGTTCGCGCTCTCCTTCAAGGGCGTCCTGCTCGAGGGCCTCGAGGTCGTCTTCATCGTGCTCACCTTCGGCGCGAACCAGCATCGCATCGGGCTCGCGGCGATCGCGGCCGCCGCGGCCGTGATCCTCGTCGCGCTCGCGGGCGTCGCCGCGCGGGCCCCGCTCACGCGCGTGCCCGAGAACGCGATGAAGTTCGCCGTCGGGGTGATGCTGACCGCGTTCGGGACCTTCTGGGGCGCGGAGGGCGCGGGAGCGTCGTGGCCGGGGTCGGACGCCGCGCTGCTCGCGATCGTGCCCGCGGTCGCGCTGCTCTCGCTCGCGTTCGTCGCGGCTCTGCGCCGTGCTGGGGCGCCGGCGTCGGCGCCTGCGTCCGAGGCGACGTCGACCGCCCTCGGCGCACATGCCGCGGCGGCTGCGCACACGGCCGCGGTCCCCCAGCCCCATCCGCAGCCGACGCTCTCCACCGCGACGATCGAGGAGCTGTGAGCCGTCTGCGCGCGGTCGCGCTCGCGATCTGGAGCTTCGTCGTCGGCGACGACTGGCGCACGGCGCTCGGCGTCGCACTCGCGCTTGCGCTGACCGCAATCGTCGCGAGCCTCGGCGTCGCGGCCTGGTGGACGATGCCCGTCGCGGTGCCGCTGCTGCTGTGGCTCTCGCTGCGGCGCGCTGTGAGAGATTGACCCTCAGCCCCGCGTCGCGGGCGAGGTCGCGAGCACTTTGCCCGAGGCGCCAAGCGCCTGGACGGCGTACCAGGCGTACCCTTCTGGGACCGGGATCGTCGTCTCGAAGCCGGCCCTCGGCGCCGTCCCCGCTCTTGCGACGTGATGGATTTCGTTCCATGCGAGCACCCGCCAGGAGGCGACTTCGGTCGCGCCGTTCCAGCTTGCGTAGACGTCGAGCACGCCGTTGCCGGCCTTGCGCGCGGCGACGGCCGGCGGGCTCGACGGCGTCCCTTTCCAGGGCAGCCGGTAGGCGCGATAGGAGTCGCCGCGGCCGGGCAGCTGCGCCTGGAAGAGCACCGTGCCGCCGGGCCCGAATTCGGTGATGAACGGCGACTGGCCCCAGCCGACGAACGAGTTGCCGTCGGCAAGCAACTGGTAGTTGCCCTGGCTCGCGGCGACGAGCGCGGGCGAGTGCGCCCAGGCGCTCACGAGCTTCACCGCTTTTGCCTGCCATTCGATCCGCTCGTGGATGACGCGCGACTGTTTGTGCACCTGCGGGGAGGCGCCGTCGTCGAAGACGGTGATCGTGTGGTCGGGCTGCCAGCGGATGTCGTGCTGGAAGGCGGTTTCGGTGCCGGGGCCCATCTTGAAGCTCGGATGCTTGCCGCCGAGCTGCCAGAGGATCCGGCCGCTGCGATGGTCGATCTCGTAGCCCGCCCAGGTGTTGCGCGCGCAGATGAGGAAGTTGCCGTCGCCTGAGGGGTCGAGCGAGACCGAGTTGAGGTGGAAGTAGTCGTAGGGCCAGCTCCCGGAGCTCGGGGGCGCCGAATAGGATTCGCTCAGCGCGACGTGGCCGTAGGCGTGCCACTCGAACATCACGAGACCGGTCTTCACGTCGATCTCCTGCAACACGGAGTCGAGCAGCCCGGCGTTGCTGTGGCCGTGCACGGAGGACAGGCTCGCCTGGACGAGCGTATAGGCGGTGATGTATGCCGCGCCCTGTTTCGTGAGCAGCGCTTCGTGCAGGTCGGCGTAGTAGCCGTTGCCGCCTTTGATCTGGGCGACGCGTTGGTAGTGCTCGTCGTAGATTTCGTCCTGGCCGAAGCCGACGCCGATCGGCGCGATGTAGCCCTGCCACCAGAGCAGCGCAGGCTCGCCGTCGTATTCGACGGTCTTGAAGTCCATCGCGTGTTCTTCGCTGCCCACCGGCTGGAACCAGACGAGCTGGCCGTCGCCTTCGATGATCATCGGTCCCCACTGGGCGGAGCCTTCGTTGAAGGCGAGAAAGACGTCGCCGGCGCTCGCGCTCGGCGAGTCTGCGCCGATGTAGACGGTGCTCGGGTGGAGGCTGGGCGCGGAGACGAAGCTCTGCACGCTCGACCCCGACGTCGCGGCTTTGTGGGCGACCTTCGGTGGGAAGCGGTAGTGGAACAGGCGCGCGATCTGGAAGGAGCTGCCGACGCGCTGCTGATGGTGGGGCGGGCCGACGAGCGCCGAGACCGTCACGCGCTCGCCTTCGCTGAAGCCGTAGATCGGCAGGAAGCTCTCGCCAGGGGCGCTCTGATAGGGCTGGAGCAGCCCGCTGTGCGAGCCGCTGCGCGAGCCGACCACCGAGAGGTGGCTGATCTCGTTCGCCGGCGCCCCGAGGAAGCTGATCTGGGTGTGCGGCGAGGCGTCGGGGGTCCCTGGCAGCGGCGAGATCGCGACCGGCGGCTCCGCGGCGGCCGCCGCGGTCGCGCTCGCCGCGACGATCGTCGTCGCCGTGAGCGTGAACAGGGCGAGCAGCAGCGCGAGGCTCCTGCCCCCCCGCCTCGATCGTTGCGCCGCCGCTCGCTCGATGTGCATCTCCACCGTCTCTCCGTCTCCACCCGTCTCTCCGTCCCGTCGCAGCGCCTGCGCGGCCGCGGTCCTCACTCTACGGAGTCGCCGAGCCGGTAGCGCAGGAACAGGCTGCCCTCGTGCTCGTGAACACCGACGAGCTGCATAGAGAGCGGCGGATCGAGCTCTCCGCCGGCGAGCATGCGCAGGTGCTCCTCGCCGCCGGCGAGCTTCGGCGCGAGGCTGAGGAACAGGTCGTCGACGAGGCGGGCTCTGATCAGCTCCGCGGCGAGGTGAGGCCCGCCCTCGCAGAGCAGCGTCCTCACGCCGAGCTCGGAGCGCAGGCGGCCGAGGGCGGCGGGGAGGTCGAGCCGTCCGTCGCGCTCGCAGCGCACGTAACGAACCTCGGCGGCGCACGGCCCGAGCAGACCGGCGGAGGGGGTGAGGATCGTCACCTGCGCGCGCGGCTGCGCGAGCAGCGGCATGCTCTGCGGCGTGAGCTGCAGGCTTGCGGAGACGACGAACAGCGCCAGCTCCTCTGCGAGGCCGCGCTCGCGTCGCATCCGGCGGTCCTCATCGCCGCGCAACAGGCGCGCATAACGCTCGATCCGAATCGTGCTCGCCCCGACGAGCAGCCCGTCGGCGAGCGTACGCAGGCCGTGCAGCAACTCGCTGTCCGCGCGATCGCCGATCGGACCCGCGCGCCCGCCGACGCTCGCGCGCCCGTCGGCGGTGCTCGCCATGTTCAGCAGCGTCGTGGGCCGCGTTGCGCTCGCCGCCTCGCGCTCTGCCAGCTCGGAGGCGATCTCGTCGAGGATCTCTGGCACGCTGACGCTCGTCGCCTCTGTAGAAGGAAACGGGAGCAGTCGTCTGAGCATCGGCGTCGACATCGCTTGGGCAAGGATCGCGCCGCAGATATAGCAGCGCTTTTCGGCTTCTGGGACGCGGTGCGACAGACGTCCGCGCCGCGAGCGCCGCCGCCCCGTATCAGTTTGGCAACACACGATCGCGACGACCTGCTACCTTCGTGGCGTCTGGCCGGCCCTTAAGGACCGGCGAAAAGCAGTTAGTGCAGCAGGCGCGCAGGTCGACGCTCCAACGGCATCCTCCGCGTGGCGGCAGGCACGAAGCAGATAGCGGAGGATTCGAATGCCCACTGGCACCGTCAAGTGGTTCAGCGACGACAAGGGGTTCGGCTTCATCACCCCCGATGACGGCGACAGGGACCTGTTCGTCCATCACACCGGCATCAACGGCGACGGCTACCGCTCCCTCAAGGAGGGCGCGAAGGTCTCCTATGACGCCGAAGAGGGCGACAAGGGACCGAAGGCCGTCAACGTCAACGCACTCTAAGCAGACGGGACCCCGCCGATCGTTCGTGAGAGCCGCGTCTCAGGCGTAGGCGCGGCGAGCGCAGCGCTGCCTCGCGTGCGGGGCGCGCTGTGGCGCGGGTCCGGTCGCTCCGAGTGGGCGCGCGTGCACGTCGCGGGCCTGCTCGCGCTCGCGGCGATCGTCGCGGGCAGCCTGCTGCTCGTCGTGATCGCGGCGGACCGTCCGAGCGTGATCGCGGCGACGACGCGGGCGAACTACTTCCCCGGCTGGATGGCCGGCCCGCTCGGCGGGCTCTGGCCGCAGCTGACGCGCAGCGCGGGCGCGCTGAAGGCGCTCTTCACCGTGCTCGTGATCGCGATGTACGGCTGCTATGCGCTCGGGCTCAGGCGGATCGCGGCGCTTGGCGCGCGCTGGGTGATCGGCGCGATCCTCGCAGTCCAGGCGATCTTCTTCCTCTCGCCGCCGCTGACGCTCACGGACGTCTTCAACTACGTCAACTACGCGCGCATGGAGGTCGTCCACCACCTCGACCCGTATGCGACGATCCCGGCGCTCGAGCCGCACCACGATCCTGCCTTCGCGCTCAGCAACTGGCACAACCTGCTGAGCCCATACGGGCCGCTGTTCACGATCTTCACCTTCGCGATCGCGACGCTGAGCGTGCCTGCCGCCTTCTGGATCGTGAAGGCTGCGCTCGGTCTGCTCAGCCTCGCGATCCTCACGCTCGTGTGGCGGTGCGCGGTGCTGCTGCAGCGAGACCCCGTGCAGGCGGTCGCGTTCGCCGGCCTGAACCCGATCGTGCTGCTGTGGGGCCTCGGCGGCGACCACAACGACTTCTTCATGGTCTTCTTCGTGATGCTCGCCTGCTGGCTCTTGCTGCGCAGCGGGGAAGGGAGGAGGCCGCGATCGGCGACGACGCCCTCGCCCTCGCCCTCGTCCTCGCCGCCGAGCGAGCGGGGCGCGGTACCGGCGCCGGGCATGGCGACGCACGCACGCGCCGCGCTCACATGGGTGCGCGCTCGCGGGGCATCTGCGGCCGTGCGCTCGACGCTGCTGCCGCCAGCGGGCAACGAGATCGCCGCCGGGGCGGCGCTCGCGGCCGCTGTGTTCATCAAGGCATCGGCTGCGATCGTCGTGCCCGTCTTCGTAGCGGCGCTCGCGCCCACTCCCCGCCGCGCCGTCCAGACCTGCCTCGGCGGTCTGCTCGCGGGCGCGCTGCTCGCGCTCGCGAGCTACCTCGCCTTCGGCGCGCACATCCCCTCGCTCGGCACCCAGGGCAGCATCGTGACGAGCCTCAGCCTCCCGAACCTGATCGGCCTCGCGCTCGGCCAGGGCGGTGAGACCGAAGCGCTGCGCGCAGCGCTCGCGCTCGCGCTGATCGCGGCGGTGATCGCCTGCTGCGTCGGCGCCTGGCGGCGGCGCGACTTCATCACGTCCTCGGGCTGGGCGA
>JBAIYK010000121.1:0-5340 GCA_037915935.1 Solirubrobacterales bacterium | reverse complement strand
ACAGCATCTCCGCGTTCGCAGCACTCAACACGCCGGAGGAAACAATGGCTACAGGAACCGTGAAGTGGTTCAGCGACGACAAGGGATTCGGGTTCATCACGCCCGACGACCGGTCGAAGGACCTCTTCGTCCACCACACCGCGATCGTCGGCGAGGGCTACCGCTCGCTCGCCGAGGGCGCGAAGGTCAGCTACGACGCCGAGGCCGGCGACAAGGGCCCGAAAGCCGCCAACGTCCGCCTCGTCTAGAGGCACGCGCAGCCAGGCGGCGGGCAACGCTCGCCGCCGCGGCTACGGCCAGCCCACCCGAGACCGCTCCCCGAACGAGAGACCAGCCCTGGGTTTCGTGGGCCTCGCGCCCGCTCGCGGTCCGCGGCGGGGACGCCGTGGCCCCGGACATACGGAGAGCGTGAGTGCCGTCGGCATTTGCGGCCTTGGCCGCGGGCCGGTTTGGCGGTCGTTCCTTGCGGAACACTCACGCTCTCTCGAATCTCATCCTGGCAGGCGGGCAGGTCTCGAGCATCGTGGCAAACTGCTGAGAAGTCTCGGCGATCGGCCGTAAAGGGCAGCGTTTCTCAGGCTGCTCTGCGCTCGCCGGCGCTACCAGCGCCCGTACCAGCGCCGTTCGCGGCCTGCGCCGCCGACGAACCAGCCGATCAGCCACAGCAGCACCGCTGCGATCAGCACGTACCAGAGCACGTGCACGGCGAACCCGAGTCCGCCCAGGATCAGAAGCAGCAGAACCAGTACGACCAAGGCAACCATCAGATGCCTCCCTTCGGCCTTCGCGGCGCCTTGCCGCGGTTGTGGGCTTCCGTAATACCCCAGGGCTGCGCGCTTATTCAGGGTGGGCGCGGCCCCCGGGACGGAGCGGCGGGCGGAGCGACGGGCGCGCCGGAGTGGGTCGGGCGCGTGGGCAGGCGGTAGCCTGCTTGCCGCGATGGACCTCACATTCACCGCCGCCGAGAGCGCCTTCCGCGACGAGCTGCGCCGCTGGCTCGCCGCGAATCCGCCCGGCAGCGAGCCGATCGAAGACGAGGAGGCGCACTACGCCTGGCGGCGGCAGTGGCAGCGGCGGCTCTTCGAGGGCGGCTGGGCCGCCGTGCACTGGCCGCAGCGCTACGGCGGCCGCGGCGCGAGCGTGGTCGAGTCGGCGATCTTCTTCGAGGAGCTCGGCAGCGCGGAAGCGCCGCTGCCCGCGAACGTGCTCGGACTGCTGCTCGCGGGGCCGACGATCATGCTCTGGGGCAGCGAGGCTCAGAAGGAGCGCCACCTCGCGCCGATCCTCTCCGGCGAGGAGATCTGGTGCCAGGGCTTCTCCGAGCCGGACGCGGGCTCGGACCTTGCCGCTGTGAAGACGGCGGCGAGCAGGCACGAGCAGGGCTGGCGGATCAACGGCCAGAAGGTGTGGACGAGCGCCGCCCAGTACGCGAAGTGGTGCATGCTGCTCGCGCGCACGGACAATCAGGGCGCAAAGCACAAGGGCCTCACCTACTTCCTGCTCGACATGCAGCAGGACGGCGTCGAGGTGCGCCCGCTGCGGCAGATCACCGGCGAGAGCGAGTTCAACGAGCTGTTCTTCGAGGGCGCCTTCGTGCCGCAGGAGAACGTGCTCGGCGGCGAGGGCAACGGCTGGAAGGTCGCGCTCACGACGCTGATGAACGAGCGCGCGGGACTCGCGTTCTTCCTGCAGGTACGGATGCGCCAGCTGCTGCACCGCCTGATCGCGCAGGCGCGCGAGGCGGGGCGCCTTCGCGATCCGCTGCTCGTCGACCGTCTCACGGGCCTGTTCATGCGCTGCGAGGCGCTGCGCCTCACCGCCTATCGCGGGCTGACGGCGATCGAGAAGCACGGGCAGCCCGGCCCTGAGGGCTCGCTCACGAAGTGGATGTGGTCGCAGACCAACCAGGAGCTGTGCGAGCTCGCGGTGCAGACGCTCGGGCCGCTGCAGCTGCGCGAGGGCTCGCCCTGGGCCTACGAGCTGCTGCGCTCGCGCGGGAACACGATCGAGGGCGGCACGACCGAGATCCTGAAGAACATCGTCGCCGAGCGCGTGCTCGGCCTGCCGAAGGCGCGCTGAGGAGGAAGCGGGTGCACTTCGACCTCAGCGAGGATCAGCGCGAGATCCAGGCGACGGCGAGGGACCTGCTCGCCGCCCGCTGCACGCCCGCGGCCGTGCGCGAGGCCGCGGAGGCGCGGCGTGAGGACGCGGCGCTCTGGGAGGAGGTCTCGCGCCTCGGCTGGCCGGGGATCGCGATCGCCGAGGAGCACGGCGGCGAGGGTCTCGGCCTCGTCGAGCTGTGCGTGGTCCTCGAGCAGGCGGGCGCGGCGCTCGCGCCGATCCCCCTGCTGCCGAGCGTCGGCGCGGCGCTGATGATCGCAAGGGCGGGCTCGGCCGCCCAGCGGGAGCGCCTGCTGCCGCAGCTCGCGGCCGGGCGGACGCGCGGCGCCGTCGGCCTCCGTGGCGATGGCGCCTGCCTGCTCGTCGGCCCCGCCCGCCCCGCCTCCGACGCCGAGGCGATCGTGCTCGCCGACCTCGATCGCGGCGGCGGCAGCAGCAGCAGCAGCAGTGCTTTCCTGCTCGATCGCTCGCAGGCGAGCCTCACCCCTCTGCAGAGCATCGACCCGCTGCGGAGCTACTTCGAGGCGCAGGGCGAGGGCGAGCCGCTGCCCGGCGAGGGCGAGCCGCTGCCCGGGGACTGCGAGGCGGCCGCGCTCGCCGTCGCGGTCGCGGTCGCCGCGGAGTGCGTCGGCGTCTGCCAGAAGGCGCTCGAGACCACGGTCTCCTACGTGAAGGAGCGAGAGCAGTTCGGCGTCCCCGTCGGCTCCTTCCAGGCGGTCTCCCACCGCTGCGCGGAGATGCTGCTGCACACCGAGCAGGCGCGCTCCGCCGTCTACCACGCCGCCTGGGCGGGCGACGCCGACCCCGAGCGGCTGCCGGTCGCGGCGAGCCTCGCGAAGGCGCTCGCGAGCGAAGCGGCGCTCGCCGTCACCGCCTCCGCGATCCAGGCGCACGGCGGCGTCGGCTTCACCTGGGAGGCGGACGTGCACTGGCTCTACAAGCGCGCGCAGCTGAATGCGCAGCTGATGGGAAGTGCGGCGACGCACCGCCGCCGGCTTGCGAGGGCGCTTCAGATCGCGCCCTCTGAGATCAGCGAGGACGGGCTGGGTATTGTCGGCGCTTCGGCGCCATAAGTCCTTTATCCAGGAGCCAGGACCGTCAATGCGGTGTTGATCTTCGGTTGAGCCTTGCCATCCAGCCTGAACTCGAGATGGTGAGGGCCATACTCGACCGCCTCGAAATCGATCCTGGTCATGATGTGATGGTTGATCTCGCTACCTGAGATGTAATTGGAGCCGGGTGCACGTGGCTTCACGTCGATGTCGAGTTTTCCGAGATTCTCGAACGTTGGCGCGGTAAGGGATACCTCGATCCGACAGCCTTCGTCGAAGTCGTTGGGAAGTCCGACAAGACGAATCGCTACATCGAAGACGATGTCAGCTGGTAGAGATGGGACGATCACCGAGTCGACTTGAGCACCGACCAAGGTGAGCAGCCCGTGGCCGTGCGGCTGCACGTTGATACAAGGAATGGCCCACGCAATACGCAGGGCGGTCAATCCTTGCGATCAGCCGGCGAGCCGAGGGCGGCGAACGTAATGTGATGACTTGCTTGCGTTTGGTCGGTTGGCCGCTCGATGTCGACCTCAACCGTCGGATCGAGTTCGACGACACGCTGGTTGCGGAAGTCGAGCAAATAGATGGGTTCGTCAGTCATCGCATTCCACACGGCTACTTAGGATTCTAGATCGATCAAAAAGCAAACCAAGAGCATCGGACGGAATGCGTTGGGCTTTGGGCCATATTGGCTCACCTGGGATCTGTCTGTCTTGGCTTTAGTTTCTCGCGCCTTCCAGGCGGCGCACCCCGTCGCGCCCGCCGACGAGCACCTCGCTCACGAGCTGCGGCTGGAATAGGCCGTGCTCGACCACGCCGGGGACCGCCGCGAGGCGCCCCGCGAGCAGCGCGGGGTCGTCGATCGGCCCAACGTAGTCGGCGATCAGGTTGCCGTCCGGGCTGGGCGCGACGTCTCGCAGCTTCGTCGGCGCAACCTCACGCATGGTCGCGGCGAGGCCGAAGCTCAGCAGCTCGAGCGGCACCGGCGCGCGCAGGCGCTCGATCAGCTTCTCCTCCGAGACGATGACGACGAACCTGCGCGCGGCCGTCGCGACGATCTTCTCGCGCGTGTGCGCGCCGCCGCCGCCCTTGATCAGCCACCCCTCGGACGAGACCTGGTCAGCGCCGTCGATCGCGATGTCGAGCTCTCCGTCGAGGTCCTCGAGCGTGCAGAGCGGCAGCCCAAGCTCCTGCGCGCGCTGCGCTGTCGCCGGCGAGGTTGCGACGCAGCGGATGCCGGCGAGGCGGCGCCTCGCGAGCGCCGGCAGCAGCGGGGCGACGGTCGAGCCGGTGCCGAGGCCGACGCGCATGCCCTCCTGCACGAGCTGCGCGGCGGCGCTTGCCGCCGCCTGCTTCAGGCGCTCCACGGCGCCGCCCTGCGCTACAGCGCCGCTCTCTGGCTGTGCCGGGGCCGGTGAAGACGCGGGATCGGTCGCCATCGCACGGGCGAGCGTACATGCTGCGCCTCGCCGAGCGGCAGCAGCTCCGGCGCCTGCGGCGGGCAGAGCAGAAAGCCCTGCCCGAACGCGAACCCCATCGACTCCGCGAGCTCGAGCTCGCGCTCGTTCTCGATGCCGACGGCGATCGCGTCGATGCCCGCCTCCCTCGCCATCGCGGTCGCGGCCGTCACGATCGCGCGCTTGCCGCGGTCGCGCTCGAAGCCTTTGATCAGCGAGGGGTCGACCTTCACCGCGTCGAAGGGCAGGCTGCAGGGAAGGGTGAGCGAGCTCTGACCGGCGCCGAAGTTGTCGAGCGCGAGCCGCACCCCGAGCTCCTTGCAGGCCGCGAGCGTCGCGGTCGCGCGCGTGATGTCCCGCTGCACCGCGGGCTCGCTCACCTCGAGGCAGAGCGCCCGCGGCGGCAGCGAGCTGTAGGAGAGCGCCTCCTGCACGCGCGCGGCGACGTCCGTCTCCGTGACGCCGCGGGCGGAGAGGTTGACCGAGACGGTGCTCGCGGCGCCGTCGCGGCGCCAGCTCGCGGCCTGGATGCAGGCGGTCTGCAGCGCCCAGTCGCCGATCTCGACGATCAGCTTGCTCTCTTCGGCGAGGTGCAGGAAGTCGGCGGGCGGCAGCGGCGAGGCGTCGTGCGGATGCCAGCGCACGAGCGCCTCGCAGCACAGCGGCGCGCCTCCGCTCAGCCGCATCACCGGCTGGTAGAGCAGGCG
>JBAIYK010000011.1:0-18102 GCA_037915935.1 Solirubrobacterales bacterium | reverse complement strand
CGCTCGTGCTCTTCCGCGTGCTCCAGGGCGCGGGCGGCGGCATGATCATGCCGGTCGCCCAGATGATCATGGCCCAGGTCGCGGGCCCACGGCGGATGGGCAGGGTGATGAGCGTGATCTCGATGCCCGCGATGCTCGCGCCGATCCTCGGCCCCGTGCTCGGCGGCCTGATCCTGCAGAGCCTGCCTTGGTCCTGGATCTTCTTCGTGAACGTGCCGATCGGCGTGATCGCGTTCACGCTCGGCTGGCGGCTGCTGCCGAGGACCGAGTCAGGAGCGGCGGGCAGGCTCGACGTGCTCGGCCTCGCTCTGCTCTCCGGCGGGTCCGTCGGCTTCGTATACGGCCTGAGCGAAGTCGGCTCCGGCGCGGCGATCGGCTCCGCGATGGTGATCGGCCCGATCCTCGCCGGCCTTGCGCTGATCGCCGCCTTCGGCCTGAACGCGCGGCGCGTGCCCCGTCCGCTGCTCGACCTGCGCCTCTACCGCATCCGCGCCTTCGCCGCCGCCTCGCTTACCACCTTCGGCGTCGGCGCCGCCCTGTTCGGGGCGATGATCCTCGTGCCGCTCTACTACCAGGAGGTGCGTGGCGAGAGCGTGATCCTGACGGGCCTGCTGACCGGACCCCAGGGCGTAGGCGCCCTGATCTCGATGCCGCTCGCGAGCAGGCTGACCGAGAGGCTCGGGGCGGGGCGCGTCGCGATCGCGGGCGTGAGCGTGCTGGCGCTGATGACGCTGCCGCTCGCGTTCGTCGGCGCAGGCACCTCGATCGCCCTGATCTCGCTGACGCTGTTCCTGCGCGGCTTCGCGATCGGGCTCTCCTTCATGCCCGCGATGACGGTCGCCTTCGCGTCGCTGCGCCACGATCAGATCTCAGACGCGACTCCGCAGCTGAACGTCCTGCAGCGGATCGGCGGCGCGATCGGCACAGCGGTGCTCGCGGTCGTGCTCGCCCGTGCAAGCGCGGGCGCGCTTACGACGGCGCACGCGCTGAGGCATGCGAGTGGCGCGCACGCCGCGACGCTGCACGCGACCTTCGCGAGTCAGCTTTCGGGCGCGTTCGACACCGCCTACTGGTGGGGCCTCGGGATCGCGGCGCTCTCGCTGCTGCCCTGCCTGCTGCTGCTGCGCGCCGAGTCGCGACCGGCGAGCAGGCCCTCGACCGAGGCGATCGAGGCGAGGGCGGAGGCGATGAGCGCGTGAGCGGCGAGGGGGAGCTGACCGGGGCCGCGGCCGAGCTCGCGGCCGCCTTGAAGGCGACGATGCGCGGCGCGATGAGGATGCGCGGGCGCGACACCCACCTCGGCGGCTCGGAGCTGAGCTACGCCCAGCTCGAACTGCTGCTGCAGCTCTACGAGCGCGGCGAGCTGCCCGCCGGCGAGCTTGCCGTCGCCGCGCGCCTCTCGCCCGCGACCGTGACCCAGATGCTCGACCATCTCGCCGCCGCGGGCCACGTCGAGCGGCTGCGCTCATCCGACGACAGGCGCGTCGTCGTCTCGCGCCTGACGCCTGCCGGCAGGCGCCTGCTGATCGCGAAGCGGCGCGCCTGGCAGCGGCGCTGGGCGGAGGCGCTGGCAGGCGTCCCCGAGCGCGACCTGCGCGCCGCGGCGCGCGTGCTGACACGCCTGCAGGCGCTCTACGGGGACTCCGAGGAGTGCCCGCGAGAGAAGCCCTGAAAAGAGCGGGGCAGCCCTTTCGACCGCGGCTTTTCCTCTGCTATAGTCGCGGCGTGTCCGCAGCTGGACGCTGCTTCTGCGAGCGATCTCAGCTGGCGTGCGCAAAGCGACATGGAGATCCTGAGCACATAGCGACGTAGTCCGGTCCACAACGACGAGCAGCGCGCGTGGGCCCGAAGGGCCCAATTTTTTTGCCCTCCGACGATCGACCGTCCACACCGACCAGAGCGAATCGATGCCCCGCAAGTTCACCCTGCAGAACACCCGCAACATCGGGATCATGGCCCACATCGACGCGGGCAAGACGACGACGACCGAGCGCGTCCTCTACTACACCGGCCGCACCTACAAGATGGGCGAGGTCCACGAGGGCGCGGCGACGATGGACTGGATGGAGCAGGAGCAGGAGCGCGGGATCACGATCACCTCGGCGGCGACGACCGCGGAGTGGAAGGGCCACCGGATCAACATCATCGACACGCCAGGCCACGTCGACTTCACGGTCGAGGTCGAGCGCTCGCTGCGCGTGCTCGACGGCGCGATCGCCCTCTTCGACTCCGTCGCCGGGGTCGAGCCGCAGTCGGAGACGGTCTGGCGCCAGGCGGACAAGTACGAAGTGCCGCGGATCGCCTACATCAACAAGATGGACCGCATAGGCGCCGACTTCGAGCAGGCGGTGCAGACGATGATCGACCGCCTCGGCGCCCACCCGGTGCCGATCCAGCTGCCGATCGGCGCAGAGGGCGGCTTCGAAGGCGTGATCGACCTCGTGAGCATGAAGGCGATCCTCTACAAGGATGAGCTCGGCAAGGAGCAGGAGGAGGTCGAGATCCCAGAGGCGTACGCGGAAGCTGCTGCGGCGGCGCGCGAGCACCTGCTCGAGGAGGTCTCCCACTACGACGACGAGCTGCTCGAGCTGATCCTCGAGGAGGCTGAGATCACGCCGCAGCGGCTGAAGCAGGCGGTGCGCAAGGCGGCGCTGCAGATCAAGATGACGCCGGTGCTGTGCGGCTCCTCCTTCAAGAACAAGGGCGTCCAGCCGCTGCTCGACGCGGTGATCGACTACCTGCCCTCGCCGCTCGACGTCCCGTCCGTGAAGGGCACCGAACTGGTGAAGGGCTCCGAGGAGGAGCGCGAGGTGAGCCGCGATGCGGACGACTCGCAGCCGTTCTCCGCGCTCGCCTTCAAGATCATGGCCGACCCCTACGTCGGCAAGCTGACCTACTTCAGGGTCTACTCCGGCAGGCTCCAGAGCGGCTCCCGCGTGCTGAACGTGAACACGGGCCGCACCGAGCGGATCGGCCGCATCCTGATGATGCACGCGAACGACCGCGAGGAGGTCTCCGAGGTGTACGCGGGCGACATCGCCGCCGCGGTCGGGATCAAGCAGGTCGTGACCGGCGACACGCTCGCCGCCCCGGACGCGCCGATCCGGCTCGAGCGGATCGAGTTCCCCGAGCCCGTGATCAAGGTCGCGGTCGAGCCGAAGACGAAGGCCGACCAGGAGAAGATGTCGGTCGCGCTCGGGCGCCTCGCGGAGGAGGACCCGACCTTCCAGGTGAAAACGAACGAGGAGACGGGCCAGACCGAGATCTCCGGGATGGGCGAGCTGCACCTCGAAGTGCTCGTAGACCGCATGAAGCGCGAGTTCAACGTCGAGGCGAACGTCGGCCGCCCGCAGGTCTCCTACCGCGAGACCGTGAGGGGCACCGCCTCGAAGATCGAAGGCCGCTTCGTGCGCCAGACCGGCGGCTCAGGGCAGTTCGGGATCGTCTACATCGACCTCGAGCCTGCGCCAGGCGAGGGCTTCGACTTCGTCAACCAGATCAAGGGCGGGGCGATCCCGACCGAGTTCATCCCCGCGGTCGAGCGCGGCGTCGAGGAGGCGCTCTCAAACGGCGTGAAGGCGGGCTACCCGATGGTCGACGTGCGCGTGAAGCTGATCGACGGCAAGTACCACGACGTCGACTCCTCTGAGATCGCGTTCAAGATCGCGGGCTCGCTCGCGTTCACCGAGGCGGCGAAGCGGGCGAAGCCGGTGCTGCTCGAGCCCGTGTTCGCGGTCGAGGTCGTCGTGCCCGAAGAGTTCCTCGGCGACGTGATCGGCGACCTATCGCGCCGCCGCGGCCACGTCGAAGGCCAGGAGCGCCGCGGCAACGCGCTCGCGGTGACGGCGAAGGTGCCGCTGAGCGAGATGTTCGGCTACGCGACCGACCTGCGCTCGAACACGCAGGGGCGCGCGACCTACACGATGCAGTTCGAGGGCTACGAGGAAGTCCCGCCGAGCATCGCCGAGAAGATCGTCGAGCAGCGCACGGGAGAGCCGGTCCCCGCGTGAGCGCACAAAAGGTCCCAGTCAGATAGATTTTCACGGTTCGTCCCGCGAGGGGCGGGCGTCCAAGCCGATACAGGAGCGAATTCAAAGTGGCGAAGGAGAAGTTCGAGCGCGACAAGCCCCACGTGAACGTAGGGACGATCGGTCACATCGATCACGGCAAGACGACGCTGACCGCTGCGATCACGACCGTGCTCGCCGAGAAGATGGGCGGCGAGGCCCGCAGCTTCGAGGAAATCGACAACGCTCCTGAGGAGAAGGAGCGCGGGATCACGATCGCGACCTCCCACGTCGAGTACCAGACCGAGAAGCGCCACTATGCGCACGTCGACTGCCCTGGGCACGCCGACTACGTGAAGAACATGATCACGGGCGCCGCCCAGATGGACGGCGCGATCCTCGTCGTCTCCGCCGCCGACGGCCCGATGCCGCAGACCCGCGAGCACATCCTGCTCGCGCGCCAGGTCGGCGTCCCCTACATCGTCGTCTTCCTGAACAAGGCGGACATGGTCGACGACGAGGAACTGCTCGAGCTCGTCGAGGTCGAGGTGCGGGAGCTGCTCTCCGAGTACGACTTCCCGGGCGACGACATCCCCTTCATCACCGGCTCGGCCCTGAAGGCGCTCGAAGGCGACGAGGCGAGCAAGCAGAAGATCATCGAGCTCGCGGACGCGCTCGACACCTACATCCCCGAGCCCGTGCGCGAGCTCGACAAGCCGTTCCTGATGCCGGTCGAGGACGTCTTCTCGATCACCGGCCGCGGCACGGTCGCGACGGGGCGCATCGAGCAGGGCATCATCAAAACCGGCGACACGATCGAAATCGTCGGCGTGCACGAGTCGAGCTCGACGGTCGTGACCGGCGTCGAGATGTTCAGGAAGATCCTCGACGAGGGCCAGGCGGGCGACAACGTCGGCTGCCTGCTGCGAGGCACGAAGCGCGAGGAGATCGAGCGCGGCCAGGTCCTCTGCAAGCCCGGCTCGATCACCCCGCACACGAAGTTCAAGAGCGAGGTCTACGTCCTGAAGAAGGAGGAGGGCGGCCGCCACACGCCGTTCTTCACCGGCTACAGGCCGCAGTTCTACTTCCGCACGACGGACGTGACCGGCGTCGCGAAGCTCCCCGAGGGCGTCGAGATGGTGATGCCAGGAGACAACGTGACGATGGAGATCGAGCTGATCCAGCCGATCGCGATGGACCAGGGCCTGCGCTTCGCGATCCGCGAGGGCGGCCGCACCGTCGGTTCGGGGGTCGTGAGCGAGATCATCGAGTAGCAGTAAGGGGCGTCCCGGCTTCCGCGGCGCCCCTTTTCGTCGGGAAGCTCGATTCCCGCAGGACGGCAGGCAGATACGACGAGCAGCCGGTGAGGCGAGGGGCGGATTCCCCGGAATCCGCCCTTTCTCTCGCGAAAAGGCGGCGGAGGAATTGGACGCCCCTGAGGCGGAAGGCAGGCGAGACGCCCGTTCGGGCAGAAGGCAGATGAGACGCCCCTTCGGGGCACGACGAGAGAAACGCCTCCGGGCATCAGATAGACGAGACGACAGACTTCGATGGCAGCACTTACCCAGAACAAGATCAGAATCCGCCTGAAGGCCTACGACACCTCCGCGATCGAGTCCGCCGCGAAGGAGATCGTCGAGACCGCGACCCGCACCGGCGCGAGCGTCTCCGGGCCGGTGCCGCTGCCGACCGAGAAGAACGTCTACTGCGTGATCCGCTCGCCGTTCAAGGACAAGGACTCGCGCGAGCACTTCGAGATCAGGACCCACAAGCGGCTGATCGACATCCACCAGCCGACGCCGAAGACGGTCGACTCGCTGCAGCGCCTCGACCACCTGCCCGCGGGCGTCGACATCGAGATCCGGCTGGCGACCTAGGCGGCTTAGGTGGCGGCGATCCTCGCAAAGAAGCTCGGCATGACCCAGGTCTTCCGCGACGACGGCGGCGTCGAGCGCGTGACCGTGCTGCAGGCGGGGCCCTGTCCGGTGACCGCGATCCGCACGCGCGAGCGCGACGGCTACGACGCGGTCCAGCTTGCCTTCGGAGCGACGCGCGAGAAACGCCTGAGCAGGGCGGAGCTCGGCCACCTGAAGAAGGCCGACGCGCCGCCGATGAAGCACCTCGCCGAGTTCCGGCTCGACGACGAGCCGACCGAGCTGAAGGTGGGCGAGACCGTGACCGCGGATACCTTTGAGGCGGGCGCGAAGGTGAAGGTCTCGGGCGTCTCGAAGGGCAAGGGCTTCCAGGGCACGATCAAACGCCACGGCTTCAAGCGCGGGCCGAAGTCCCACGGCTCCCACAACGTGCGCGCGCCGGGCTCGATCGGCGCCTCCGCCTACCCCGCGCGCGTCTTCAAGGGGCTGCGCGCCGCCGGTCAGACGGGCAACGTGAGGGTGACCCAGCGCGGTCTGACCGTCGTCTCCGTCGATCCAAGGCAGAACGTGATGCTCGTGCGCGGCTCCGTGCCCGGCCCGCGCGGCGGCGTCGTAGAGGTGCGCAGCGATGGCTGATGCGCCCGTGTTGAACGCCTCAGGCTCGGCCGGTGGGAAGGGGGCGAGCAAGAAGGTGAAGCTCGACGACCTCGCGTTCGGACAGCGCTTCCAGGAGGCGCTCGTGCACGAGAGCGTGCGCGCCGAGCAGGCCGCGCGCCGACGCGGCACCGCGGCGACGAAGACGCGCGGGAAGGTCTCCGGCGGCGGCGCGAAGCCCTGGCGCCAGAAGGGCACCGGGCGCGCGCGCGCGGGCTCTAACCGCTCGCCGCTTTGGGCGGGGGGCGGCGTCGTGTTCGGGCCCCAGCCCCGCTCCTACACCTTCAAGGTGAACCGCAAGGAGCGCCGCGCCGCGCTGCGCAGCGCGCTCTCGCTGCACGCAGGCCGCGGCTCGCTCGCCTTGCTCGACGCGGGCGCCTTTGCGGAGCCGAGCACGAAGCAGGCGAGGGAGCTGCTGCAAGGCTGGAGTGAGCGACGGCCGACGCTCGTCGTGCTCGCCGCCGATGAGCGCGAGGCGGCGCTGTCCTTCCGCAACCTCGCCGACGTCGCGGTGCTGAGCGAGGAGAACGTCGGCGTGACCGACCTGCTGAGGGCCGCCTCGCTGCTCGTCTCGCAGGCCGCGCTGCACGCCCTGACCGCGCGCGCGACCGGCAAGGGCGGCGCCGCGGAGGAGGGCGCCTGATGGATCTTTCGCAGGTGATGATCAGGCCCGTCGTCTCGGAGAAGAGCTACGTGCTCTCCGCCGCCCGCAAGTACACCTTCCGCGTGCACCCAGACGCGCACCGCACCCAGATCCGCCAGGCGGTCGAGGCGATGTTCGGCGTGAAGGTGCTCGACGTGCGGACGATGAGCGTGAAGAGCAAGCCGAAGCGGCGCGCCGGCATCGCCGGGCGCAGTCGCGCCTGGAAGAAGGCGATCGTGCAGGTCGCCGAGGGGCAGAGCATCCCGATCTTCCAGGGCCTCGAGGGAGGCGAGAGCTAGTGCCGATCAGGAAGCCAAAGCCAACGAGCCCTGGCAGGCGGTTCGTCTCCTACCCGGACTTCGCGGAGATCACGAAGAGCGAGCCGGAGAAGTCGTTGACCGAAGGCCTGAAGAAGAGCGGCGGGCGCAACTCCTACGGGCGCAAGACCTCGCGGCATCGCGGCGGCGGCGCGAAGCGCCTCTACCGGCGGATCGACTTCAAGCGCCGCAAGGACGACGTGCCCGCGAAGGTCGCCGCGATCGAGTACGACCCGAACCGCTCCGCCTACATCGCGCTGCTGTACTACGCCGACGGCGAGAAGCGCTACATCCTCGCGCCCCAGCGGCTGAGCGTCGGCATGAGCGTGCGCTCGGGCGAGCAGGCGGACATCGCCGTCGGCCACTGCCTGTCGCTCTCGCGGATGCCCGTCGGCACGGTCGTGCACTGCGTCGAGCTGCAGCCTGGGCGCGGCGCCCAGATGGTGCGCTCCGCCGGCGCCTCGGCGCAGCTGATGGCGAAGGAGGGCGAGATGGCCTCGCTGCGGCTGCCCTCCGGCGAGATGCGGCTCGTGCGCGCGGAGTGCAGGGCGACAGTCGGCGTGATCGGCAACGCCGACCACCAGAACGTGAAGATCGGCAAGGCGGGGCGCAAGCGCCACCTCGGCGTGCGCCCGCAGACGCGCGGCACCGCGATGAACCCGGTCGACCACCCGCACGGCGGCGGCGAGGGCTCGACGACCCCCGGCCGCCACCCGGTGACGCCGTGGGGCAAGCCGACGCTCGGCTACCGGACGCGCAAGAAGAACAAGTCCTCCGACCGCTACATCGTGCGCGGCAGGCGCAGAGGGAAGGGCAAGGGCAGATGAGCCGTTCGAGCAAGAAGGGGCCGTGGGTGGAAGAGCGCCTGCTCGCCCGGATCGAGAAGATGAACGAGGAAAACCGCCGCCAGATGGTGAGGACCTGGTCGCGCGCCTCGACGATCTTCCCCGAGATGGTCGGCCACACGCTCGCCGTCCACGACGGGCGCAAGCACGTCCCCGTCTTCATCAGCGAGTCGATGGTCGGTCACAAGCTCGGCGAGTTCGCGCCTACGCGCGTCTTCCGCGGGCACGCGGGCTCAGGGAAGGTGCGCTGATGGCCGCGAAGAAGCGAGGCGACGCCGAGGAGCCACAGGCGCAGGACGAGCAGGCGCCCGCCGAGGCTGCGCCTGAGCGCGCGGAGGCGCAGACCGACTCGGAGGCGAAGGCGAAGGCCGAGGTGAAGGCGGATGCGAAGGCCGAGGTGCAGGAGCCGGCGAAGAAGCGGCGCCGCGCGAACGCCGAGACGGTGGAGCCGAAGGCGGATTCGGAGGCTGAGGCCGAGACCGAGGCGCAGGCCGAGAACGAGGCAGAGGCTGAGGCCGAGGCAGAGCGGGCGGCCGAGCCCGAGAAGTCGAAGCCTGCGAGGCGACGGCGCAGCCGCGCCCGCGCGGCGGCGGAGGCCGACGAGGGGGCCGAGGCCGAGAGCGAGGTCGACGTCGACAGCGAGAGCGACGTCGAAGAGGCCGAGCCGGAGGCCGAGGAGCAGGGCGGAGAAATCGAAGACGAGGACGAGGAGCCCTACGACGAGGACGAGCTGGACGCCTACCCCTCCGAACGCTCCGTGCGCGTCGTGAGAGCGCAGGCGCGCTACGTGCGCAGCTCCGCGCGCAAGGCGCGCCTCGTCTGCGACCACCTGCGCGGGAAGTCCGTCGACGAGGCACGCGCTATCCTCGCCTTCAATCCGCGCGGAGTCGCGCGCGACTGGAGCAAGGTGCTCGAGTCCGCCGTCGCGAACGCGGAGAACAACCACGAGCTCATCGCCGAAGACCTCGTCGTCCGCGAGGCGTTCGCCGACGAGGGCCCGACGATCAAGCGCTTCCAACCGCGCGCCCGTGGCAGGGCAACGCCGATTCGCAAGCGCACGAGCCATCTGACGATCACGCTCGCACCGGACTGGCGCTGAGCCGCGATACACCGGACACGAGCACAGAGCACGAGAACAAGACGCAGAGCACGAAGAGCACCGACACAGAGCACGACAGCAAGAGCAGAGAGACAGACTTCACATGGGACAGAAGGTGCATCCAGAGTCGATCCGGGTCGGCTACATCCACGACTGGAAGTCGAACTGGTTCAACGAACGCAACTTCGCCGACTTCCTGAAGGAGGACATCAGGGTCCGCGAGCACATCGTCGACCGGCTCGCGCACGCCGGCCTCTCGGACATCACGATCCGCAAGAACGCGAACGAGCTCGAGGTGAACATCCACACCGCGCGCCCTGGGATCGTGATCGGCAAGTCAGGCGCCGAAGTCGACGCGCTGCGGCGCGACCTGCACAAGCTGACCGGCAAGCAGATCAAGGTGAACATCCTCGAGATAAAGCGCCCCGAGCTCGACGCGAAGCTCGTCGCCCAGTCGATCGCCGAGCAGCTCCAGAACAGGGTCGCCTTCCGGCGCGCGATGAAGCGGGCGCTGACGAGCGCGATGCGCTCCGGCGCGAAGGGCGTGAAGGTCCAGGTCGCCGGCCGGCTGGGCGGCGCCGAGATGGCGCGCACCGAAACCTACGCGGACGGCCGCGTGCCGCTGCACACGATGAGGGCCGACATCGACTACGGCTTCTACGAGGCGCGCACGACCTTCGGCCGCATCGGCGTGAAGTGCTGGATGAACAAGGGCGAGATCATGCCGGAGGGCTATACCGGCGCCGACCTGACGGACATGACCGCGCCCGCTCCGCCAAGCGCCGACCGCGACGGCCGCGAGGGCCGCGGACGCCGGCGCGACGGGTCAGGCGGCAACGGACGCGGCCGCGGGCCGCGGCAGGGCAGAGGCGGTCGCGGCGGCGATCGCGGCGACGGCAGGCAGGTGCGCTGATGCTCGCGCCGAAGCGCGTGAAGCACCGCAAGCACCACCGCGGCCGCCGGGGCGGAGTCTCGCGCGGCCAGGTGAAGGTCCAGTTCGGCGAGTACGGGCTGAAGTCCGTCGAGTGCGGCTGGCTGACGAATCGCCAGATCGAGGCGGCGAGGATCGCGATGACGCGCAAGATCAAGCGTGGCGGCAAGGTCTGGATCAACGTCTACCCGGACAAGCCGGTGACGAAGAAGCCGGCCGAGACGCGGATGGGCTCCGGCAAGGGCTCGCCCGAAGGCTGGGTCGCGGTCGTGAAGCCCGGACGCGTGATGTTCGAGCTCGCGGGCGTGCCCGAGCCGCTCGCCCGTGAAGCGATCCAGCTGGCCGCGAACAAGCTGCCCGTGAAGTCGAAGTTCGTACAGCGCGAGGACTGAGGGACGAGCTGAGATGAACGCGAAGGAGATGAGGGATCTCGCCGAGGACGAGCTGAACGAGCAGATCACGACGATGCGCAAGGATCTCCTCGGTCTGCGGTTCTCGAACGCGACCGGCGAGCTCGACGACACGGCCGGCATCAGCCGCAAGAAGCGCGAGCTTGCCCGCGCCCTGACCGTCGCGCGCGAACGCGGCTTCAGCGTGAGGGCGCGCTGAGGCAAGAGACCTGAGTCATCAATCCAACCGACGAAGAGCGACATGGCAGAGACAGACGAGACTGAGAAGGCGCCTGAGGCGGAGCAGCCAGAGGCGGTCGAGCCCGAGCAGCCAGAGGCGGCCGAGCCCGAGGCTGAGCAGGTCACCGACGCGGACGAGGCCGAGCAGCCTGCCGTGGAGGCGGAGGCGGCCGCGCCCGAGGCGGACGAGCCGGAGGGCGATCAGCCCGCGGCCACGGCGGAGGTCGTGTCACCACCACCGGCCGAGCCGCAGGAGACGCTCAGCCCGAAGGAGCGTCGCCGCCGCGCGCGCTCGACCCACTCCGGCGAGGCGCGACCGTCGCGATCTGCCGCCGAGCGCCACGCCGACCGACTGCAGGAGCGCCGCCAGAAGGCCGCCGAGCGCAGCAGGCGCCGGCGCCAAGAGCGCGAGAAGGCGACGAAGCTCGCGGCGAGCGGCAAGCGGCCGGCGCCCGCGGAGCTCGCGCCCGTGCACGAGCCTAAGCGCGGCGCGCCGAAGGAGCGCCAGGGCGTCGTCGTCTCGAGCAAGGCGGACAAGACGATCACGGTGCGGATCGACGTCGCCCGCCAGCACCGCCGCTACGAGAAGATCGTGCGCAGCTCGAGCACGCTGCACGCCCACGACGAGGGCAACGAGGCGCACGAGGGCGACGTCGTGAGGGTGATCGAGAGCCGGCCGCTGTCGCGCACGAAGCGCTGGAAGCTCGTCGAGGTGTTGGAGCGAGCGCGATGATCCAGAACGAGACGAGACTGCGCGTCGCGGACAACACCGGCGCGCGCGAGATCCTCTGCATCCGGGTGAAGGGCGGCTCGCGCCGCCGCTACGCCCACGTCGGCGACGTGATCACGGCGACCGTGAAGCAGGCGAGCCCGCAGGGCTCGGTGAAGAAGGGCGACGTCGTGACGGCGGTCGTCGTGCGCACGAAGAAGCCGTTCGGCCGCGACGACGGCACCTACATCGCATTCGACGACAACGCTGCCGTCCTGATCGACGACCAGAACAACCCGCGCGGCACGCGCGTGTTCGGCCCCGTCGCGCGCGAACTGAGGGACCGCAACTTCATGAAGATCGTCTCGCTCGCCCCGGAGGTGATCTGATGGCGACGCGCTCGAAGCAGACGCCCGCCCGCCCGCGCCGCTCGATGCGCGTGCGCTCCGGCGACGAGGTGCAGATCATCTCCGGCAAGGACCGCGGCAAGCGCGGCAAGGTGCTGCGCGTCGAGCCCGGCAAGCAGCGCCTCTACGTCGAGGGCCTGAACATGGTGAAGCGGCACATGCGCGCGCAGACCGGCGGCGGCGGCCGCGGCGAAGACACGCGCGCCGGCGTGATCGAGCGCGAGGGCCCGGTGCACGTATCGAACGTGATGCTGATCGACCCGAGCGAGGGCAGGCCGACGCGCGTTGGCATCGTGCGCGAGGACGGCCGCCGCCAGCGCGTGACGAAGCTCTCGAGCACGAGGATCGACTGAGATGGCGACCGCAGCTCCGAGCGCCCGCCTGAAGTCTCGATACCTCGAGGAGGTCCGCCCGCGCCTGATCGCGCGCTTCGGCTACGAGTCGCCGATGCAGACGCCAAAGATCGAGAAGATCACGCTGAACATGGGCGTCGGCGATGCGAAGCAGGACAGCAAGGCGCTGAAGGCGGCCCAGGATCAGCTCGCGACGATCGCCGGCCAGCACCCGAGCGTGCGGCGCGCGCGCAAGTCGATCGCGGCGTTCAAGCTGCGCGAGGGCATGCCCGTCGGCGTCGCGGTGACGCTGCGCGGCGAACGCGCCTACGAGTTCCTCGACCGCCTGACATCGATCGCGATCCCGCGGATCAGGGACTTCAGGGGCCTCTACCCGAAGTCCTTCGACGGCCGCGGCAACTACTCGCTCGGCGTGCGCGAGCAGATCATCTTTCCGGAGATCGACTACGACTCGATCGACCAGGTCCGCGGCCTCGACATCACGATCACGACCACTGCGAAGACCGACCCCGAGGCCTTCGCGCTGCTCGACGGGCTGGGCATGCCGTTCTCCCGCCACGGCAGGCCCGCCGGCTTCGACGAGCAGGACGCAACCCAGGAGGACGGAAGCTAGATGGCGAAGACATCGCTGCGCGTGAAGCAGACGCGCCCGCCGAAGTTCAAGACGCGCGCCTATACTCGCTGCAATCGCTGCGGCAGGCCGCGCGCGGTCTACCGCAAGTTCGGGCTCTGCCGCATCTGCCTGCGCGAGCTCGCCCACAACGGCCAGATCCCAGGGATGACGAAGGCCTCCTGGTAGGCCGCACGGAAAGCCCTTCACGTAGAAGCTGAAAGCACGACGCGACCGAAGCCATGTCGATGACCGACCCGATAGCCGATTTCCTCACTCAGATCCGCAACGGGATCCACGCCGCCCACGAGACGGTCGAGATCCCGGCCTCGAAACTGAAGGCCGAGCTCGCACGGATCCTCGCCGAGCAGGGCTACATCGAGTCCTGGTCGGTGCATCCCCGCTCCGACGGCCGCTTCGGCGAGGTGATCGAGATCGGCCTGAAGTACACGACGGAGCGGCGTTCGGTGATCTCAGGGCTGCGGCGCGTCTCGCGTCCCGGCCGGCGCACCTATGTCGACGCGAAGAGCGTGCCGAAGGTGCTCGGCGGGATGGGAACCGCGATCCTGTCCACCTCCCACGGAGTGATGACCGGCCACGAGGCGAGGCTCGCCGGCGTCGGCGGCGAGGTCCTCGCGCAGGTCTGGTAGCGGTCGTCATGTCGAGAATCGGAAGGAGACCGATCCCGGTGCCTGCCGGCGTGACGGTGACGATCGAGCCCGAGACGGTGAGCGTGAAGGGCCCGAAGGGCGAGCTCGCAGAGCGCGTGCCCCGCGAAATCGAGGTCGTCCAGGACGGCGAGGAGCTGCGCGTGAGCCGCCCGACCGACCGCGGCGAGCACCGGGCACTGCACGGCCTCGTGCGCTCGCTGGTCGCGAACATGGTCCACGGCGTGACGGTCGGCTATGAGAAGCGCCTCGAGATCCAGGGCGTCGGCTACAGGGCGCAGATGAAGGGCAAGAACCTCGAGCTCGCCGTCGGCTACTCGCACCCTGTGCCGATCGCCGCCCCTGACGGGATCGAGTTCGAGGTCCCGCAGCCGACGAGGATCGTCGTGAAGGGGATCAGCAAGCAGCTCGTCGGCGAGACCGCGGCGATCATCCGCAAGCAGCGCCCGCCAGAGCCCTACAAGGGCAAGGGCATCCGCTACGAGGGCGAGTACGTGCAAAGGAAGGTCGGTAAGCGCGCATGACCGTGATGACGAAGGGACAGCAGCGGCTGAAAAGGCGCCGCCGCGTGCGCGCGAAGGTGTCAGGCACGGCGGAGCGGCCCAGGATCTCGGTGTTCCGCTCCAACCGCGGCATCTGCGCCCAGCTCGTCGACGACGTGCAGGGCAAGACGATCGCGGCCGTGAACTGGTTCGAGCCGGAGCTGCGCGACCTCGGCAAGATCGAGCGCACGCAGCGCGCCGGCGCCCTGCTCGCGCAGCGCGCCTCGCAGGCAGGCGTGACGCAGGCCGTCTTCGACCGCGGCGGCTACAGGTACCACGGTCACGTGCGCGCCTTCGCGGAGGCGCTGCGCGAGGCCGGGATCGGCTTCTGAAGGCCCAGAGACCCGGACCCGCTACCCTCTCACAGCTCATGCGCCAGGCAGCAGACCGTTCAATGAAGCCAGCCGCCCTCGACCTGCAGGAGCGCGTCGTCGAGATCAACCGCGTCGCGAAGGTCGTGAAGGGCGGCCGCCGCTTCTCCTTCACCGCGCTCGTCGTCGTCGGCGACGAACGCGAAGTCGTCGGCGTCGGCTACGGCAAGGCGAACGAGGTGCCGCTCGCGATCCAGAAGGGCGTCGAACGCGCGAAGAAAGACCTGTTCAGGGTGCCGAAGCACGGCAGCACGATCACCCACCAGACGACGGGGACCTTCGGCGCCGGCAAAGTCTTCCTGAAGCCGGCCGCCCCCGGCACGGGCGTGATCGCGGGCGGCGGCGTGCGCGCGGTACTCGAGCTCGCCGGCATCCACGACATCCTCTCGAAGAGCCTTGGCACCCAGAACCCGATCAACCTCGTGAAGGCGACGATCGCGGGCCTGCGGGAACTGCGCACCCCTGACGAAGTCGGCAAGCTGAGGGGCCTGTCGGTGAACGAGGTGCTCGGCCTGACCAGCCAGCCGAGCGACGGCGCCGCCGAGCAGGGCGATGGCGCTGCGCAGAACGGCGAGGCGCCGAGCGCCGCGCAGGCGAGCGAGGCGTCGAGCGAGCAGAAGGGCGCCGCGCAGAACGGCGAGGCGTCCGCCGAGCAGGCTGGCGGCGCGGAGGCCGCCGGCGCGGAGGCCGCGACGGTCTCGAGCGCCGCGGGCGGCGAGTCGGAGACAGAGCAGGGCGCGCAGGCGGAGTCCTGATGGCGAGCCTCGAAGTCACCCAGCGGCGATCCCGCAACGGCGCCGACAGGCGTCAGCTCGACACGCTGCGCTCGCTCGGTCTGCGCCGCATCGGCCAGACGGTGAAGATCGAGGACTGCGCCCAGGCGCGCGGCATGGTCCACGCCGTGAGGCATCTCGTCGAGGTGAAGGAGCAGGGTCGATGACCCCGCCTCGGAGTCGTGCGGCGGCGGACGAGCCGGCGGCAGAGCAGGAGGAGCGCGTCGAGGGCGAGGCGAAGGCGAGCGCGCAGCAGCGGATCGGCCTGCACACGCTGAAACCGGCTCCTCGCAGCCGCCGCCCGCGCAAGCGCGTCGGGCGCGGCGAGGGCTCCGGCACGGGCAAGACCTCAGGGCGCGGCCAGAAGGGCTGGGGCGCGCGCTCTGGCGCGAAGCGCAGGGAGCGCTTCGAGGGCGGCCAGATGCCGATCCACATGCGGATGCGCAAGCTGCGCGGCCCGCACATGAAGAAGTCGATGCCCTTCGAGCCGTTTCGCACCCACACCCAGCCGGTGAATCTCGCCGACCTCGAGAAGCGCTTCGACGCCGGCGCGCAGGTGACGCTGGAGACACTGAGAAGCGCCGGCCTTGCGACCCGCCGCGGCGTGCCCGTGAAGGTGCTCGCGAAGGGCAGGCTGAGCAAGCCGCTGACAGTCCACGCCCACGCGTTCAGCGCCGCCGCGAAGAGCGGCATCGAGGGCGCAGGTGGTGCGTGCCACATCGTCGAGAGCTAGAATCGGCGCTCCGATCCGCTGAGGCGGCGTAGGCGGCGCGTGGTCGTGACGCGTCGTCGCTCGCGCAGCGGGCGGTGACATCGACGGCCAGACGAACACGCATGCTCTCGACGATCCTCAACGCATTCCAGGTCGCGGACATCCGCAAGAAGCTGATGTTCACGGGCGGGATGCTGCTGATCTACCGCCTCGGCGCGCACCTGCCGGTGCCGGGCGTGAACCTGAAAGCGGTGAACGCGATCCAGAAGCAGTTCGGGGGCTCGAACATCCTCGGCCTGCTCAACCTGTTCTCCGGCGGCGGCCTCTCCCGGATCGCGCTGTTCGCGCTCGGGATCATGCCCTACATCACCTCCTCGATCATCCTCGAACTGCTGAAGGTCGTCGTGCCCTCGCTCGAGAAGCTGAGCAAGGAAGGCGAGGTGGGCCAGGCGCGGATCACCCAGTACACGCGCTACCTGACCGTCGGCCTCGCCTTCGCCCAGTCGATCGGCTACGTGTTCCTGTTCCGCTCGCTGGCGGCCTCGACGGGCGAATCGGTCGTGACCAAATTCGACCTGCCCCACGTCTTCCTGATCGTCGTCTGCCTGACGACCGGCGCGGTGCTGCTGATGTGGGTCGGCGAGCTGATCACCCAGAAGGGGATCGGCAACGGGATCTCGCTGCTGATCTTCGCCTCGATCGTCGCGCGCCTGCCATCGGGCGTGCAGGCGTGGTGGACGAGCCAGGACCAGGTCTTCAAGGTGATGATGCCCTTCCTCGTGCTCGCGGTCGTCGCGGGCATCGTCTTCGTCCAGGAAGGCCAGCGCCGCATCCCCGTCCAGTACGCGAGGCGCGTGATCGGCCGCCGGATGAGCGAAGGCGGCCAGACCTATCTGCCGCTGCGCGTGAACATGGCGGGCGTGATCCCGGTGATCTTCGCGGCGAGCATCATGATGATCCCGCCGACGATCGGTCAGCTCGTGCACGCCCGCTGGGGGCGCGAAGTCTCGAACTTCTTCCATCCGAACGGCTGGCAGTTCGTCGTCGGCCAGTCGCTCTTCATCCTGATCTTCACCTACTTCTACACCGCCGTGACCTTCAACCCCGTCGACCAGGCGGACAACCTGAAGAAGTACGGCGGCTTCATCCCCGGGGTGAGGCCAGGCAGACCGACGGCCGAATTCCTAGACCGCATCCTCGCCCGCCTCACCTTCCCAGGCGCGCTCTTCCTCGCCGCGGTCGCGGCGCTGCCGACGATCCTGATCGCGAGGACGCACACGAACCTCGCGATCGGCGGCACCTCGATCCTGATCGTGATCGGCGTCGCGCTCGAAACGATGAAGCAGCTCGAGGCGCAGCTGATGATGCGAAGTTACGAGGGCTTCTTGAAGTAGAGCCCGCCCGCCCGGCTGCGAGCGGGCGGGCGGGGTCGCATCCGCGGCGCGCGTTCGAGGGTCACTGCAGGCGCCTGTCCACCTGTCCGCGCCGGCCGAACGGCCTGCAGCGGGAGTGAGTAGGCTGCCGTCGAGGTGTCCGAGCTCAACCTGATCCTCCTTGGCCCGCCCGGAGCCGGCAAGGGCACGCAGGCCGAGCGGCTGCAGGCCGACTTCAAGCTTGCCCACATCTCGACCGGCGACATGCTGCGCAGCCAGGTCGCGCAGGGCACCGAGCTCGGCGTGAAGGCGAAGGGCTTCATGGACAGAGGCGAGCTCGTCCCCGACGAGGTGATCCTCGACATGATCACGAACCGGATCGAGGAGCCCGACGCCCGCGAAGGGTTCCTGCTCGACGGCTTCCCACGCAACGAGAGCCAGGCGAACGCGCTCGACGTGGCGCTGCAGCGCCACGGCCGGCGGCTGACGAGCGTCCTGATGATCGAGGTGGCAGACGAGGAGGTCGTCCGCCGCCTGACGGGCAGGCGCGTGTGCGTGAAGAACCCGAGCCACATCTACCACGTA
>JBAIYK010000119.1:0-12221 GCA_037915935.1 Solirubrobacterales bacterium | reverse complement strand
CGCGCGATCGAGCTCGCCCAGCGGGCGCGCGGGGGGCAGCGTGCCGGTGCGCGCCGCGTGGGCGCGCTCGAGCTCACGGCGCAGCAGCGCCTCGAAGCGGCGCAGCGACTCGCGCGGCAGCCCTCGTCTGCGGGGATCGCTCGGATCGAGCTCGGGCTGGGGCTCGGCCCGCAGCCCGAGCGCGCGCCGGATCCTCTGCACGTCGACGCCGATCACGCCCGAGCCCTCCGCCTCGCGCGAGAACGCGGCGATCGCGAGCAGCGCGAGGTCGCGCAGCGCGCCCTCGGCGCCCGTCGCGAGCGCCGCTGCGATCCGCTCTCTGAGCGCCTGCAGCTGGTCGGCCGAGAGGTCCTGCATGCCGGTGGGGGCGTCCTCGCCGATCCGGTCGCGCATCTCCGGGTCGATCGCGGTCGCCTCGACGGCCCTGAACATGAACCTGTCGAACACCTTCTCGAAGACCCGCCTGTCCTCCGGGCTCTTCGCGAGCGTCGCGGCGAGCGCCTCCTTGAAGTCGACCTCCGAGGTCCAGCTCACCTGCCGCAGCGCCGCGAAGCCGTCGAGCAGCTCCGAGGTGCCGACGGCGACGCCCTCCGCCCGCAGCTGCTCGGCGAAGGCGAGCAGCTGGGCAGGCAGGCCGCGCGGCTGGCGCGCGTCTGCCGGGTCGGGCCGAGGCGGCTCAGGCGCCGAGCGCGTGGCCGGCTGAGGCGGTTCAGGCGCCGAGGGCTCAGGCGCCGAGGGCTCAGGCGCCGAGGGCTCAGGGGCCGAGGGATCAGGCGCCGGCGACATCGACGGTCGCGGCGTCCGGCCGCTTCGCGAGCTGAAGCCCGACCCGCTCGGCGACGATGTCCATGTCGGTGCGGTGCTTCACGATCACCGCGATCGTCTCGTTGAACACCTGCTCGTCGATGTCCTGCGCGCCGAGCAGCAGCAGCGCGCGCGCCCAGTCGATCGACTCCGCGATCGAAGGCGGCTTCTTCAGGTCGAGCGAGCGCACGAGGCCGACGAGCTCGACGAGCTTGCGCGCGACCGCCTCTGCGAGGTCGGGGGCGTGCAGACGCACGATCGCGAGCTCGTGCTCGAGGGACGGGTAGTCGAGCCATAGGTAGAGGCAGCGGCGCTTCAGCGCCTCGGTCAGCTCGCGCGAGTTGTTCGAGGTGAGCACGACGACAGGTTGAGTCCTCGCCTTCACGACGCCAAGCTCGGGGATCGAGATCTGGAAGTCGGAGAGCACCTCGAGCAGCATCGCCTCGAACTCCTGGTCGGTCTTGTCGATCTCGTCGATCAGCAGCACGACCGGCTGCTCGGAGGCGATCGCCCTCATCAGCGGCCGCGTGAGCAGGAAGTCCTCGCCGAAGATGTCCTCCTGGACGCTCTCCCATCCCGGCTGCCCCTGCCCCTCGCCCTCGCCGGCCTGGATGCGGAGCAGCTGCTTGCGGTAGTTCCACTCGTAGAGCGCCTTCGCCTCGTCGAGGCCCTCATAGCACTGCAGGCGCACGAGCGGCCGCTGCAGCATCTTCGCGAGCGCCTTCGACAGCTCGGTCTTGCCAACGCCCGCGGGTCCCTCGACGAGCACCGGCTTGCCGAGCGTGACGGCTAGATGGGAGACGAGCGACGTCGCGCGGCTCGGCAGGTAGCCGGCCGCTCGCAGGCCCTCGTCGACCACGTCTATCGAGGTGGGAGGCGAGGAGGGCATCGGTTGGGATGATAGGGAGGGCTCAGCTGCCGGCCGACCTCTCGGTCGGGTCGGCTCAGTGCGATCGACGGCGCTTGGTCACTTCGACTACGCCGCTCGTCGAGGCCCTGTTGCCCGCGAGGTCGACCGCGGTCGCGGTGACGCTGAAGCGGCCGCGATGCCTCGGCGTAATCCACAGCAGCCGCGGCCTGCCGGATTCGACCGTCGCGCTGTTGCGCCAGACGACCTTGCCTTTCGCGCTCACGGTGAGGCTGATCGTCGCGATCTTCGAGAGCGAGAACTGGATGCCCGCGCGCGCGTTCGCTCGCAGCGTCTTCGAGAGCAGCGTAAGGACGGGCGGGGTGTGCAGGTAGCCGTAGAAGCGGCTCGCCGTCGTGCAGTAGATCTCGTCTCCGGGGATCGGCGCGGCGCGCCGAGGTTGCGTGCCCGCGCCCCCTGAGCCCGGCGCCGCGCCGCCCGAGCCTGGCGCGGCTTCGCTCGCAGTGGGCGGGGTGGGCGGGCCCTGGTTAGTGCGATCGCAGAGGTCCTGCAGGAATTCGGCAAGCAGCTCGTGGTAGCCGAGGTCCGATTCGGTGTGCTGGTCGTAGCGCGACCAGGCGCCTGTGTCGTAGTGGGGCACTTCGGCGCGCGCGTCCGCGTCGCCTTCCTCGAACAGGCTGAGGCCGGACGCGGATCTGGTGATCTTCGCGAAGTCGTAGAGGCCGTTCAGGGCCTGGATGAAGCCGTTCAGGATCCGCTCGTCAGGGGCGAAGCTGTACTCGAGGTAGTGCACGCGCGCGGGCCCTGCCTGCGAGGCCGGTTCGATCTGCATCCGCACGCCCGCCGGCGGCGGCGTCTGAAAGACCCCGAGCCCCTGCTGCGCGATCGAGGCGAACGCCGGTTCGTGGAGCCGCTGCGCCGCCCTCGCGAAGGCCTGGATCGCCGTGCCCTGCGACAGTCCGCTCGTCCAGGGCGGCGATCCGCCGTCGAAGTGGAACAGGTACTCCCACGCGACCCCGCCGGCGCGGTCCGTCGCGAGCGCGGCGGCTTCTTCGAGCACCTGCAGCAGCGCGGCGTCCTCATCTCCGGAGAGGTAGTAGCCGTTCGCCTCCCCGAACGTCGCAAGCCACTGCAGCTCGATGCCCTGTCCTGGGTAGTACTCCCACACGAGCCTGCTGTGAGGGAAGGACACGCGCGCGCCGTAGGAGAGCAGCGCTTCTCTGCTCCACCATTCTCTGTTGCGTTGCAGCGTGAGGAAGACTGCGGGCATCCGCGAGGGGGTGAGCTCTCCGGAGCGCGCGAGCTGCAGCACGTTGTCGAGCACGGCGCCGAGCTCGGCCGCGCGCGTGCCGGTGAGATGCGCGAGCGTTCGCTGTGCCTGCAGGTAGTCGCCCCGGTAGCGCGCCGCAGTCGCGGCTTCGATTGCGCCGCTTCGCCTCAGCCTCGTGATCGCCGCGAGCACCGGCGGGGCTGTGTGGGCGGCGCGAGCGGCTCGCGCGGCAGGTCCTGCAGGCGTCGAGGATCGTCCTATGAGCGCGCGGGGGGCACGAGCCGCGGATCGCGGCAGAGGGCCAAGCTCTCCGGCGAGACCGAGCGCTCGAGAGGTGAGCCGATGCGCGCTCGTCGAGGGTGCGAGCAGCGGCGGCGCGATCGCGACGAGCAGCGTCAGCGCCGTCGTCCAGATGCGGATGCGAGACCTGCCCTGGAATCGATGCCTGCCCTGCGGGCGCAAGCCGATCGGGAGCACCTGCCCTGAACACGCGCGCGAGGCGTCCTGTTGCGGTGTCGTCCGGCGGCCCAGCGCAACCTATTCGCCGTCGAGGTCTTCCTCGTCGCGCAGCTCGCCGTCGAGCTCGTCTTCCTCGTCCTCTTCCTCTTCGTCTTCTTCGCCGAGCTCGCCGGCGCGAGCGCTCTTGCCGCCGGCCTGACGGGCGGCCTCGAAGCGCTCGAGCAGCTCGTCGCGAGACGCCTCGTCGAGCGGCGTCTCGTCGGATACGAGCACCCATTCCGCGCCCTCCAGCTCCTCGGTCTCGAAGATCTCGGGATCCAGTCGGGGAGAGTCGTCGACGATCACGAGGATCTCCGTCTGGGGATTGAAGTAGGTCCCAGGACGGATGAGCAGATCCTCCGTCTCGAAGCGGCGTGGGTCGGCCACGCAGCGGTTATACCTGAGCGCCGAGACGGACGGCGAACCGCATCGGCGCAGGCTCAGCGATCGAGCTCTGAAAGCGCGCGCTCGACCTCGGCGCGCACGTCGAGCGGCTGCTCGCCACGACGGAGGCGGCGCGCGTTGCGCGCCTGCGCAAGCTGGCGCAGTTCCTCGACGAGCTCCGGGTCGTGGCGCTTCGTCTCGGTCGCGCGAGGGTCCGCGGGCGAGCTGGGCGACGGCGAGCCGAGCGACGGCAAGCCGGATGACGGCAAGCCGGATGACGCCGAGCCGAACGGCGGCGAGCCGAGCGTACGCTCGGGAGCGGCGCCGCCGGCGAGAAGGCTCGCCAGCTCGGCCTCGACGTCGAGCGCGGGCTCGCCCTTGCGCACGCGCCGCTCGCTGCGCGCGATCAGCATCTGCCTGATCTCGAGCTCCCGCTCGGCGGCGGCCGCCGCCGACCCCGGACGAGGACCGGATCGAGGCTCCGGCGCGACGCCTGCCTCGCCGATCCGCTCGAAGAGGCTGCTGCGCAGCAGGCCGAGCACCCCGATCAGGCCGCAGAGGGCGACGATCGCGACGACGAGGTCGATGATGGGGTTGCCCACGCCTCGATTGTGCCCGATGCAGGGCTCGAAGGTGGACCCCTCACGCTGGCGAGGGGCATGACCATGCGAGCGAATCGTTTCGTCTTCATCTGTGTTCAGAGAGACCGAGATGTGGACGGGAGGCGGACAGAGCCGCCGGGGTGACCGGACGGCGTGGCGCGGCGCGAGAGCGATCGCGGGGACGCTCGGCGTCCTCGTCTGCGCCATCCTCGGCGCCGGCGCCACGGCCGCCCTCGGCGCGACCGCGCCGAGCAAGCCGGCCGCCTACACCGGGGGAGCGAGCGACGTGAGCTACGCGAGCGCGACGCTGAAAGGCAAGGTCAACCCGCACAGGCTCACGACCTACTACTACTTCCAGTACGGGCCAACCCGCGCGTACGGCTCCCAGACGCCGCTCGCCGAAGCCGGCGCAGGCGCGCGCGCGGTCGCGGTGAGGGTGCCGATCGGCGGGCTCTCGCCGCTCACGATCTACCACTTCCGACTCGTCGCGGTGAGCGCGGCCGGCACGACCCTCGGGGGCGACCGCGCCTTCAAAACGACGCGGGTGCCGCTCTCGCTGCAGATCGTCGCCTCCCCGAACCCGGTCTCCTTCGGCGGCGTCGTGAGCGTCGAGGGCACGCTCTCCGGCACCGGCAACGCGAACCGCGAGGTCGTGCTGCAGGGCGACGCCTTTCCCTTCAGCGCGGGCTTCCTCGACGTCGGCAACCCCGAGCTGACGACCGCGACCGGAGGCTTCTCCTTCGTCGTGCTCGGCCTGCAGACGACGACTCAGTACCGCGTCGCGACGGCGACCGCGCGCGCCGTCGTCAGCCCCGTCGTGACGGAGTCGGTCGCGGTGCTCGTCAGCGCCCGTCACGTGCGGGCGCGGCACCGTCACCGCGTGCGCGTGTTCGGCACCGTCACGCCGGCGGAGAACGGCATGCGGGTCGGGATCATGCGCTTTCGCCACGGCCACGAGACGCTCGCCGGCGGCGCGGTGCTGCACGCCGACGGCACCGGGCGCTCGGCCTTCAGCGCCGTGATCCGCAGGCGTCCCGGCGTCTACAGGGTGCTCGCCGCGATCAGCGGCGCCCAGACGAAGGCGTACAGCGCCCCGTTCTTCATCCGCTGAACGGCGCTTCATAGGCCGCGTCGACAGCGCCGCGCCGCCCGGCTCATGGCGGCCGTTTGCCTCGCTCGCTGCGTGGTCTTGCCGCGCTTGTACATGTCTGCCGCCTTCGCTACGCTTTAGGAGCGATTGACTGATCAGTCAATCGACAAATTTTGGGATGAAGCGCGGCGGCGCGGTCTGCGGCGGTCGCGCCGGTTCTCGCGAGGCAGACCGAGGAGAGACAGGACATGGTCGATTTCACCCTCACCGACGAGCAGAAGAACCTGCGCGAGATGGCGCACGACTTCGCCGAGAAGGAGATCAGGCCCGTCGCCTGGGAGTACGACAGGGACGGCACCTGGCCGCAGGAGATCCTGCAGAAGGCCTGGGAGGTGGGGCTGATGAACACCCACATCCCCGAGGAGTACGGCGGGCCAGGGATCGGCTACCTCGACGGCTGCCTGATCGAGGAGGAGCTCTCCTGGGGCTGCTCCGGCATCCAGACGACGCTCGGCTGCAACGGCCTTGCGACCGCGCCGATCATGCTCGGCGGCTCTGAGGAGGTGAAGCGCAAGTACCTCGGGATGGTGACCGAGGAGCTGAAACTCGCCTCCTTCTGCCTCACCGAGCCCGACGCGGGCTCGGACGTCTCCGGGATGCGGACGACCGCCGTGAAGATGGGCGACCGGTACGTCATCAACGGCTCGAAGTGCTTCATCACGAACGGCGGCTACGCCGACTTCTACACCGTCTATGCGAAGACCGACAAGGACGCGGGCCATCGCGGGATCTCCGCCTTCGTCGTCGAGCGCGACTGGGGCGTCATCGTCGACAAGAAGGAGGACAAGCTCGGTCAGCGCGCCTCGAACACCGCGACGATCACCTTCAACGACGTCGAGGTGCCGGCGGAGAACCTGCTCGGCGAGGAGAACAAGGGCTTCAAGCTCGCGATGATGACGCTCGACCGCACTCGTCCGGGGGTGGCCGCGATGGCGACGGGGATCGCGCGCGCGGCGCTCGAGTTCGCCGTCGAGTACTCGAAGGAACGCGTCCAGTTCGGCGTGCCGATCGCGATGCACGAGGCGATCCAGTTCATGATCGCCGACATGGCGACCGACGTCGAAGCGGCGCGCCTGCTCACCTGGAAGTCGGCGGCGATGCTCGACAACGGCGAACGCAACACGCTCGTCTCCTCGCACGCGAAGCGGTTCGCCGCCGACACCGCGATGAAGGCGGCGACCGACGCGGTGCAGATCTACGGCGGCTACGGCTTCATCAAGGACTACCCGGTCGAGAAGCTCTTCAGGGACGCGAAGATCATGCAGCTCTACGAGGGCACCTCGCAGATCCAGCGGCTCGTGATCGCGCGCGAGACGCTGCTGCCGCGGCGCGCCGCCGAGCCGGCCGTCGCGGCCCCCGAGCCGGCGGCCGCATGAGAGACCGGCTGCGCGTGCCGCGGCGGTAGGCTGCGCGCCCTACCCGAGTACGCGTCCCCAACCCGACTGGATACAGAGAGCGAGAGGGCATGTTCGTGTTCAAGGCCGCCGTCGTCGGGGCGGGGACGATGGGCGGCCAGATCGCCCAGACGATCGCCGCCGCCGGCGTCCCCGTCGTGCTCAAGGACGTGAGCGAGGAGCTCGTGCAGGCGGGGATCGACGAGGCCCGCAAGGTGACCGAGGGCCAGGTCGGCCGGCTCGTCGAGAAGGGGAAGCTGAGCGTCGAGCAGGGCCAGACGCAGGTGCAGGAGACAGTGGACCGGATCGAGGGCACGCTCTCCTACGAGGGCTTCGGCGACGTCGACTTCGTGATCGAGGCGGTGCCCGAGCGGATCGAGATCAAGCAGCAGGTCTTCGCGGAGCTCGACGCCGCGACGCCTGGGCACGCGATCCTCGCCTCGAACACCTCCTCGCTTTCGATCACCGAGATGGGCGAAGCGACGCTGAGGCCGGACAGGGTGCTCGGCTTCCACTACTTCTACCCCGCCTCGCTGATGCCGCTGATCGAGATCGTCGAAGGAGATGACACCTCGCCGGAGACGCTGGAGATCGCCCTCGCCTTCGCGCAGTCGATCCGCAAGCAGCCGATCACCTGCGCCGAGGTGCCCGGCTTCGTCGTCAACCGCATCCTCACCGCGGGAATCGCAGAGGTGTGGCGCAAGCAGGAGGAGCAGGACCTCTCGATCAAGGCGATCGATGAGGGCGTCGGCGCGGCCGGGATCGTGCCGATGGGCCCCTACTTCCTCGTCAACCTGCTCGGGCTCGACACCGTCCTGCACGTCGCGCAGCACCTCGCCGAGACCTATGGGGAGGACCGCTTCTACGTGCCGCGCTCGATGCAGCGGCTCGTCTCCGAAGGCCGCCTTGGCGCGAAGAGCGGCGGAGACGGCGTCTACGACCCGCAGGGGGAGCCGAACGTGCGCGGCGAGAAGGAGCCCGACGTGCAGGAGCTCGTCGAGCTGCTCTCGCTGAAGACGCTGAGCGAGGCGTGCCTCGTGCTCGAGGAGGGCGTCGCCACCCACCGCAACATCGACTTCGGGATGATGGCCGGCGCCGGGCTCGACCCGCGCCGGGGGCTGATGCCCCCCTTCATGAAGGCCGACGCCGAGGGCCTCGACGTCGTGCTGGAGCGCATGAGCCGCGCCGAGGCTCGCCACGGCGTGCGCTTCTCGCCGCCGACGATCCTGCGCCGACTGGTCGCCCAGGGCCGCCTCGGCGCAAAGAGCGGCCAGGGCTTCTATGCCTACCCGCAGCCGGACGCCGACCAGCCTGCGCAGACGGTGAAGCTCGAGACCCGCGAGCACCGGACCGCGATCGCGTGGCTTGCAAACGGTCAGATGAACTCGCTCTCCCCGCAGGTCGTCGAAGACCTGAGGACGGTGTGGGAGCGGGTGCGCGCCTGCGATGCGCGGGCGCTCGTGATCGCCTCCTCGAACCCCTTCCTGTTCTGCGCCGGCGCGGACATCAAGGCGTTCACGCAGATGGAGGCGCAGGACGGCGGCACGCTGCTGCAGGACATGCACGCGCTGCTGCGCGAGATGGAGCGGAGCCCGGTCGCGACGATCGCGGCCGTGAACGGCATCGCCTACGGCGGCGGCTGCGAGCTCGCGATGGCCTGCGACTTCAGGATCGCGGCGCGCTCGGCGCTGTTCGCCCAGCCGGAGATAAAGCTCGGGATCGTGCCTGGGTTCGGCGGCACCCAGCGGCTGCCGCGGCTCGTCGGCGCTACGCAGGCGCTCGAGATGAACCTCGGCGGCGAGCCCGTGCTCGCCGAGGACGCCTACGAGCTCGGGCTCGTCAGCCGCGTCGTCGACGACCACGAGCTGCTCGACACCGCGCTGCTGTGGGCGCGCGGGCTCGCCGAGCGGGCTCCGATCGCGATGCAGCAGATCAAGTCAGCGTCGGGCAGGGGCGATCTCGACGAGGGCATCGAGGCCGAGAAGCAGGCGTTCGCGACGGCGTTCACGAGCGAGGACGCGAGAGAGGGCATCTCCGCCTTCCTCGGCAAGCGGCGGGCGAAGTTCACGGGGCGCTGACGGCTCGGCGCAGCCGCCGGGCCGCGACGCTCAGGCGACGCAGGCGAGGTCGCGCTCGGGCTCGATCTGCCAGCGACCCGCGAGCTCGCGCAGGCGGCCGCTCAGCGGCCAGCGGTCGGCGACCGGCTCGCCCTCGTAGTCGGCGCTCGCGCCCTTCAGCGCCATCGAGCCCGAGTTGTCGCCGATCGCGGCGATCTCCTCGATCTCCGCCTCGCCGAGCGGCGAGCTGACCGGCACGCCGGCGAGGTCGGCGCGCTTTTGCTCGATCGGCTTCGCATCCTCGCCCTGCTCCTGGATCAGCGTGGGCGCGACGCAGCGCACCGCGGGGTGGGCGAGGTTCCAGCAGCAGGCGAGCTGCAGGGCGCTGAGGCCGTGGCGCTGCGCGTAGGGGGCCATCCGTTGCAGCTTCTCGGAGCCGCGCTCGACCCAGCCGGCGGGACGGAAGGCGCGATGGTCGTGCTTCGCGAACCGGTGCCCTGGGCGCACGTCGCCGTGGAAGAGCCCGCCGTAGTCGACGACGCGCGTGATGAGCGAGACCTCGTGCCGCTCCGCGGCCTGCAGCACGAGCCGCCCGGGCCAGGGCTCCATCGGGCTGAGGATGATCATCGCCCAATCGATCACCTCGCCGTGGCGCTCGAAGCAGTCGATCAGGTCGAGCGTGAAGCCGTTCGCGGGGCCGGGCGCGACGCCGACCTTCGCCGTCAGGCCGGCCTCCCGCACCGCCTGCATCCCCTCCCAGACCGCCTCGCTGCGGTAGCCGGCGCTGTCGGGGTTGTGCAGCAGCAGCAGGTCGAGGCGATCGGCTTTCAGGCGGGCGAGGCTGCGCTCGGCCGCGCTCCTGATGTAGGAGGCGTACTCGGAGGGGCCGCGCAGGCGCGGGTCGGTGAAGCGCGGGAATCCCTTCGCGCCCTCGCGCTCGCCGTCGTAGAAGTCGTGGCCGATCGCGCCGACCAGGCAGAAGGAGTCGCGCTCGACGCCCGCGATCGCCTCGCCGAGCAGGCTGTCGGCCGCCCCCTCGCCGTAGACGTCGGCGGTGATCACGGTGTCGATCCCCTCGCCGGGGCGCATCAGGTCGCGCAGGCGCTGCTCGGAGATCGCCTCGCCGAAGCGCATGAAGCGGCCGCCGCTCCAGGTGCCGACAGCCGCCGTCGTCGGGTCGATCGTCACGGCTGAAGTCTACGGCGCGCGCGCCGCGCCGCAGCGCTACGCCTTCGCACGAGCCGCGCGCGGGGCGCCGCTGCGCGCCTTGCGCGCGACGTCGCGTTCGGCGAGGAACATCTCGGCCTCGGCCGCGTCGAGCGGCTTCGCGAACAGGAAGCCCTGGCCGGCCGAGCAGTTCTGGGCGCGCAGGATCGCAAGCTCGCGCGGCCCTTCGATGCCCTCCGCGTGCGTCTCGAGGGAGAGCGCCTTGCCGAGCTGGACGAGCGTCTTTATCAGCTGCTCGGCCTCGTGGCCGTCGGACAGCGCGGCTATGAAGGAGCGATCGATCTTCAGCAGGTCGACGGGGAAGCGCTGCAGGTGCGCAAGCGAGGAGTAGCCGGTGCCGAAGTCGTCGATCGCGACCTTCACCCCGAGCTCTTTGATCGCGGCGAGGCGGTGGGCCGTGTCTTCGGCGTTTCGCATGATCGCGGTCTCCGTCACCTCGATCGTGAGCGCGCTCGGCCGCATGCCGCTCTCCTGCAAGGCGTCGCGCACGTCGTCGACGAGCTCGTCGGCGTCGAGCTGGCGCGCGGAGACGTTGACCGCGATCTCCACCTCGCGACCGCTTCGATGCCAGGCCGCCCCCTGGGCGCACGCCTGATCGAGCACCCATCTGCCGACCTCGACGATCATCCCCGTCTCCTCGAGCAGCGGCACGAAGTCGTCCGGCTGCACGATCCCGCGCGTCGGGCTCGCCCAGCGGATGAGGGCCTCGACGCCGGTCGCGGTCATCGACTGCAGGTCGAACGTCGGCTGGTAGAGCAGGAAGAACTCCTCGTTCTGCACCGCCGCGCGCAGGTCCATCTCGAGCACCATCCGGTCGCGCAACGCGTCCTGCATCGCCGACTCGAACACGACGTAGCGGTCCTTGCCGTCCCACTTCGCCCTGTACATCGCGATGTCCGCGTCGCGCAGCAGCTCGCTCGCCGCGGCCTCCCCGCCGAGCGCGACGCCGACGCTCGCGGTGACCATCAGCGGCGTGTCCTCTTGGCCCGGCAGCTTGAACGGCTGCTTCAGCGCTTCGAGCAGCCGCTCGGCGATCAGCTCCGGCCCGGCGGCGAGCGAGAGCTCCTCGGCGATCACGACGAACTCGTCGCCGCCGAGGCGGCCGAGCGTGTCGCTGTCGCGCACGACGCCGTTCAGCCTCGCCGCGACGGCCTTCAGCAGCTCGTCCCCGATCGCGTGCCCGAGGGAGTCGTTGATCGCCTTGAAGTTGTCGAGGTCGATGAACAGCGCCGCGACGGGCGTCCTGTTGCGGCGCGCGCGCCCAAGCATGTGCCCGAGCCTGTCGATGATCAGCGTTCTGTTCGGCAGCCCCGTGAGCGGGTCGTGGGTGGCGAGGAAGGAGAGCTCCGCCTGCTGGCGGTCGAGCTCCTCGTGGGAGCGCCGCCGCTCCGCCTCGTATGACTCGCCCATCCTCACGAGCGTCACGTCGAGGCTGCGCTGCAGCATCTGCAGGGCTCTGACGAGCACTCCCGTCGCCAGCTGACGCTCGCCGACGATCTCTGCCACCACCTCGGCCGCCGCGTCGCGCCAGCGCAGGCAGCGCTTGATCAGCTCGTTCAGCGGCGCCTCGCGCTGCGCGCCGAGCTGTCCGAAGATCCGCGAGGACTCGCGTCCCATCTCGCGGGCCGCGTCTTCGCCCCCGCCCGCCATCCAGCGCGCGACCGCGACGGTCGAGACTTCGCCGACGCGGATGAAGCGGTCTTCGACCTGGGAGTCGAGGATGTGCCCGGAGCCTTCGACCATCGCGACGATGCGGTCGATCACGTCGCCCGTGCGCGCGTGCAGCTCGTCTCCGAGCAGGTGCAGGGCGAGATTGTCCACGTCGGGGCGAGACCCGTCCTGTGGCGGGCCTTCGGTATGGGCGCCCGTCCGCCCGTCCGCTCGCCCGTCCGCCCGCGCGCCCGGGCGCCCGTCCGCCCGCCCCGACGCCCGTGCATCCGATCGCATGCCGTGCTCGTCCATCGCTT